>NZ_JAMYSZ010000020.1:0-115072 GCF_040322215.1 Mesorhizobium sp. M0184
CACCACCGTGCCATGGCCGCTCGCCCCTCAGAGCAGGCGCCGTTCTCTCTCCAAAACTTTTTGCAGAACCTTCAGCACACTATCCCTGGCAGGTCTATCGCAACCCGAACACTACAGTGGAATTGCGGTCACTTCTTTGGCCGTTCGGATCACGAACATCGTGTGGTATCGCGCGACGTTGCTTCGGTCTCGGAACAGTCGCTCGCATAACGCATCGAACTCTTCCATGTCCGTCAGGCGGAGCATGAGGACGGCGTCGGTTTCGCCGCTTACACTGTAGGCCTGAGTGACGGCCGGTTCCTGAGCGGCCAACTCGAGAAAGTCCCTCATATACTGCTCACCATGACGCTCCAGTTCGACGGCGACGATCGCCTTCAAGCCCCGGCCAGCCTTTGCCGGTGCGAGAAGCGCGACAATGCGGCTGATGACACCGCTTTTCTTCAGTCGTCGTATGCGGCGCAGGCAGCTCGAAGGGGAAAGCCCGACTAACCCCGCCAGTTTGGCGTTAGTTCGTGAGGCATCATCCTGGAGCAGGTTGAGAAGCCTTCTGTCGATCTTGTCCATGTCGGTCGCGCTCATTCGGTGCGTTGCAATTTTATTGCACGGAATCGCAAACTTTGACCACAAATGCGAAGCGTCTCACGCTACTCAGATGGCTCCAGGGATGATGGAGCAGCATGATGGCAATTTGCGCCGCCTTCTATCGCAAGACATTGGAGACGCTTGAAATCTATTGGGAACTGGTTCGCGTGATCGTTCCGGTTGCGATTGCCACGCGGCTGCTGCAGGACCTTGGCGTCATCCAGGCGATTTCTCCGTTCTTCTCCCCGCTCATGTTGCAGGTGGGGTTGCCACCTGAACTCGCCTTTGCCTGGCTGACGGGATTGCTGGTCGGGATCTGGGGCGCGCTTGTGATCGTATTCACCTTGGTTCCGGTTTCGGCGCTCAGCACTGCCGACATGACGGTTCTTTCGGCTCTCTTGCTGTTTGCACATGCCATTCCGATCGAGCAACGGATCATTCAGAGGGCCGGGCCGAGCTTCCTGGTCACCGCGGCGCTTCGTATTGGCGGGGGTTTGGTCTTTGCTGTCCTTCTGCATCAGATATTGGCCGTGACCGGATGGCTGTCAGGACCGGTGAAGCCGGCGTGGATGCCGACGAATGAAAGCACCGACTGGGGCGGCTTTCTCCTGGGTACGCTCAAAACCCTGGGCATCATGCTCGTTGTTCTGCTTGCGCTGAGCTGGGTGATCGAGCTTCTCAAGATGTCGGGCATTTTGGAGTGGATGAACAGAGGGCTTGCCCCGCTCTTTCGGCTCGCCGGCATCGAAAAGCAGACGGTACCTTTCGCCGCTGTTGGCCTGTTTCTCGGGATTTCCTATGGCGCAGGACTGCTGATCCGCGAGGCGCGCACGCCTAGCGCGGAGCCGCGTCAGATATTCCTTGCCTGCGTGTTCATGGGTTTTGCCCATAGCCTCATTGAGGATACGTTGGTCGTTGTCACACTTGGCGCTGATGTTACGAGCGTGCTTCTCGGTCGCCTAGCGTTTGCCGTGCTCGCGACCGCCGTGATCGCAAAAGTAATCAAGAAGACAGTCCGCGCAATCGGATTTCGGAGCCGGCGATTAGCGGGCCGTTGACGTGCCCTCCTTACGCAGCAGCCGACATGTGTGTCGCATCGCTATCGGGACAGGACGCGGCTACCCCTCGCCCGACAGATCGCGCCGCGCCTTGTCGAGTTCCTCGGCATAGCGCCGCATCAGGTGGCCTTCGGTCAACAGCCCGACCACCTTGCGGTCGGTGAAATCCTCGACCACCGCCAATTCCTCGGCGCCGGCGCGCTGGAAGGTCTCGGCCGCCGACTGCACGTTCATGCTCGGCACCAGCACCGCATCCCTGAATTTGGCGAAGGACAGCACCGGCATCTCGTCATCCGACAAATGGCTGTGCAATTCGGCGACGATCAGCACGCCGACATAATGCAGGTCGGCGTCGACCGCGATGACGCGCTGCGAGGCACCGAGCGGCACCTGCTTGCGGAATTCCGCAAGCGTCGTCGAGGCGTCGATGGTGCGGACATCCTTTCGCATCATCGAGCCGACAGTCAGGCTGCGCATCCAGCCGACATCATGGGCGCTGCGGATGGTTTCGCCGCGCAGGTGAAAGCGCCATGTCGAGAAGGAATAGCCGAACGTTTCGCGCACCAGGATCGCCGCCATGAGCGAGGCGGCCAGCACCACGCCGGTCAGCGTCAGGTCGCGGGTCGATTCCAGCGCCAGGAAGGTCATCGTCAACGGGCCGCCGACGACGCCGACGGCGAGCGAGGTCATGCCGACGACGGCGGCGACGGCAGGGTCGATGCCGGTCGCCGGCGAGACGAATGCCATCGCGCCGGCAAACATCTTGCCGAGCAGGGCGCCGAGGAACAGCGAGGCAAAGAACAGGCCGCCGCGGAAGCCAGAGCCGAGCGAAATCGCCGACGCCGCCAGCTTCAGCACGAAGACGCTGGCCACCACGGCCAGCCCGTAATTCATCGCGAATTCGCGGTGCAGCGCGCCATGGCCGCTGGACAGGACCTGCGGCGTGACCAGCCCCAGCAGCCCGACCATCACGCCGCCGATGGCGGGGCGCAGCGAGGCGTCGATCGACAGCCGGGCAAAGAGGCGCTCGATCAGGCTCACCAGATGCATGATGGCGATGGAAGCGCCGCCGCCCAGAAGCCCGAGCAGCATGAACGGCAAATACTGGCTGACGGTGAGCTGCGGCAGACCGGCGAGCTCCAGCGGAAACGGCACGCCGCCGAACACCTCTGCGGTCAGCGAGGCCGAGATCGCGGCGGCCATCACCGGCGCAACATTGGCGACCGAGTAGATGCCGATGACCAGCTCGAAACCGTAGAAGGCGCCGGTCAGCGGCGCGTCGAAGGCGGCGGCGATCGCGCCGGCGGCACCGCAGCCGACGAGGATGCGAACATCGTTGCGGCGCAGCCTGAACAAGCGCGCCAGCCGCGACGCCAGGCCCGAACCCACCTGCGTATAGCCGGCCTCGAGCCCGACCGAAGCGCCGAAGCCGCTCGAGATCATCGTCTGCCCGGCGATGATGAAGGTGTCGGTCAGCGACATGCGGCCGCCATAAAGCGCGTTGGCTTCGATCGGATCGACCGGCGTGCGGAACTTCCGCTTTCTCAGCCAGATCACCGTCAGCCCGAGCAGGATGCCGCCGATCGCCGGTATCAGCGCTTGCTCCGGCCTTTGCAGCGAAAACATCGCCGAAAGCCGACCGCCGGGCTGAACGCCGAACATAAGCCCATGCAGGACCTGCACCAGTCCGCTCATGCCGGTGACCAGCGCGCCCGCCATCATCCCGACCAGGGCCGCCAGAATGACGACGGCAATGCCGCGTGCCTCGAGCAGCGGGATAGATCTGATCAGCACCGCGCGCAACCGGCGGGCATAGACTTGCGGTTCATTTCTGGGCGGTTCGTTTCTGGAAAGCACCGGGGCGGCTCGCCGATATTCGTGGGTGCCTGATACCCTCGGCAACATCGCATGGCAACAATGCGGGCGGCCGAGGTGTCATGCCCGCGTGATGCTGCGGCGATAAAGCCCATCTTCACCTCGGGGAACTGCGTTGACGTAAACGTCAACCCGAAGCTATATGCGCCGGCGGCCGTGGCTGTAAAACCAGGCAAGCGGCTTCGGCCGGGCCGAAGCGCCGGCGCGCGACAAACGCAACGAGACGAGGAGAACCGCCATGAGCGTTCAGGAGATTGCCGACAAGATCAGGTCGCGCGTGGCGAGTGCCGGGTTCGATCGCTCCGTGAAATTCGACACCGGCAGCGACGGCGTCGTCGTCATCGACGGCGCCGATGTCTCGACCACCGATGCGCCGGCCGACTGCACCATAAAGCTCTCCCTCGACGATCTGGACTCGCTGATATCAGGCGATCTCAACCCGACGATGGCCTTCATGTCCGGCAAGATAAAGGTCGAAGGCGACATGACAGTCGCCATGGCGCTCAGCCAGTTGATCGGCTGATCGCTTGAGGTGAAACAAGCCGCCGCACGATGGCGGGCGGCTTGCTTCGAACCATCAGGCAGCGAGCGGCAGCCCCTGCGCCTTCAGCTTGCGCCCTGCCGCCTTCAGCGTGCCTTGCGCGCCGTCGAGCGCGCCGACAACCAGTTCCCGCGCCAGCAAGCGGTGCCGCTCGTAAGGCCCCGGCATGGCCAGCGAGCCGGTCTTTGCGGCCGAAAACCCGAAGCGCTCGTAATAGGGCGCGTCGCCGACCAGCAGGATCGCCGCATGGCCAAGCCGCGCGGCCTCAGTGACCGCATGGCGCATCAGCGCCGAGCCGATGCCGGCATTTTTCAGCGCCGGGTCGACCGCAAGCGGGCCGAGCAGCAGCGCTGCCGTGCCGCCCTCGCCCAGCACCACGTCCCACAGCCGCACCGTGCCGGCAACAGTGCCCGACGCATCGCGCGCGACAAAGGCCAGGCCTTCCGCAGGCCGGCGGCCGCGCCGCAGCTTTTCCGACGACTTCTTCCGGCGCTTCGGCCCCATAGCGCGATCGAGCAAAGCCTCGCGAGCGCCAACGTCGGCGGCGGTTTCTGCGACGACCGCAATCTCCCCCCTCGAGGGGGAGATGTCGCCGAAGGCGACAGAGGGGGTTGTCGCGCGTGAAGCGCCGGCCTCCATCTCCGGCAGGAGGCCGAGTCCAGTCGAACCGACCCCCTCTGGCCGCTTCGCGGCCATCTCCCCCTCGAGGGGGGAGATTCCCACGCCTTCAACGATGAGATCTGCAATGTTCATTTCCGCGATCCTTCACAAGCGGATTGTTCCACAGGCGAGCCCGGGCGGGCGACAGGCGCCCACCGGGATGATCTGAGCAACTCTTGCGAGCCCTCAGATCACGTAGGATCGGAGAGGCTCGAAGCCGTTGAAGGCGACCGATGCATAGGTCGTCGTATAGGCGCCGGTGCCCTCGATCAGCACCTCGTCGCCGATGGTCAGCGACAAGGGCAGCGGGTACGGCGTCTTTTCGTACATCACGTCGGCCGAATCGCAGGTCGGTCCGGCGAGCACGCAAGGCGCGGTCTCGCTGCCGTCATGCGCGGTGACGATCGGGTAGCGGATCGCCTCGTCCATCGTCTCGGCGAGACCGCCGAACTTGCCGATGTCGAGGAACACCCAGCGCACATTGTCGTTGTCGGCTTTCTTCGAGATCAGCACGACTTCCGACTTGATGACGCCGGCATTGCCGACCATGCCGCGGCCCGGCTCGATGATCGTCTCGGGGATGGCGTTGCCGAAATGCTTCCTGAGCGCCGAGAAGATCGCCTGGCCATAGGCCTGCGCCACCGGCACATCCCTGAGATAGCGGGTCGGGAAACCACCGCCCATATTGACCATCTTCAGCACGATGCCTTCGTCGGCGAGCGTCGCGAACACCTTCTTGGCGTCTGCCAGCGCGCGGTCCCAGGCGGTCAGGTCCGTCTGCTGCGAGCCGACATGGAACGACACGCCATAGGCGTCGAGGCCGAGCGCCCTGGCATGGCGCAGCACGTCGACCGCCATTGCCGGCACACAGCCGAACTTGCGCGACAGCGGCCATTCGGCACCCTCGCCGTCGGTCAGGACGCGGCAGAACACGCGGGCGCCGGGTGCGACGCGCGCGATCTTCTCGACCTCCTCGACGCAGTCCACCGCAAACAGCCGGATGCCGAGCTGGTAGGCGCGCTGGATGTCGCGCTCCTTCTTGATGGTGTTGCCGAAGGAGATGCGGTCCGCCGGCGCACCGGCGTCCATCGCCATCTCGACTTCGGCAACGGAAGCGGTGTCGAAGGACGAGCCCATCGCAGCAAGCAGGCGCAGGATTTCCGGCGCCGGATTTGCTTTCACCGCATAGTAGATCTTGGAATCGGGAAGCGCCTTCTCGAAAGCACGGAAATTGTCGCGCACGACATCGAGGTCGACGACGAGGCACGGGCCGTTCGGACGTCGGGTGGCGAGGAAGTCAAGGATGCGCTGGGTAGCCATCGAGTCTCTCCATCAGCGCCTTGCGGCGCGCACAAAGGCTTGCGGACGCGGGCTCTCGGCCTCGCGAACACGCGGTGGACAAAGGCGGGACGGAAATCCATGGAACCAGCCGGTGGAGACCCCGGAACCATGAAGCGCCGTCTCGCGGCGGTGAACCTTGGCCTTGCCCGGCCTCGGTTCGCTTTGTCTGCCTTGGCTTGGATGGGAGACCCGTCCGCACTGCCGGCAATGAAGGTGTGCCTCTTCAGTAACCCCGGTCTTTGGACGACCGGCAGAACACCAGAAAGGCCCGCACCGTCGTTGCTTCAAGGTGTCCTCGGTTGGCGGTTGGCCGCTAAACCGACTGGAGGGGTTGGCTCCAGTTACCTTACCGATTGCCCTCACCATTCGAGGATCGGCGGACACCCACAGGCACGTGCGACTTTGGGCAAGCGCGATATAAGATCGAAAGATTTCACAATCAATAAAAATCGCATGGCAGGTTGTAAAATTTGTGGCATCGAACAATGCTGCGGCACCAGAAGAACAATGCTGCGGCAAGCACATCCGGATATCGAACGCATGACAGGCACTCGCGGCCCGCTGAACGCTTTTCTCGACCTTGATCAAGTCCCTGTTACCAATGCGCAATCCGGCCCGCTTGCCGGCCTGCGGCTGGCCGTCAAGGACATCTTCGACGTCGCCGGCTACCGCACCGGCTGCGGCAACCCGCAGAAGTACCGGGACGCTTCACCGGCCATGTCGACCGCGCCGGCCGTCCAGGCGCTGCTTGATTCGGGCGCGCGCTTCGTCGGCAAGACGCAGACCGACGAACTCGCATTTTCCCTGCTCGGGCTGAACGCGCATTTCCCGTCGCCCGTCAACCCGGCAGCACCCGACCGCGTCACTGGCGGCTCGTCCTCCGGTTCTGCCGCGGCAGTCGCCGGCGGGCTGGCCGACATTGCAACCGGATCGGACACCGGCGGCTCGATCCGAGCGCCGGCAAGCTTCTGCGGCCTGATCGGCCTGAGAACCACGCATGGCCGCATCCCGCTCGACGGCGCCATGCCGCTGGCGCCTTCGCTGGACACGTTCGGCTGGTTCGCAAGCGACATCGTCACCTACGAAAAGGTCGGCACGGTGCTGCTCGGCGACGATCCGCACCGCCACGAGCTGAAATGCCCTCTTGCCCTCGATTCGCTGGACGGCCTCGTGCTCGGCCCGCACGAGGCCGACGAATATCGCGCCATGCTCCGCAGTGTCGCTTCGGTGCTGGGCGCACCGCGCAGCGTCGGCCCGCTGTCGCATTCCACCGACGATCTTTATTGGTGCTTCCGCAAGCTGCAAGGCTATGAAGCCTGGCAAAGCCACGGCGCCTGGATCGCTGGCGGCGACCGCATGCTGGGACCCGGCGTCAAGGAGCGCTTCGAGCATGGCGCGACCGTCGGCCCGGCAACCGCGCAGCACGAAACGGAACGTCGCGTTTCGTTTCGCCTCGAGCTTACCGACCTGCTTGGCGAGGACGGCGTTCTTGTGCTTCCGACCGCTCCGGGTGCCGCGCCGCTCAAGGCCGAATTATTTGATGATTTGCAGATCTATCGCGAGCGCGCGCTGAGATTGCTGTGTCTTTCCGGCCTGTCCGGTTTTCCGCAAATCACGCTGCCGCTCGGCAAGGTCGGCGGGGCGCCGTTCGGCCTTTCGCTGCTCGGTCCGAAGAACAGCGACCGGCAGCTGATTGCGCTGGCCGCCCGCATCCTTTCAGCCCCCCAAGGAGGCGCATGACATGGATACGCTGACCCGCATGCGTGCCTTCATCGATGTCGTCGAGGCCGAAGGCTTTTCGGCGGCGGCGCGCAAGATCGGCCGCTCGAAGGCGCTATTGTCGAAATATGTGCGCGAGCTGGAGGACGAACTCGGCGCGCTGCTGCTCAACCGGACCACCAGGCAGTTCTCCCTGACCGAGGCCGGCCACACCTACTACCGGCGCGCCTCGGAGATCGTGCGCGAGGTCGACAGCCTTGCCGATGCGGTGCGCGAATCCTCCGGCGACGTGCGCGGCAGGATCAAGCTGTCGGCGCCGCGTACCTTTGCCGACGCGCCGATCGGCCAGTCGCTGATCGACTTCGCCAAGCAGCATCCCGACATCGTGCTCGACATCCATCTCGACGACCGTTTCGTCGATCTGGTCGAGGAGGGCTTCGATCTGGCGGTGCGCATTTCGCGGCTGGAAAATTCCTCGCTGATCGCCAGGCGTCTGGCGCCATTTTCGGTACGGCTTTGCGCGTCTCCCGAACTGATCGCGAAGCATGGCATGCCGGTCAGGGCGCAAGACCTTGCCCGCGTGCCTTGCATCATCGACACCAATGGCCGCTGGCTCACCAACTGGCCGTTCAAGGGCGACAGCAGCGATACCGTGAGCGTTTCGGTTTCCGGCCCCATCGAGGTCAACAGCCCGATGGCGGCAAGGGCGGCTGCCGTGGCTGGATTGGGATTTTCTATCCTGCCGGATTTCATCGCCGCGCCCGACATCGAAAGCGGCAAGCTGGTGACGGTGCTGGATGACCGCATCCTGCCCGGCGGCGGCATTTTTGCCGTCTATCCGCACCGGCGCTATCTGCCTGCAAAGGTTCGCGTTTTCGTCGACTTCCTGGTGCAGTGGTTCAAGGCACTGGGGAGCGCATGAGCTTCAGCCGCCTTCCGGTCCCATTTTCGCCCCCTTTGTGGTAACTGTCGGCATTCACCGAAGCCGATGGAATCACGACCGAGAATGCACCTGAAACGGCAAGCAATCATGCTGGCTTCGGCCTTGGCGGGGACATTTGCCGCCGTCGGACCGGCTGAGGTGCATCCCCACGTCTTCGCCGAGGCCCGCCTCGAAGTGGTCCTCAGCCCGGATCACCAAACAGTGAAGGCATTGCGCCATCTCTGGCGCTTCGACGATTTGTTTTCGAGCACGGTGATGATGGAATTCGACAAGAATTCCGACCTGAAGCTCGACGACAAGGAGCTGAAGGAAGTCGCCGACACCGTCCATGCTTCGCTGGCGGAGTTCAATTACTTCCAGCTTGTCACCGTCGATGGCAAGGACGTGGCGATGAACCCGCCGCCGCATTTGATGGCCAATTTCGACAATGACCAGTTGATCATCCTGTTTGAATCTGAACCGAAGGTGCCGATCAAACTGAGCGGCAAGATAGATATCGGCGTCTACGACCCGACCTTCTACACCGCGATCGATTTCACCGAGGATGCCAATCTGCAGGTCGATGGGTTGCCGCCGACCTGCACCAGCAAGGTTGTCCGCCCGAACCCGGACGAGGCGATCGCCGAGAACCAGAAGACCCTGACCGATGCCTTCTTCAACGATCCGACGGGCACCGACATGAGCAAGATCTTCGCCACCAAGCTCGAACTGACCTGTCAGCCGGAAGGATAGATCCAGTGACGAAACCGTCCCTGCGTTTGGCCATCGGCCTTCTGGCCGTCGCCTTTGTGATGACGCACTTCCTCGGCTCCGCCCACGCCCAGAGTTCACTCGGCATCGGCACCAATGACGGCATGGCTCCAACCGCCACTGGCCCGTTCGCCCACATCCTGATGTGGATCAATCTGCGCCAGCAGGAATTCTATCATGCGCTTGCCGGCGCGATGAAGGCGATGCGCCAGGACGGTAGCAAGTTGTGGCTGCTCATCGGCCTGTCCTTTGCCTATGGCATTTTCCACGCCGCCGGCCCCGGTCACGGCAAGGCGGTGATCTCTTCCTACATGGTGGCCAATGAAGTGGCGCTCCGGCGCGGCATCATGCTGTCCTTCGTCTCGGCCCTGCTGCAGGCGCTGACCGCGATCGTGGTGATGCTGGTCGCCTATTTCTTGCTGCGCGGCACTGCTGTCTCGATGACAGACGCCGCATGGTTCCTCGAAATCATGAGCTATGTCTTCGTCACTCTGTTCGGCGCCTGGCTGCTGTGGCGCAAGGCCGGCCCGGCCATCCTTCGCCTGTTCGGCGCAAATCCGGGCTACAGCCTCTCGGCTGCCCATGCCGGCCATTCACATGCCGGCCATTCACATTCCGCGCATGCCCATGCGGCACATCCCCACGCGCTTGATGCGCATGACGATCACGACCATGCGCATGACCATCACGATCACGGCGCCCACGACCACGCCCATGCTGCGCACGATCACCACAGCCACGCGGCGGGCGAGGTCTGCGACACCTGCGGACACTCGCATGCGCCCGACCCGGCGCTGCTTTCCGGCGATCGCTTCGATTGGCGCACGGCCTGGTCGGCGGTGGCTGCCGTCGGTATCCGCCCCTGTTCAGGCGCGCTGATCGTGCTGAGCTTCGCCTTGCTGAATGGGCTGTGGTTCGGCGGCATCCTTTCGGTGCTGGCCATGGCGCTCGGCACCGCAATCACCGTCTCGGCCCTGGCGACGCTTGCGGTGACCGCGAAGAACTGGGCGGTGTATTTCGCCGGCGACGGCCGCATGGGCAACCGCATCCATTCCTTCGTCGAGATCGGCGGCGCCGCCTTTGTCTTCCTGTTCGGCCTGCTGCTGCTTTCGGCCAGCCTAACTGGCGCCTGACCTCGTTGCGTCCGATCGGGGCGCTTTAATTAGGGATATTGCCCCCCAACTCGTCCTCGATATGGACGCGGATGATCTCGTCGAAGCTCGTTTCGGCGGCAAAGCCAAGCTCCCTCGAGCGCCGCGCCTCGAAGCGCGTCGGCCAGCCCTTGACGATCGCCCAGATCGTCTCGTCGGGCTCCTCGCGGATCAGTTTGACCGCCTTGGCGCCGGCGACACGTTCCAGCGCTTCGATCTGCTCGCCGACGGTGACGGCGACGCCCGGCATCGTCAGGTTGCGGCGCGGGCCGACGGCACTGCCGTCGATCTGAGCCGCATGGATCAGGAAATTCACCGCCGAACGCGGGCTGGCGTGTGTGTGGACGACAGAGCGCGGCACCGGCAGGATCGCTTCATGGCCGCTCAGCGGCTCGCGGATGATACCGGAGAAGAACCCTGAGGCCGCCTTGTTCGGCTTTCCAGGCCTGACGCAGATGGTCGGCAGCCTGATGCCGATGCCGTCGAAGAAACCGCGCCGCGTATAGTCGGCAAGCAGCGCCTCGCCGATCAGCTTCTGTGTGCCGTAGGAGGTCAGCGGCGTCGGGTGGAACTCGTCCGGAATGATGTCGGGAAACGGTGCGCCGAACACGGCGATCGACGAGGTGAAGACGACGCGTGGCGTATAGGCGGCCAAGCGGATGGCATCGAACAGCGCCCTTGTGCCGTCGAGATTGACGCGATAGCCGAGATCGAAATTGGCCTCCGCCTCACCCGACACCACGCCGGCGAGATGGAAGATCACGTCGGGGCGCGGCGCGACCAGATTTGCGGTCGCTCCCGGTGCGGTAAGGTCGCCGGTGTGGAGGGTAATGCTGACACCTTCGAGCACCGGCGCCTGCGGCGGCACGATATCGTGAAGGTCGAGCGCGGCGATCTTGCGGCCGCCGAGCGTCCCGTCCTTGGCCAACCTGGCGATGAGTTTGCGGCCGACCATGCCTGCCGCGCCGGTAATCAGAATGCGCATGTCACTTTCCCTTTTTGCGCTGGCTGCGGCTACGCAGCCAGAACACGACGAAGATTGCCACCATGAAGATCGCCGCGACAATGCCGGCAAGAACGGTCGAGACGCTGCCGACCGCCAGCATCACCGTTGGAAGATAATAGGCTGCGATGCCGAACAGCAGCAAAATCCAGGCGGCGCCGATCGCCGCGTTGCGGGTGTCGCGGTCCATCACGTAGCCCGAGGGTAGCGGGCGTTCATGTCGATCGTTGCCAATGCCCAGAACTCCCGAAGTCAGTGATAATGGCCGCGGTGCGGTGCCGTGTCATGCGCATGCTCGTGCTCGTCATCATGCTCATGTCTGTCGGCACATCGGCCGAATTCCGGTTCGACCGTGGCATGGGCTATGCCATGTTCCTGCGCAAGCCGCTTCTTGATCGCGCTGACCGCCATATGCGCATCGACGCCGTCATTGAGGCAGGCATGCAATGTCGCCATGTTGCTGGAGCCGTCGAGCGACCAGACATGCATGTGATGCACCTCGCGCACGCCCTTGACTGTCGCCTCGATGTCCCTGGCGATCAGGTCGCGGTCGAGGCTTGCCGGCACGCCTTCGAGCAGGACGTGGGCGGCTTCGCGCATCAGCGACCAGGCCGTGGACAGGATCAGCAGCGCGACAAGCACCGACAGGATCGGATCGATGGGCGTCCAGCCCGTCGCCAGGATCACCAGCGCCGCCACGATCGCCGCGGCCGAGCCTAGCAGGTCCCCGAGAACGTGCAGGATGGCGCCACGCATGTTCAGGCTGCCGCGGTCGCCGCCGTGCAGCACGTAGAACGAGCCGATATTGACCGCAAGGCCGGCGATGGCAACGACCAGCATCGGCCCGCCGAGCACGGGCTCAGGCGTCAGCAAACGCCCCCAGGCCTCATAGACGATCCACAGCGCGATGGCGAAGATGGCGATGCCGTTGGTGTAGGCGACCAGTGTCTTGACCCGGCCGAAACCATAGGTGAGGCGCACGGTTGCCGGCCGGCCCGCAAGATGGAAGGCATACCAGGCAAGCCCGAGCGCAACGCAATCGGCAAGCATGTGGCCGGCATCCGCCAGCAGCGCAAGCGATCCCGTCAAGAGACCGCCAAGTGCTTCGACGACCATGAAGCCGGCGGTCAGGCATGCCGCGATCAGCACGCGCTTCTTGTCGGTCGAGCCATGCACATGCCCGGCACCGTGACTGTGGTCGTGGCCCTGCGCAGCATGGTCGTGGGAATGCGCCATCTAGGAGCTCCTGCTAGAGCCTGATCCATCCCGGCAGACTCGGGATGGAGGCTCTGTCTTCTTGTTTGACCATGATCTTATCCGAAAACCGGCGTCCACTTTTCGGGATCATGGTCAGGCGCCGAACTCGGCGCGAAAATCCTCGAGCCGCCGCCTCTGCTGGCCATCGCTGTCGAAATTAGCCGGATCTAGCCACGCCTCATAGGCTCTGCGCAGATCAGGCCATTCCTTGTCGATGATCGAATACCACGCGGTATCGCGGTTTTCGCCCTTGACCACAAGATGCTGACGGAAAATGCCTTCGAACTTGAAGCCGAAACGTTCCGCCGCGCGCTTCGACGGCTCGTTGCGGTTATTGCATTTCCATTCGTAGCGGCGGTAGCCAAGCTCGTCGAAGACGTACTTCATGAACAGGAACTGCGCTTCCGTCGCCGCCGGCTTTCGCGAGATCAGCGGGCCCCAATAGATGTTGCCGATCTCAATGACGCCGTAGGCGGCGTCGATGCGCATCAGCGTCTGCCGCCCGGCGACCTTGCCGCTGGCCTTGTCGATGACGGTGAAGAACAGGGGATCCTCGCTGGCTTCGACCTTGTCCAGCCACGGCTGGAAGGCGGCGCGGGTCTCCGGCGGATAGTCGGGCAGCCAGGCGAAGCGGCCACCGATGTCAGGAACGGACGAAGCCTCATACAGGCCGTCCCCGTGCTTTTTCGCACTCAGCGGTTCAAGCCGGACAGTGCGGCCCTCCAGCACCTTGCGTTCGGGCCGTGGGCGCGCTTGCCAATTCTTGAGATTTTCCGACACTGAACGCTCCAATCCGTTTGACTTTTGCGAGAGGACGCTCACAAAAACGCACGCTCGCTGAAAGAACCACACGGACGGGAAAAATGCTCCACACGATTTCGGCCTTCGATCGTCTCGGCGAGGAAAATGCCTTCGCGGTGCTGGCTCGTGCCACGGCACTCGCCCATCAGGGCCGCGATATCGTCAATCTCGGCATCGGCCAACCCGACTTCAAGACGCCGCAGCACATTGTAGAAGCGGCGATCAAGGCGCTGCGCGACGGCCATCACGGCTATACGCCGGCCAACGGCCTGCTGGCGACGCGCGAAGCGGTGGTCCGCCGCACGCTGGCCACTACCGGCGTCGAAGTCTCGCCCGAAGCGGTGATGATCCTGCCCGGCGGCAAGCCGACCATGTTCGCGGCCATCCTGATGTTCGGCGAGCCGGACGCCGAAATTCTCTATCCCGATCCCGGCTTTCCGATCTACCGCTCGATGATCGAGTTCACCGGTGCTGCCCCCATCCCGGTGCCGATGCGCGAGGAGAACGGCTTTGCCTTTTCGGCTGCGGAGACCTTGGCGCTGATCACCCCGAAGACCAGGCTGCTGATCCTCAACTCGCCCGCCAATCCGACCGGCGGCGTCACGCCTCGCGCCGAGATCGAAAAGCTGGTCAGGGGGCTGCAAGCGCACCCGGACGTCGCCATCCTCTCCGACGAGATCTACGACGTGATGACCTATGACGGCGAGACGCACTGCTCGCTGCTCGCCTTCCCCGAAATCCGCGACCGGCTGATCGTGCTCAACGGCTGGTCGAAGACCTGGGCGATGACCGGTTGGCGCATGGGCTGGTCGATCTGGCCGAATGGCGACAAGGGCGCGCATCTCTACGACAAGGTGCGCAAGCTGGCGGTCAATTGCTGGTCCTGCGTCAACGCGCCGAGCCAGTATGCCGGCATAGCCGCCATCGACGGCCCGCAGGACGACGTCGACAAGATGATGCGCGCCTTCGACCGCCGCAGGAAGGTCGTGGTCGAGGGGTTGAATGCCTTGCCGGGCGTTTCATGCATCACGCCGAAAGGCGCCTTCTATGCCTTCCCCAATGTTTCCAAGACCGGCTGGAAGGCCAAGAAGCTCGCCTCGGCTCTGCTCGAGGATGCCGGCGTGGCGCTGATCGGCGGCCCCGATTTCGGCATTCTCGGCGAAGGCTATGTCAGGCTGTCCTACGCGAATTCCGAAGAGAACATCCTGCGCGCGCTGGAGCGGATCGAGGCGTTCCTGGCGAAGTGAGGACGACGAAAGGAGACGCCAGATGTTCTATGCCATTCTTGCCTATCACGAGGAAGAAGCGATTACCGCACTGACGCCTGAGCAGGATGCGGCGCTGATGACCGATCTTCTCCAGATCAACGATCGGCTCTACCGGCAAGGCACCCTTGGGCCGGCGGCCCGGCTCGGCGCGACACAAGACGCCTGCACCTTGCGCGGGCCAGGCACCGGAATGGTTATCGACGGCCCCTTCGCCGAGACCAAGGAACAATTGCTGGGGCTCTATGTCGTCGACTGCGCCAACCGTGACGCCGCCATCGACATTGCGCGCGACCTTCGCCGCGTCAATCCGACCGCCGTCTACGAAATCCGCCCGATTTCGCTATATTTACCCGGCGTGCCGCTTCCGGTCACCCGGCCCTAGGACGTAGACTCATAGCTACGTGGCCAGATGCGGATTGCGACGAGTTTTAGGGCGGCAAGAAAGTTCTCAGCCAGCTTGTCGTAGCGCGTCGCGATGCGACTGAACTGTTTGGCTTTGTTGAAGAAGCGCTCGATCAGGTTACGGGCTTTGTATAGGAAGGGCTGAAGCAGATCGGGGCCTTGCGATGGGCTTTGGGCGGGATATTGGCCCAAGTGTTCTGGTCGGTGATGGCAGTGCGCAATGCGTTGGCACCGTAGCCCTTGTCGGCGAGCAGCATCGCACCTTCAGGCAAATCTTTGACCAAGTCCGCTGCGGAGGCAGACATTTGGCTATGAAAGTGCCGTCCAGACCACACTCTCAAGATCGGGAGAGTAGCGGGCGATGATAGCCTCTTGATCATTTTCCTGCGTGAGAATTATCTGCTTCCCAGTAGCGTCACCGAGCAATCGCATAAAGCGGTCAAGCTTCTCAACCTCGGTTTTTCCGCTGACTTGCCTTGGATCGAAGTCGAACTCAATTTCGACAGCGCTGAAGAAGTGACATGCAAGCTGGATTGGCCCGACGTAAAAAGACAGTAAGCTGCCTGTTTCGCTTTCCAGGGCCGCTTCGACGCCCAATGGCATCGACTCGATCTTGCCGGAGACACTGAAACTAGCAGGCGGAGTCCATTCGAGGAGGATGTCCCAGACGACCTGCCAATCTGCCCCAGACGTGTTCAGAACGTAGATGTCTCGCCAGTAGCCGTCCCAAGCGAAATCCGATGCTATCTGTTCCCAATTCATGCATGAACCATTCGCTATGACTGCAATTCAAGCATGACATACGCCATGACCGCTTTCCACAAATCCCAAGCCCGCTTTCCACCTATCCCGGTCATTCCGCATTTATGAGTTTACGGCCTAGTCTAGTGCATGTCGCCCAAAGTGCGCAGCGGTTTTGGGACAACGACATGTATACAACCTGGACCGGTTGCCTACCCTCGCCCGACAAATGGCATCTTCGTCGCCATCACGGTCATGAACAGCACGTTGGCGTCGAGCGGCAGGCTGGCCATATGGAGGACCGCATCGGCGACGCGCTCGACATCCATCACCGCTTCGGCGGCAATGGTGCCGTTGGCTTGCGGCACGCCGACCGTCATCGCCTGCGCCATGTCGGTCAGCGCGTTGCCGATGTCGATCTGGCCGCAAGCAATGTCGAAGGGCCTGCCGTCCAGCGCCAGCGTCCTGGTCAGCCCGGTGATGGCGTGCTTGGTCGCCGTATAGGGCACCGAGCCCGGCCGTGGCGCATAGGCCGATACCGAGCCGTTGTTGATGATGCGGCCGCCCATCGGCTGCTGCCTGCGCATGGCGCCGAACGCGGCGCGAGCACACAGGAACGAGCCGGTGAGATTGACCCCGACGATGTCGTTCCACACGTCGACCGGGATGTCGTCGATCAATGTCGATTTGTAGCTCGTGCCGGCATTGTTGAAGAGCAGGTCGACGCGCCCGAAAGCCGCCGCCACCGTCTCGAACAGATCGTCGACCTGATCGGCCTTGCTGATGTCGCAGGCGAAGGCCAATGCCTTGGCCTGCGTCGGCCCGGCCGCGGCGATCGCATCCTCCAGCACCGGCTTGCGGCGACCGCAGAAGACCGTGTTCCAGCCGGCCTTGAGCAGCGCCGTGGCGACGCTTTTGCCGATGCCCGTACCGGCGCCGGTGACGATGGCGGTTTTAGAGTCGGTCATGGCTGTACTCCCTGAAAGGGATGAGGCATCGCAAATGACGGGAACCATGGCAAGCCGGCGCAACGGCGCGTGCTACAAAAAGGGCGGTCATTGGCGACCGCCCCTGATCCGAACCGGGCTTGGGAGGAGGAAAGCCGATCCGACTGCCTGAATCATGCGCCCACCGGATTAACGAGAAGCTAACGCCAACGGCGCACCGGGTTTCCGCCGCCCTACTTTCAAGCTACCAGCGCGAACCGCTCACCGGCTTGGCCGTGCTGCCCGCTGCCGGCACCTTCGCCGCCGTCACCGTCGCCTCGACATGATCGACCAGGGCGTCCGGCAGGCCGAGACGGCCGGCAAGCAGGTCGAGATAGCCGCGTTCGGCCCGCGTGTCCGGATCGATGGCAAGACGCGAGGCGGTGTAGAGTTCCAGCTTTTGCGCATCGGTCTTGGCCCCTGCGATCAGCACATCCAGATCGAGCGGCGCCTCGAGTTCCGACATCAGGAATTTCTCCGCTTCGGCGCCGACGCCGGCGAGGCTGAGCTTGCCGGCGATCTTCTGCCGCTCTTCGTCATCGACATGACCGTCGGCCTTCGCCGCCGAGATCATCGCCCTGACCAGCGTCAGCGTGAATTCGTCTTCGCCCTGCGGCGCTTGCGACGGATGGAACGCGGTATCGGCCGGCGGCGGCAGCAATTCCGGTTCGCCTGCAGCTTGCGTCTTGGCCGGCACGTTGCCGTTCTTGTAGTTCTGGTAGGCCTTGTAAGCGAGGCCGCCGATCGCAGCCAACCCACCAAGCTTCACCGCCGCACCGGTGACCTGGCGGCCTGGGCCGGTTCCGAGCAGCACCGCGGCCAGCGCACCGGCGGCAAGCGGATTGTCCTTGGCCATCTGCACCGCCTGCCCGGCCTTGTCGCGGACGGTCGATCCGGTGCCGGGAATTTGCGAGCCGAGCAGATCGTCGAGGAGCTTCTTGGGATCGAACATCTATGCCTCCAGAATTGGCCCGGCCGAAGGTGCGCGGGCAGGTTTGCACGTCGAAGACCTAGGTCCCGCAGTTTGACATTACAATGACGCGGCGCATCCTTTTGCCCGCTGCCACGCATGAGCTCGAATGGAGGTCTGCTGGGATTTCACGCGGAAATTAAAGTGCTGCAGCCTCCATCCGCGCCAAAAAACGCGTGTCGAAACCAGCTTCGACTTCGAGTAATGTCGCGGCACGTCGCTTGGGAGGAGCCTGGCATGACCGATGAGACAGACCGCCAGCCGGCACGCGATCCCCAGGAGCTGGAGCGCCTGCTGATTTCGCGGCAGTGGGTCGGAGACATTGACGGCATGGCCGCGCTTTTTGAGCCCCATGCAGTCATCGACAGCGGTGGCGGACAACTGACGTTCGGCCGCGAAGCCATCCGGGGGCTGTTCGCGGAGATCACCGCAACCGGCCGAAAATTTCAGTCCGGAGATCAGCGCCCGGCTGTCGTCAATGGCGACCTGGCGCTCACCTCGACCCGGCTTCCCGATGGTACCATCACCACCGAGGTCGCGCGCCGGCAGAACGACGGGACATGGCTGTGGGTCATCGATCGCTTCTCTGTTGCTTGACGTGAAGTTGCTTAACGTGAAGCTAACTTCCGATATGGCGATCGCCGCGCGCTTGCGCCAGCTCGACCTGGTGCTGGCGCTCGGCGTAGCGGGCGCGATCTTCGTCCGAGCGGGCATCGAAGCAATGCGGGCATGAGATGCCGGTGGCATATTCCGGCGACAGCCGGTCTTCTGCGGCCAGCGGATGCCGGCAGGCGCGGCAGAGTTCGGCGTCGCCTTCGAGCAGCCCGTGCGATACCGAAACGCGCTCGTCGAAAACGAAGCATTCGCCTTGCCAGAGGCTCTGTTCGGCGGGCACGTCTTCGAGATACTTCAGAATGCCGCCCTTGAGGTGGAAAACATCCTCGAAGCCGAGCGACTTCACATAGGCCGTCGCCTTCTCGCAGCGTATGCCGCCGGTGCAGAACATGGCGACCTTGCGCCCCTCGAGCTCATGCCGATGCTGCTCGACCCAGGCCGGGAATTCGCGGAAGCTGTTGGTGGTAGGATCGACAGCGCCCTTGAAGGTGCCGAGCGACACCTCGTAGGCGTTGCGCGTGTCGATGACGATGGTGCCCGTATCCGAGATCAGTGCATTCCAGTCGGCCGACGCTACATAGGTGCCTGCACCTGCCGCCGGATCGATATTGTCCACGCCCATGGTGACGATCTCGCGCTTCAACCGCACCTTCATACGATGGAACGGCATCGTTGCGGCGCTGCTGTATTTGATCTCGAGGCCGGCGAGACCGTCGATGGATTCGAGATGATCGATGAGCGCCGCGATTGCCGTTTCACTGCCGGCGACCGTGCCGTTAATGCCCTCACGCGCCAAAAGCAGCGTGCCTTTGATGCCGCGTGCGCAGCAGAAGGCGGCGAGCGGCGCGCGCAGCGCCTCGAAGGTGTCGAGCCGGGCGAAGCGGTAAAGCGCGGCAACGCGGAAGGCTTGGCTGGGAAGTGTCATCACCAAGCCACTAAACGCTCACGACAGCCGGATCAAGGCAGAGCCGGGAGCGGTCTGATCGCGGAAGGTTTCGAACACCACGCGTGACATCGCGACACGCCGCGTTTCGTGGACAGAAAAACCGCCTTCTGCTAACCGGTCGACTTGATCAACAGAGGAGAGACGACGAATGCCCAGCACGACCGAAAAGCTCCTGTCGCTCCTCAACGGCCAGCCGGTCATACCGGTGCTGAAGATCGCCAATCCCGCCGACGCGGTGCCGCTGGCCCGGGCGCTGGCCAGCGGTGGCCTGCCGGTGATCGAGATCACGCTGCGCACCGCCGACGCGCTGGAGGCGATCCGCCGGGTGGCAGGCGAGGTCGAAGACGCGGTCGTCGGCGCCGGCACCATCCTGGACGCCCGCCAGTTCGGCGAGGCGGCGGCCGCCGGTTCGAAGTTCATCGTCAGCCCCGGCATCACCCGCGAGCTTCTCGCGGCAGCCAAGGACAGCGACGTGCCGTTGCTGCCCGGCGCCATTACGCCGGGAGAGGTCATGGCCGCCCGCGAAGCCGGCCTGCGCTTTCTGAAATTCTTCCCGGCCGAACAGTCGGGCGGCATTGCCTCGCTCAAGGCTTTCGCCGCGCCGCTTGCCGACGTGAAATTCTGCCCGACCGGCGGTATCACCGGCAAGAACGCCGCCGACTACCTCAGCCTGCCCAACGTCATCTGCGTCGGCGGTTCCTGGGTGGCGCCGGACGATCTGGTCAAGGCCGGCAAATGGGACGAGATCGAAGCCTTGGCGCGCGCTGCGAGCAAGCTCGGGCGCTAGCACCTTCTGCATGAAGAAAACCGCCGCCGATCTGGCCGATCTGGTTCGCCGGCTGGTTCCCGCTCATGGGCTCGAACCACGATTCACGCCTTCAAAGGGCGCTGTCCTACCATTAGACGAAGCGGGAGAATGCCGACCAGTGGTTAGCATCCCTGGATGAATGAAGCCAGTGCCGGCGGTGGAGGCAGCCGCGCGAGGTGCCCAGCGCGGCCTACTCGGTCTTGAAGCGGGCCACCGACATGAACTTGACGGCTTTGCCGGTGAACCGGTTTGCGTCGGCCATCTCGTTGCCCGGCTGGAAGCCTATCGTATAGACCTCGCTCGGTGCCGTACGGACGAAGTCGTAGGCGTAGCGCGGCGCCGTTGTCGCATCTGAAACAGTTGCGACATACTCACCGCTGTGCAGCGCCCACCGGGCGGCCTGCGGCGCGGCGGCGACCACCACCGGCTTGGGGCCGGGCTTCAGGTCGCGGGCGGTGGCCCTGGGTTCCTTGCGTGTGGTCTTCACGCCTGCACCGATGACGGCGGCCGGATCGGAGCCGGCCGGGCGGGCAACGATGGCCTCGCGCGGCGATGCCCCGTCGCTCGATGCCCCGTCGTCGCTCGCCGGTTCCTCGAACACCGATGCTTGCTCGGAAAGCGACGCGACCTTGTATTCGTCGGTCGCGCTGACCCTTTCCAGAACGGCCTTGACCTCGTCGGGCTGGGAACTGTCGGGCCGCGCCGACGGCAATACCGAGAATGCGTCGGTGGCGGTGTTGCTCCGCTCGGCCGCACTCGCCAGCGCCAGCAACACTTGCTTGTCCTGCGGCGCAAGACTAGCCGGCGAAAGATCGGCCGGCAGCGAATGATCGGGCCGCCAGCTCGGCACGGGAATGTTGTTTGCAGCGACCTGCACCGGGCCGGCCGCAGCAGACGGGTCTGCTATGCCGAACGGAACATTTGCCGGTGCCACACTGGCCGGCGTCACGCTTGCCGGCGCTTGCGCGGTCGCCACCGCCTGTTCAGTCGATCCAGCCGCATCCGCCACGCCGAACGGAACGTTTTCAGGCGGCTGGGCGCCGACGTCGGTCTTCGGACGCGGAGCAAAATCCGGCAGCGGGATGCTGCGGGCAGGCAATGCCGCGATGATCGTCTCCGGCGTGTCGTTCTCCGGTTCAGGCGCAGGCGCCGGAGCATCGGCGACTTCCGGAATCTGAGCGCGCTTGGCATCCTGAGGCGCCACGATGGCAATGCCAGGCAGGTTGCTGCTCTTGGCGGACGGCGCCGGCTTCACGTTACGGGGCTTTGGCGTCGGCTCGGCCATCGCCACATCGGCGCTGTCGTCCGCCTCGTCGTCGCCACCGCCGAAGAGGGCTGCCAGGAACCCACGGGATTTTTTGGCACCGCCGCTTGCGCTGGCGAGTTCGATGGCCGGCGCGCCGGCGCCCTTGCGGGCTTTGTAGGAGGCGAGCGCCTGTTGATAGCCAGGCAGCGGCTTGCCGTCGCTCGGCACATGCAGCGTCTTGCCGTTGGGGAACACGCGCGCCAGTTCCTGGCGGCTGATGCCGGGCCAGTGGCGTACATTGCCGACATCCATATGCACGAAGGGCGAGCCGGAGCTGGGATAGTAGCCGACGCCGCCGCCCTGCATCCTGAGGCCGACGTCGCGCAGCTTCTTCAGCGGCACGCCGGGAATATAGAAATCCATCGCCCTGCCGAGCATGTGCTGGCTTTTTTCGGCGACGCCCCTGCTGCGGCTGCGCAGCATCGAATTCGTGGCCGGCGAACGATAGCCGCAGACGACCTGGATGTAGTCGGTGGCGCCGCTCTCCCGATACGCTTCCCAGACCAGGTCCAGCAGGCGCGGATCCATCTTGGTCGGCTCGTTGCGACGCCAGTCGCGCAGGATGATGTTGATCTTTCGCAAGCCCGCCTGGTCGTAGCGCCCGTTGCGCTTGTAGACGATCTCCGCCTTTTCATGCGTGTGGAGATGATAGAGCTTCAGCGAACGTGTCTCGGCGCTGGCGCCGGTTGCCGCTGCTGCAAGGAACCCGACGGCAACAATCACCGCTGCCAGCCATCTCGGCCAGACGCTCATGTGATAATGCCGCCCGTTTTTGTGTCGTTCGATTCTGTTCAAATCAAAAGGCCTTGCAGGCTGCCGTTTTGTCCCCGGATTTGACCAAACGGATGCGAGGTGTGTGCATCCGAATATCGATCCTAATGGTTAATCATCGCTTATTGAAGCCGAAATGCGGTAACACGGTGGCGATATCCCGCCAAAAATATTGCGCAGGATATCTTGGTAAACCGCTGGTTTAGATCATGTTTTGGCGCCAGCTCGAAACACGATCTGTTACCGTCCGCCTTAATACGTGAACACTGCGGCGAACACCTCGTTTCGAGGCGTGGTTGCTTCGAATGACGTCCGGATGAGAACCGGCTTGGCCCTGTGACTCAGGAAGCGAGCCGTTCGACGCGGCCGGTTTCCGGGTCGATGCCGTATTCCTTGAGCTTGCGGTAGAGCGTCGACCGGCCGATGCCGAGGCGGCGGGCGACTTCGCTCATCTGGCCGTTATAGTGATCGATGGCGAGCTTGATCATTTCTATTTCGACGTCGGCCAGCGCACGCACATTGCCGCGCTCGTCGAGCGCCCGCAGCGTGCCGAAACGAGGCTTGGCTGGTGCATCGGCGTCGGCGGCTGCGATGCCGCCAGCGGCCGATATGTTGTCGCGCGGCTGGCTGCCCGAAGCCACTCCGGAAGCTGGCCACCCTGGAGTTGGTCCCCCTGAAGCTGGCCACCCTGGAGCTGGCAAGGCGATACCCGAATCGAGATTGACCGTGCCCTCGACTTGCGCCCGGATCTGCGGGAATTCTTCTTCGGTCAGCATGTCGCCGTCGGCGAGCACCGAAGCCCGGAAGACGGCGTTTTCGAGCTGCCTTATGTTGCCCGGCCAGTCATAGGCCTGCAGCATGGCAAGCGCCGCAGCCGAGATGCCTCGCAGGCGGTGGCGCGGATCGGCGGGCGCCACCTTCTCCATGAAGTGCTCCACCAGATAGGGGATGTCGTCGCGACGGTCGCGCAATGGCGGCACGAAGATTGGATAGACGTTCAGCCGATAGAACAGGTCCTCGCGGAACTTGCCGTCCTTGACCTGCTGCACCAGGTTGCGATGGGTTGCCGAGATCAGCCTGATGTCGACCCTGACGGTCGAGCGCCCGCCAACCGGATCGACCTCGCCGTCCTGTACGGCGCGCAACAGCTTGACCTGCACGTCGAGCGGCAGGTCGCCGATCTCGTCAAGGAACAGCGTGCCGGTGTGCGCTTCGACGAACTTGCCGGTATGTTTTTCGGTGGCGCCGGTGAACGAGCCCTTCTCGTGCCCGAACAGGATCGATTCGACCAGATTGTCGGGGATGGCGCCGCAATTGACGGTGACGAAGGGTTTCGAGCGGCGGTCGCCGCTGCCCTGGATGGCGCGCGCCACCAGTTCCTTGCCGACGCCGGATTCACCTTCGATCAGGATCGGAATGTTGGACGCCGCCGCCTTGCGGCCGAGCCGGATCACCCGATCCATCGCCGGACTTTGGGTGATCATGTCCTTGAAGGTCAGATGGCCGCCGCGCTGCCGTGACGAGCGCTTCACTTCGCCTTCGAGCGCTTCGACCTTGAGGGCGTTGCCGATCGACGCCTGCAGCCTGTCGGGGGAGGCCGGCTTGACGACGAAGTCGAAGGCGCCGTGACGCATTGCCGAAACGACGGTTTCGATACCGCCCTGCGCGGTCTGCACGATGACGGGAATGTGGATGCCGCGCTCGCGCATCGCCTTCAGCACGCCGATACCATCGAGGCCCGGCATCATCAGGTCGAGGATGACCACCGACACGTCGCGCGCATTGGGCCCGTCGACGAGATCGAGACCGGCCTCGCCGCCATCGGCGACGATCGCCGTGTGCCCGAATTTCGTCACCGCCGCCTCGAGCAGCCTGCGCTGCACGGGATCGTCATCGACTATGAGTATGGAAGCTGCCATGACTGATCCGACCCTGCCCGCCCGAGAATGCGCCCTATGGATCATCTTGGCACAGGGTTCTAAATAAGCTTTCAAAAAACCCGGTGAATGAATTCCTTAGGATTTGACCGGCTTCTCGTTTCCTCGAATTTTTGTGTCTGGAAGGATCGGCAATGCGCATGGTTTTTGCTCGAAAGCTGGCGGCGGCGCCCGGTCAGGGCGTGGCGGAGCTTGGCGACCTGCCGGAATGGAATCTGGCCGATCTCTATTCGGGCATGGAAGCGCCCGAGTTGAAGCGCGACATCGCCAAGGCCGCCGCCGATGCCATCGCTTTCGAGAGCCGTTGGAAAGGCACGCTCGCCGCCGAGGCCGGGCGTGGCAGCGCCGGCAGGCTTGGCGAGGCGCTTCAGGCCTATGAAGCGCTGGAGGAGCTGATCGGCCGCATCATCTCCTATGCCGGGCTTGTCTATGCCGGCAACACGTCGGATCCGCAGCGGGCCAAGCTCTATGGCGACATCCAGGAAAAGATGACCGATGCCAGCGCGCACCTGCTGTTTTTCGCGCTCGAGCTGAACCTCATCGACGATGGCGCGATCGAAAACGCACTCGCGGCCGATCCGGCCTTCGCCCATTACCGGCCCTGGGTGCTCGATCTGCGCAAGGACAAGCCCTATCAGCTCGAAGACCGCATCGAGCAGCTCTTCCATGAAAAATCGATCACCGGGCGCGGGGCCTGGAACCGCCTGTTCGACGAGACGATGACCGATTTGCGTTTCGACGTCGACGGCGAGGAGCTGACGCTGGAGCCGGCGCTCAATCGCCTGCAGGACGCAGACAGCGAGGTGCGACGCCGGGCGTCCGAGGCGCTGGCCACGACCTTCCGCAAGAATTTGCGCGTCTTTACGCTGGTCACCAACACGCTGGCCAAGGACAAGGAGATTTCTGACCGCTGGCGCGGCTTCGAGGACATTGCCGATTCCCGCCACCTCGCCAACCGCGTCGAACGCAGCGTGGTGGATGCACTCGCCACCGCGGTTCGCGACGCCTATCCGCGCCTGTCGCATCGCTATTATGCGATGAAGGCGCGCTGGCTCGGCATGGAGGTGATGAACCACTGGGACCGCAATGCGCCATTGCCCGAGACCCCGCAGGCGGTCATCGGCTGGGATGAGGCCAAGAACACCGTGCTTTCCGCCTACCAGCGCTTTTCGCCCGACATGGCGGAGATCGCCAGAACTTTCTTCGACCGCAACTGGATCGATGCACCGGTGAGACCCGGCAAGTCGCCTGGCGCCTTCGCGCATCCGACCGTGCCTTCGGCGCATCCCTATGTGCTGCTCAACTACATGGGCAAGCCGCGCGACGTGATGACGCTGGCGCACGAGCTCGGCCACGGCGTGCACCAGGTGCTGGCCGGCGGCCAGGGCGCCCTCATGGCATCGACGCCGCTGACGCTGGCCGAAACCGCATCGGTGTTCGGAGAAATGCTGACCTTCCGCTCGCTGCTCGAGCAGACCAACGACAAGCGCGAACGCAAGGCCATGCTCGCCCAGAAGGTCGAGGACATGATCAACACGGTCGTGCGCCAGATCGCCTTCTATGAGTTCGAGCGCAAAGTGCATGCCGAGCGCAGGAGTGGCGAACTGACCTCCGACAAGCTCGGCCAGTTCTGGTTGGAAGTGCAGGCGGAAAGCCTCGGGCCGGCGATCAAGCTGCGCGAAGGGTACGAGATTTTCTGGACCTATATCCCGCACTTCATCCACTCGCCTTTCTACGTCTATGCCTACGCATTCGGCGATTGCCTGGTGAACTCGCTCTACGCGGTCTACCAGAACGCCGAGCGCGGCTTTCAGGAGAAATATTTTGCCATGCTGCGCGCCGGCGGCACCAAGCATCATTCCGAGCTTCTGGCGCCGTTCGGCCTCGACGCGGCCGACCCTGCCTTCTGGCAAATCGGGCTTGGCGTGATCAGCGGACTGATCGACGAGCTGGAAGCACTGGACAATTGATGCGCAACACTGGGTGATGCGCAACACCGGGTGACCGGGTTTTCCAGAACAGTTTAGCTGCAATGCATATTGGCGATGGTTCTATTCTTGTCTTGGATATTTGTTCTTAAATAACTTTCCATGGAAGTTTTCCGTTAGATTCCCGTAAGCTGTATGATAGCGTCCGCCCTCAAGCTCAGCCGGGCATGAATGGGTCAGGTCGGAAAATCCCGACCGGTCATGGCGTGTCGGCGGATGCGACAACGGCTGTTGGCCAGGGGCAAACCGGTCGCCGACGGCTCGATCGAAGCCGGCTGTTCTGCAAATTGCGGAACCACCATCGAATGGTCCTTCGCCGAGGTCATGGCTCTACAGGCCAGGGCGGACGGATCGGACTGGAGAGAGAAAGACAATGGGCACTTTTTTCTACATGCTCCTGGCGTTCCTGGTAGGTGTGTTGGTTGGCTGGTTCATTTGGGGACGCCTGCGTGGCGAACTCGACAGTTTGCGCGGCGATCTAGACCGCACGCGCAGCGAACGCGACAGATTGCGGGCCGATAGCGACCGTCTGACCGGTGAGTTGGATGCATGCGGCCGCGCCCGCGCCGATCTCGAACGCCGGCTGGGCGAGGCGAAAACCACCCAGGCGCCAACCGCGAAGGCGGCAACAGCCAAGGCGCCAGCCGCCAAGACCGGCGCGACCAAAGCCGCGATGCAGGCGCCGTCAACGCTGATGTCGACATCCGCACCGGCTAAACCGGCGCCGAAGAAATCTGCAACGGCGAAGGCCGCGACCGCGCCACACGCAAGTGCCGCTAAACCGGCAACACCGAAACCGCCTGCATCGAAAGCGAGCGCCGCGCCCAGGAGCGCGCCAGCGGCAAGCAAGGCTGCGCCAGCGGCAAAGAAAGCCGCGACCGGCAAGGCAACAGCCGCGGCAGCAGGCAACGCCAACGATCTGCGTCGCCTGATCGGCATCGGCCCGACCAACGAGCGGCTGCTCAAAGGGCTTGGGGTCACGACCTATGCCCAGATCGCCGCCTGGACACCCGACGATGTCAAGCGGATCGAGGCGACGTTGAATTTCGACGGCCGCATCGAACGTGAACGCTGGATCGAGCAGGCGAAACTGCTTGCCGCCGGCGACGAAAAGGAATTTGCGCGCCGCTTCCCGACCGCGGGGGAAGCCAGCAACACCTGATCCATCGCAAGGTGGCATTTGGAACAAGGCGGCGCCCACTGGCGCCGCATTTGTTTTTGCCGCCGCGCCTTTGCGTCTTGAGACGCCGCTCCCTCGATTGCACACGGTCGAGCCCCCATATAGATCGATCGCTGGTGACCGCAGCATTCGAGCCTTATGTCCCTGCCCCTGCCCTTTGCAATTTTCAGGAACGACGAGACCGCGCGGCAGCTCGTTTTCGACCGGCCGGCCGAGATAATCGCAGCGCATGGCGAGGCGGACTTTTTGCGTGCCCTGGAAGCCGCGCAGGCTGCACATGACGGCGGCAAATGGCTGGCCGGTTATTTCTCCTACGAGGCCGGTTACCTGCTCGAACCCAAGCTCGTTCCGCTGCTGCCGGCCAGCCGCCGCGCCCCGCTTTTCTGCCTCGGCGTGTTCGACGCGCCGGTCGAGGAGACGATCGCGCCAGGCGATCTGCCGGCTAGCAACGGCCCAATCTTCGACGCCAAGGCGGCCTGGTCTTCGGACGACTACGCCAAACGCTTTGCCAGGCTGCATGACCATATCCGCAAGGGCGACTGCTACCAGGGCAATCTGACCTTTCCGGTCCATGCGCAATGGTCGGGCGATCCGCTGGTCGCCTTCAACGCGCTGACCGAACGCCAGCCGGTGAAGTATGGGGCGCTGGTCGCGCTCGGCGATCCGATCGTCTTGTCGCGTTCGCCCGAACTGTTCTTCGAGGTGGACGCGGAAGGCATAATCGAGACGCATCCGATGAAGGGCACCGCGCCGCGCGGGGCAACAAAAGCCGAGGACGATCGCCTGAAAGCGTTCTTGCGCAACGACGAGAAGAACCAGGCCGAGAACCGGATGATTGTCGATCTCCTGCGCAACGACATCTCACTGATCAGCGAGGTTGGCACGCTCGATGTGCCGGAGCTTTTCCGCATCGAGAGCTACCCGACCGTCCACCAGATGGTGAGCCGTGTGCGGGCGAAACTCTTGCCCGGCCTCGCCATCCGCCAGATTTTCGCCGCGCTGTTCCCCTGCGGCTCGATTACCGGCGCACCGAAGATCCGCGCCATGGAGATCCTGCGCGATCTGGAAAGTGGCCCGCGCGATGTCTATTGCGGCGCCATAGGCTGGATCGCGCCCGGCGGCCGGATGCGTTTTTCCGTGGCGATCCGCACCATCTCGCTCTTTGCCAATGGCGAGGCGGTCTACAATGTCGGCGGTGGCGTCGTCTTCGATTCGACAGCCGAAGAGGAGTACCAGGAGTGTCTGCTGAAAGCCCGTTTCGCGACGGGAACAGTGCCGATTTCGAACTGATCGAAACAATGCGCTGGGAACCCGGCTCTGGTTTCCTCCGTTTCGACCGCCATCTCGCGCGGCTTTACGGCTCGGCAAGCGAACTCGGTTTCGCCTGCGATCCGCAAAGGGTCGGCGAAGCGCTGATGAATGCGGTCGGCCACCAACAGATCGCATTGCGCACTCGCCTCGTCCTGTCGCGCAAGGGCGAAGTCGCGGTTTCGGTGCAGCCCTACGAGCCGCTCGCCGCAGACAAGGTCTGGACCCTGCAGCTGGCGCGCGTGCGGCTTGATTCGAGCGACATGCTGCTGCGCCACAAGACCAGCCGCCGACAAACCTATACGCGCGCCCGCGCCGAATATCTCGCCAGCCGCGCCGACGAGGTGCTGCTCGCCAATGAGCGCGGCGAAATTTGCGAGGGCACGATCACCAATGTCTTTGCCGATTTCGGTGACGGCGTGCTGGCCACGCCGCGGCTCGATTGCGGCCTGCTGCCTGGCGTCCTGCGCGGCGAACTGCTGGATCAAGGCCGCGCCGGTGAAGCGGTCTACACGTGGAACGAACTGCAATCGGCCAAGGCGCTGTTCGTCGGCAACTCGCTGCGCGGATTGATCCCGGCGCGGCTGGGCTGAAGCATCTGGAGACAACAATGTTCGTGGTTTCGCTGAACTACAAGGTGCCGCTGACCGAGATCGACCGCCTGCAGCAAGCGCATGTCGAGTGGCTGAAGGCCTGCTATGCGCAAGGTATCTTTGTCGCCTCCGGGCCAAAGCGGCCAAGGACCGGCGGCATCATCATCGCGCGCGGTCCACGCGAGGAGCTCGATGCCAGACTGGCGGACGATCCCTTCGCCAAGGCAGGTGCCGCCGATTACGAAATCACCGAATTCACGGCGAGAATGGCCGCTGCCGCACTGGAAGCCTACAAAGAAGCATGAGTTTCCGCACACCGACCCACACACCCTATGACGGCTCGTCGAAACTGTTCACCATCGGGCTGAAGCCGCTCAATCTCGATAGCTGGATCGAGGTCGACGAATATCTGCTGCCCTATCTTGCCGAGAAACGCCGGCTTTATGCGGAAATTCCCGGCAAGGTTTTTGTCGAGGAGCAAACAACGCGCGACGCTCAGCGCGAAGTGCTCGATCTGCTCGGTGCGCATCTGGCGGCGAACTTTCCTGAGACCCACAGGCGTACCGCCGACGGGATCGAGGTGATCGGCGGCATCGACAATCTCGAGGGCTCAGGCACCTCAGCTTCTTTCAGCGATGCGCCGCTTGTCGCGGCCTCGTTGCTCGTGCAGGAGGATTTGATCCTGATGCGCCGCGACGACAGCGGCTGGCGTCTGGCCGCCGGCTCGCTCTGCTTCCCGTCGTCATGGTCGCTGACCGAAAAATTCGGCAAGCCGCTGCAGCAGATCCACGCGCCGGTACCGGGTTTCGGCCCGGGCACACGCCCGGCCGATCTCATCAACCGCATGTTCGACGGCCTCCAGGGCCAAGCCGTCGAGCGCTACAACTGGTCGATCCAGGCGGGCGACGCGCTCTACCATCCGCTCTCCAACCTCGAACGCATCGACCGCGCCAGCTGTCGCCCGTCGAGATTCCCGGATGGCGACATCGACGCCCATGCCTTTATCCGCGTCGAACGGCAGACGCTGAGAAAGCTCCCCGTTTCGGGCGACGTACTCTTCACCATCCGCATCCATCTCGACCCGCTCGCCGTGCTGGAACGCCACCCCGACCGCGCGGCGCTCGCGGCGTCCTTGGCCGAACAACTTCTGGCGCTGGACGAGGCACAACTCGACTACAAGGGGATGACCGCCGACCGTGACCGGCTGGTCGTGTGGCTCAGGGCGCTAGTGCTGTCCTAAATAGCAGCCACGCCCAGCAGCAGGATCGCGGACATTGCGGTAAAGACGGTGACGTTGACATCCCACCGCCAGCCCGCCGGTCCAAACGGCGGCCGGAACGGCGGATAGCCGTTCTCGTCATACAGCACGCCACCGTAGATCGGCCGCGAGAGCATGGCCGCGAAGAATGCTCCATACATAGCCGCGGCCAATCCCCCGGCGAGATAGAGCCGCTCGGCTTCGAGTTGTCCCTTGATCCAGATAAGTCCGAGCGCAATCAGCGCCACACCGGTGTAGCTCAGCACCTGCCAGACGACATGAAACCGGGCGTGTGGGGTCCACAACGGATTGGTTGCATGTGTGGCGTTCAAGTCGGCTTTGATCGTCGCTACACCGTAACCCGCGGTCGCGACGCTCAGCAGAATTCGGGCAAGCAGATGACTGTCATAAGCGAGTTCCATCGCATTTTCCTCCCCTCACGCCGGAACGGCTTGAATGGCCCCCTGGGCACAGAAGAGCTGCCCATCGGCCAGCCGCGCATAATTATGGACGATCCCCTTCTCGTGATCCTGCAACTGCACGATGAAGTTGCCGCTCTGCTCCGTCCAACTCGCGAGCACGAGATTCGGGCGTACGCTGGTCAGGTCGACCTTGACCACCTCGTCGATTTCGGTGGTCCCGATCGACGCCTGGATATGCAATTCCTGCGGCGAGAAAAACGTCAGCCGTGGTACGAAGGGGCCGAAAACGCAGTCGAAAGTCTTGCCGACGAGCGAAGCTGGAAAAGCATCGGTTTCTGCCATCATCCTCTCCTTGGCATGGCCGCTGCGGCCACGCCATTTGACGATTCTCGGTGTCGCAGTCGCATAAACATTCCGAATATTCCTTGGAGCGCTCCAAGGAATACGATCCGCCTATTTCGGTTTTGAGTCAATAAAATTCTTGGAGCGCTCCAAAAAATGGTCTACCTCAGGAAAAACGAGTGAATCGCCAATGCCAACCCTAGCCGATGTCGGCAAGGCTGCCGGAGTTTCCCGGGGGACTGTCTCCAACGTCTTCAACCGGCCGGAGCTGGTCAGGCCCGAATTGCGCGAGCGCGTCGAAGCGGCCGCGCGGGCGCTCGGGTTTGGCGGCCCCGATCCGAAAGGACGATTGCTGCGGGACGGCAAGTTCAATGCCATCGGGTTCATGCCGCCTGGCGCCTACGCCATCTCCGAAGTGATGAGAAGCCCCTATGGCCGCGAGCTGGTGCTCGGCGTTTCGCTCGCCTGCGACGAGGCTGGAACGACGCTCAGCCTTGTAAACGGCACCGATGACACGCGCTTCGCCAGCATCCGCGATGCGCTGGTTGACGGCTTTATCCTTGGTCACAGCGCCGATATTGGTCTCATAATTTCGGTCCAGAGACGGCGTCTGCCCTTCGTCATTCTCGAAAGCGACGCAGGTCCCGACATCAATTCGATAAAGATCGACGGCTGGAGCGGCGCGGTAGCTGCCGTCCGGCATTTGACCAGGCTGGGGCACCGGCATTTTGCCATCCTTTCGGTGCGACGGACTCCCGGCCCACCGATTGTCCACATGCCCGGACAGGCAACGCGCCCGCTTCTGGCCGGCTTCCCGCTCGACGATGAAAGGCTCGACGGTTTCAAACAGGGTTTGACGGAGGCGAATTTGTCGATCGAGGATGTTCCGATCATCGAGACGATCCCAGGCGAGCCATCTGCCGGAGCAGTAGTGTTCGACAGGGCGCCTGAAGCAACCGCGATCCTGACCATGTCGGATTGGCAGGCGATCACAATACTGGACGAGGCGGTTCGCCGCGGCATCGACGTGCCGGGCCACGTATCGGTCGTTGGCTTCGATGGGACCGCTGAATCCGCACGCACCACGCCTCCGATGACCACTGTGGCGCAAGACGTGATCGGAAAAGGCAGGCTGGCCGCCCGAATGGTTCTTGACAATGAGGCCCCCCGCCAGGTCGTTCTGCCGGTAGAACTGGTGGTTCGAGCCTCCACGGCCGGGCCGAGGGCAAAAGTCCGCTGAAACGCGCGGATGCGCCATCCGCATCAGGGGCGGCGCTGGCAGCGTCTTTTCGCTGAGCAGCGTCTGGCACTGAACGGGGCACAACTTGACTATAAGGGCCTGACAGCCGACCGTGACTGTCGGCGGAAGACAACTGTAACTTGTGGCTTGGGGGAACAATGATCCAGCATCTTGGCAGGCCGGTCACGTTCATGGCCGCGATCCTGGTACTGTCGACAGCAGCTGAGGCGGAGCCGGTGACTTATGCCGGCAAGCTTGGAAAAAGCGATATCGTCGTCGAATTCACCGGCGACCCCGCGACCGCGGACGGCCCGCTGGCCGGCCGCTACTTCTACCGCTCGAAGGGCGTCGATATCCCGCTGCAGACCAGGTTGCAGAAGGGCAGCACGTTCGAACTGGCCGAGGAGGAGGCATGCGGCGCCGATAATTGCGATGACGGAAAGGCCGCGCCGATCGCCGCTGTGTGGCGCCTGGCCCCATCCAGTAACGGCAAGACCCTTGAAGGCAGCTGGAACGGAAAGAAGGCGCTGCCGCTCAGATTGCAACGGGTCGCAAGTCGGCAAGTGACCGGGAACGAGCCCAGCACCCCGCTCGATCTCTACGATTTCAGCTTCATGAACTTCTTCGGCAATGACACGCCGCTCACCATGGAAACGTCCCCTTATGACTATCTGCAGATGGACACTCAGCTCGATAACGGCAAGACGACTGGTTGGCCGGACGCAACCTACCGCTATGTCGTCGACCCCCGCACCAGGTTTGCCACGCCGCGCATTGTCGAACTGTCCGGCGACGTTCCGATCGAGGCCGCGAATGCTCTGCTGCAAGAGAGGCACTGGCGCGCAAACATCGGCGCACTGGGCTGCGTGGCGGCGCAATATGCCGGTTTCAACGAAGGCGGGCCGATTGACGGTATGAACGGCGGCACGCTCGGCGGCTATGAGGACAGCACATTCGAAGTGACGTCGCTGACTCCGCGGCTGATGAGCTGGCGGGAGTCCGGCAGCATCTTCTGCGGCGGCGGAGCGCATCCGACCAACTATTCGGACGCCTACATCATGGATGTGCGCCGCGGCATCCTGCTCGGCCTTCAGGACATTTTCCTGGATACGATAGATGGCAAGCCCGGACCTTCGCTCGTCTCCTTGGTCAAGCAGCGGCGCAAGAAACCGACCGATCAGACCGATATTGATCACGAAGCCGAATGCGGCATGGACGATCTCATCGGCGAATATCTAGCGGTCAGCCTTTGGCGTGAGGGCGACAAGCAGGTTCTGGTGTTCGGGCTCCAGACCCTGCCGCATGCCATCCAGGCCTGCGCCGACGATCTGCTGGAACTGCCGGTCTCCGAGGCACGTGACCTCTTCAAGCCTGCATTCGCAAGACTGGTCGAGCCGTAGCCGGGATGGCGCGGCGTGAGGCCGGCCGTCCGCTTTTCGCTTTATTGTGACAATGATCTATGGTTTGTCGCGCCGCGGCCAAGCCGCTGTTCCGAAGCGTTTTTTGAGGGAGTAATCGATAAATGGCGAATGAAAACTGGCCCGTTTACGGTGAGATCACCGGCCCTGTAGTGATGATCGGCTTCGGCTCGATCGGACGGGGAACGCTGCCGCTGATCGAGCGCCATTTCAAATTCGACAAGTCGCGCATGACGGTCATCGACCCGCGCGACGCCGACCGCAAATTGCTCGACGAGCGCGGCATCACTTTCATGCAGGATGCAGTGACCAAAAAGAACTACAAGAAGCTGCTGACACCGCTTTTGACCAATGGCGGCGGCCAGGGCTTTTGCGTCAACTTGTCGGTCGACACTTCCTCGCTCGAGTTGATGAAGCTCTGCCGCAAGCTTGGCGTCCTCTATATCGACACGGTGGTCGAACCCTGGCTCGGCTTTTATTTCGACGAGAAGGCCGACAACGCCTCACGCACCAACTATGCGCTGCGCGAGACCGTACGTACTGAAATCGCGAAGAATCCGGGCGGCACCACGGCGATCTCGTGCTGCGGCGCCAATCCGGGCATGGTCTCGTGGTTCGTCAAGCAGGCACTGGTCAATCTCGCCACAGATCTTGGCTTCGACTTCGCGGAACCCGCGCAGCACGATCGCGAAGGCTGGGCCAGGCTGATGAAGAAGGCCGGCGTCAAGGGCATCCATATCGCCGAGCGCGACACCCAGCGCACCAAGAAGCCCAAGCCGATGAACGTGTTCTGGAACACCTGGTCGGTCGAAGGCTTCATTTCGGAAGGGCTGCAGCCGGCCGAGCTCGGCTGGGGCACGCATGAGGCGTGGATGCCGAAGAACGCCAAAAGCCACAAGAACGGTTCGAAGGCCGCGATCTATCTGGAGCAGCCCGGCGCCAATACACGCGTGCGCACATGGTGTCCGACGCCCGGCCCGCAATACGGTTTCCTGGTGACACACAACGAAGCGATCTCGATCGCCGATTTTTTCACCTTGCGCGGCAAGAAGGGCAAGGTGCAATACCGGCCGACCTGCCATTACGCCTATCATCCCTGCAACGACGCAGTGCTGTCGCTGCACGAGATGTTCGGTGTCGCCGGCAAGGCTCAGCCCGTGCATCACGTGCTCGACGAAAATGAACTGGTCGATGGCGTCGACGAACTCGGCGTGCTGCTCTACGGCCACGCCAAGAACGCCTACTGGTACGGCTCGCAGCTGTCGCTGGCCGAGGCGCGCAAGCTGGCGCCCTATCAGAATGCTACGGGCATGCAGGTCACCTCGGCGGTGCTGGCCGGCATGGTCTGGGCGCTGGAAAATCCCGAGGCCGGCATCGTCGAGGCCGACGAGATGGATTACAAGCGCTGCCTCGACGTGCAGGGCCCCTATCTCGGGCCGGTCAGGAGCTATTATACCGACTGGACACCGCTCGACAATCGGCCTGGTCTGTTTCCCGAGGATCTCGATACCAAAGACCCGTGGCAATTCCGCAACATCCTCGTTCGATAGCAGCGTTGCCTCGACACTCGGCCAGCTTGCAATCGCCCGGAAATCGGGCGATTGAAGAGGGGCGGCCTAGAGCCACGTGCGTCCATTTGGACGCACAAAGTACGCTCTAGCACTTTGAATGTGCGCATCGTGCTTTCCGAAAATCGGATCGATTTTCGGGCCGATGCGAGAGGAGAGGATCTTGAAGATGACGATTGCGCAAAGACTGCTTTCGGCTGGCATTGCCGCGGCCGCTACGGTCGCGTTGGCGGCCTGCACGACAACCGGCCCAGGCGAGCCGCCGGTGATCACGGCCAAGGGGGTTGAAGGCTCCTGGATCGACGCGCAGGGCACGGGCTTGTCCACCTTCAAGGGCGGCAGCTTCGCGACCGTCGCAACCGACACCGGCCAGAAGCTTGCCGATGGCAGCTACACCATGACCGGCGGCACCTCGGTCGAGATTCATGGCACTTCGCTGATCCGCCAGACGCCGATCAGCTTCAACTGCCTGATGGTCTCCACCAGCCAGCTCAATTGCACCAGCGCGAGCGGGCAGAATTTTGTGCTGACCAGGCGCACATGAAATCCGATTCCGAATTTACTTTGCACAAGGGCGGCGGCTTCAAGCCGCCGTCTTCTTGCGCCGGCAAAGCTGATGCCGATTTCCGCTTGCATCGACTGAAACGCGATGTGAACATAGCCCAAGAGGGCTGTTACATCCCAGTCAAACAAGAGCGTTAAACGCCTCTGGTCAAGTTATCCGGGAGACGAGAATGAAGAAGATTGCTGCCATCGCCGCGCTGTCGGCATCGGCGCTTGGCCTGTCGGCAGGGGTATCCTTTGCCGACTACACGCTCAACATCCTGCACATCAACGACTGGCACAGCCGCATCGAGAGCAACAACAAGTACGAATCGACCTGCTCGGCCGAGGAGGAGACCAAGGGCGAATGCGTCGGCGGTGCCGCCCGCCTGGTCACCGCGATCGCGCAGGAGCGCAAGAAGCTGGAGGGCCAGAACGTGCTGCTGCTCAGCGCCGGCGACAATTTCCAGGGCTCGCTCTTCTACACGACCTACAAGGGCAAGACCGAGGGCGAATTCCTCAACCAGATGAAATTCGACGCCGAGGCGCTTGGCAACCATGAGTTCGACGATGGCGAGTCGGCGCTGGCGCCGTTCCTCGACATGATCAAGTTTCCGGTGCTCGGCGCCAATGTGAAGGCCAATGCGCAATCCAAGCTCGGCGACCGCGTCAAGCCGTCGATCGTGGTCGAGGTCGGCGGCCAGAAGATCGGCATCGTCGGCGCGGTCACCAATGACACGCCGGAGCTTGCCACCCCTGGCCCGAACATTGCCATCGAAGACGACGTCAAGTCGATCACCGCTGAGGTCGAGAAACTGAAGCGAGAGGGCGTCAACAAGATCATCGCGGTCACCCATATCGGCTACAAGCGCGAGCGCGACGTGATCGCCAATATCCCGGGCATCGACGTGGTGGTCGGCGGCCACAGCCATTCGCTGCTGTCCAACACCGACCCCAAGGCGGAAGGCCCATATCCGACGATGGTCGACAATCCGGACGGTTACAAAGTGCCGGTCGTGCAGGCGGCGTCCTATTCGAAATATCTCGGCGAGTTCAAGGTCGTGTTCGACGACAACGGCGTCGTCAAGGAGGCAAGCGGCGATCCCATCCATCTCGACAAATCGATCACGCCCGACCCCGCGGTGCTTGCCCGCATCAAGGAACTCGGCGCGCCGATCGAGGCCTTGAAGAACAAGGAAGTCGCCGAGACCACCAAGGCGATCGACGGCAGTCGCGAAAACTGCCGCGCCCGCGAATGCGAGATGGGCAATCTGGTCTCCGACGCCGTCCTCGACCGGGTCAAGGGCCAAGGTGTCGAGATCGTCATCTCGAATGGCGGCGGCTTGCGCGCCTCGATCGACCAGGGCACCGTCACCATGGGCGAGGTTCTCACCGTCCTGCCGTTTCAGAACACGCTGGCGACCTTCCAGATCTCCGGCAAGGATTTGGTTGCCGGCCTCGAAAGCGGCCTCAGCCAGGTCGAGGACGGCGCCGGGCGCTTCCCGCAGGTTGCCGGCCTGAAATATGCGTTCGACAAATCGGCGCCGCCTAACGGACGCGTCAAATCGGTCGAGGTCATGGAAGGCGGCGCCTGGACGCCGATTAAGCCCGACAAGGATTACCTGGTCGCCACCAACAACTATGTCCGCCAGGGCGGCGACGGCTACAAGGTGTTCGCCGAGAAGGCCAAGAACGCCTATGATTACGGCCCGGGGCTGGAACAGGTCGTCGCCGACTACCTAGGCGCGCACCGGCCCTATACGCCGAAGCTCGACGGCCGCATCACCGAGATCGCCGCGACCGTGGCCCCGGCCGCAGAACCTGCCAACCCTGCCGAACCGCCAAAACCTGCTGAGGCTGCGCCGGCAAAGCCCGTTGAGCCGGCAATGCCCGAAATGCCGGCCGGCTCCGGCGACATTTCCAAGACGCCGCCGGCCGTCCCGGCTGAAACAGCGCCGGCACCCGCACCCGCCGAGCCGACCCAGCCGGCGGCACCTGCGGCTCCGGCCACACCGGCTCCGGCGACCCCTGCTCCGGCTGAGCCGGCACCGGCCGAAAGCAGCCATGTAATCGTCGCCGGCGATACCTATTGGGATCTCGCGGTGAAGGCTTATGGCGACGGCACCAAGTGGAAAATAATCTCCGATGCCAACAAAGCCTACGAGCCACGCCGCCTTCCGGTCGGCGCAACCTTGACGATCCCGGCGGCCTCGAAGTAATCCGGCCGCAGGAACGCAATGCACCCGCCCGGCAGACCGGGCGGGTGTTGCATTTCTGGGATAAGGTGCGGCCAGACGCAGCATTTGAAAACCGGCGCGGCATCGCTACTTTCGCCGCGGCACCGTTGGTTCGCGGTGTTGGAGAACCTCATGACGCTTGCCAACCCTGCTGAAATCAAAGCCGAGAAGACTGCCGCCTCGCCGTCGGCAGGGCGCCCTCTGGTCAGGACCGGCAAGGTCGGTGTCATGCTGATCAATCTCGGCACCCCGGACGGCACCGGCTTCAAGCCGATGTGGCGCTACCTCCGGGAGTTCCTGTCCGATCCGCGCGTCATCGAGCTCAACAAGGCGATCTGGTATCCGATCCTCTACGGCGTGGTCCTCACCACCCGGCCGAAGAAATCAGGGGCCAACTATGCCAGGATATGGAACCGGGAGCGCAACGAGTCGCCGCTGCGAACCTACACCCGCGCCCAGGCCGAGAAGCTCGGGCTCGCGCTCGGCGAGCTACCCAATATCGTCGTCGACTGGGCGATGCGCTACGGCAACCCTTCGACCGAGAGCGTGGCCGAGAGACTGGTCGAGCAAGGCTGCGACCGCATCCTGTCTTTCCCGCTCTATCCGCAATATTCGGCGACGACGACTGCGACTGCCAACGACCAGCTGTTTCGCGCGCTGATGAAGATGCGCCGCGCCCCGGCCATTCGCAGCGTGCCACCCTATTACAACGAGCCGGCCTATATCGAGGCGCTCGCCCGTTCGATTGAAAAGCATCTGGCTAGCCTCGACTTCGAACCGGAAATTGTCATCGCTTCCTATCACGGCATTCCGAAACCCTATTCCGACAAGGGCGACCCCTACCAGGCCCATTGCCTCGAGACGACCCGACTGCTGCGCGAAAAGCTCGGCTGGGATGAAAACAAGCTGATTACCACCTTCCAGTCGCGCTTCGGCGCGCAGGAGTGGCTGCAGCCCTACACCGACAAGACGGTCGAAAGACTAGGGCGCGAAGGCGTGAAATCGGTCGCCATCGTCAATCCAGGATTTTCCGTCGACTGCATCGAGACGCTGGACGAGATCGGCAGGGAAGCGTCCGAGACCTTCCATCATGCCGGCGGCGAAAAGTTCGCACACATCCCTTGCCTCAACGACAGCGCCGAGGGCATGGCGGTAATCGAGGCGATGGTGCGGCGCGAGCTGTCCGGCTGGGCCTGAACAGATCACCCGTCTATGCACCCGCAATCCGTGATCACCTGATTGTAACATTGCTGAAACACACTTAAGTGTTTGATGGGAATCGGTCGCGTGGAATATCCAACATGGCCGGCCTTTGAGGGGAGAGCCAAATGGGTTTCAGTGGTTTTGATATCGCGCTTCTTGTTCTTGTCGCCCTTGTCGTGCTGGTGCTTATCAAGGGCATCCGAACAATTCCGCAAGGCTATAATTATACCGTCGAACGTTTTGGCCGTTACACCAAGACATTGAACCCAGGCCTCAACCTGATCGTGCCTTTCGTCGACCGTGTCGGCGCCAAGATGAACATGATGGAGCAGGTGCTCGACGTTCCGACGCAGGAGATCATCACCCGCGACAATGCCACCGTTGCCGTCGATGGCATCGCCTTCTATCAGGTGCTCAACGCGGCGCAGGCCGCCTACCAGGTCTCCGGCCTGCAGAATGCGATTCTCAATCTCACGATGACCAACATCCGCACCGTGATGGGCTCGATGGACCTCGACGAACTTTTGTCGAACCGCGACGCCATCAACGAGCGCCTGCTGCGCGTCGTTGACGAGGCGGCGCATCCCTGGGGCATCAAGATCACTCGTGTCGAGATCAAGGACATCAACCCGCCGGCCAATCTCGTCGAATCGATGGGCCGACAGATGATGGCCGAGCGCAATAAGCGCGCGCAGATCCTCGCCGCCGAAGGCCTCAAGCAATCGCAGATCCTGGAGGCCGAAGGCCGCAAGGAAGCCGCCTTCCGCGATGCCGAGGCGCGCGAGCGCTCGGCCGAGGCTGAAGCACGCGCCACGCAGGTGGTGTCGGAGGCGATTTCCAAAGGCGACGTGCAGGCGCTCAACTACTTCGTCGCGCTGAAATACACCGAAGCGCTGACCAAGATCGGCTCAGCGACAAATAGCAAGCTCGTGCTGATGCCGATGGAGGCCTCATCGCTGATCGGCACACTCGGCGGTATTGGCGAAATCGCCAAGGAAGTTTTCCGAAGCGAAGGCACCGCCGGTGCCGCACGACGGGCCACCCGCCCGCCAGTCGTTCGTCCGAGCGAAACCTGAGGCCACAGCCATGCTCGACCGCATTGTTTCCGAACTCGGCCCGTGGAGCTGGATGGTCCTCGGCTTCGTCCTGCTGGTAATGGAGGTCATCGCGCCGGGCATTTTCATGCTGTGGATCGGCATTGCCGCGCTGTTGATCGGCGTCGTCTCACTGCTCATCTGGGATGCCGGTTTCTGGACCTGGCAAGTCCAGGTCCTCGCCTTCCTCGCGCTGTCGCTGATCTCGGCCTATGTCGGCAAGCGGCTGGTGGGCGGGCGCCATGATGAAACCGACCAGCCCCTGCTCAACCGTCGCGGCGCACAGATGGTCGGCCGGACGGCGACCCTTGCCGAGCCGATCAAGGACGGGCGCGGCCGCGTAAAGCTGGGCGACACGTTGTGGCGCGTCTCCGGCCCTGACCTGCCGGCCGGCACGCAAGTGCGCGTGACGGGCGCCGCTGATACCGACCTGGAACTGACGGTCGAGGCGGTCTAGAAGCCCGCTAGGCAGCACCGATGCGCAGCAGGTCGTGCAGATGGACGAGCCCGATCGGCCGCCTGCCTTCGACCACCATCAGGCTGGTGATAGCCGAGTCGTTGATCGTCTGCAGCGCCGTCGCAACAAGCGTGTCGGGCGCGGCCATTTTCGGCTCTCTGGTCATCACCTGATCGACGCTCATTGCCAGGAGATCGCTGCCGATATGGCGCCTGATGTCGCCATCGGTGATGATGCCGATCAGCTTGCCGTCCGCGGCAGTCACGGCCACGCAGCCAAACCCCTTGCGCGACAATTCGAGGATTGCCTCGCGCATGCCGGTACCTGACGACACCAGCGGCAGCCTGTCGCCGACATGCATGATCTCGCGGATCTGCGTCAGGTTGGCTCCGAGCTGGCCGCCGGGATGGAACGTGCGGAAATGGTCCGGGGTGAAGCCGCGTGCCTCGAGGAGCGCGATGGCCAGCGCATCGCCCATCACCATTTGCAATAGTGTCGAGGTCGTCGGCGCAAGCCCGTGCGGGCAGGCTTCCGGTGCTCGCGGCAGCAGAAGCACAACGTCGGCCGCGCGCGCCAGAGCCGATTTTTCACCCGCGGTGACCGCGACCAGCGGGATCGAGAAGCGCCTCGAATAGGCGATGATGCCCTTGAGCTCAAGGCTTTCGCCCGACCACGAAAGCGCGATTATGGCGTCGTTTCTGGCGATCATTCCAAGGTCGCCGTGATTGGCTTCGGCAGGGTGGACGAAGAAGGCCGGCGTGCCGGTCGAGGCGAGCGTTGCGGCGATCTTCGAGCCGATATGGCCGCTTTTGCCGACCCCGGTGACGATGACGCGGCCATCGATCTGCGACACCATGCCGACGGCTCGTGCGAACGGCTCGGCCAGCCCGTTTTCGAGAGCGTCTGCCAGTGCCGCGACGCCGGCCTGCTCCGTCGCCACGGTTCTCAGCGCCGAGGCAATCGCGGCCTGCCCGTCATGCCGCTTCCTGTCTGGGGATTTCACGTCCATGGACGATGCGATTAGCGCTTCGGCGCGCGCCTGTCCAACGGAATTGCCGTCCCGAACCTCCTGACGGGCCATGCCTCAACGCTCCGTTAACCATCCCCATTTACGGTTTCGTAAGTATGGCGCGCGTGCGCCGCGCAAGCAGTGGTGCCGATGTCCGGGTTTCAGCCTCAAAACAAAATGGGACGAAAGGGCAAGGCGGTCTGCGCTTTGCTGCTGGCAACCAGTGTCTTTGCGTTGTCGCGGCCGGCACTGCTTTGCGCCCAGGAAACCGAGTTGCGCGGCGAGGTTTCGGAATCGACAATCCTGGACGACCAGCAGTACAAGATCAGGCAATCGAGCATAGCCGGAACCCAAGCCGCGCAGGCTGCTGCAACCGCCAACGACAATACGCCGCTGCCTACCTATCGCCCGGCCAGCCAAGGGGCGTTGCCTGACGACGGCACGGGCGAGGCGGCCACAACCGGCGGCACTTTCGATCAACCAGCGGCCAGCGGCGATCCATTTCCCGACAACCCTGCTCCGCCCCCCCGACGGCGGCCAAGCGCGACGCAACGCGCCGCCAATGCGGCCAACGCCGAAGACGAGACCGCTGACAGCCAGAAGCGCAAGAGAACCGCGACTGCAGCCGCGGCGGCGACCGATGACACCGATACCGCCGCCATAGACGAGCAGGATACGGTCAACCGCCGTGCCGTCACCATCGATTCCGCCGAGAGGCTCAAGCTCGACCCCGGCGCCGAGCGCACCGAAGCCATCGAAGGCCAGGACAAGAAGAACGAGGACGACCCGTTCGCCGCCACCGGCATCAAGCTCGGCTCCTTCGTGATCCGGCCGACGCTCGAGCAAGGCCTGACGTCTTCGACAAACGCCGATTCGAGCAGCCTCGGCAAGCCGGCCTTGCTGTCGGAAACGACGCTGCGCTTCAACGCCGTCTCCGACTGGCGGGAGAATTCGGCGACGGTTGAGGGCTATGGCATCTTCCGCGAAACCTTGTCCGGCTATGACATTCACGAGGCGCAAGGCCGCGTCGATGGCACACTCAACATCGATCTCGACAATGATCTGCGCGCCATCGCCAAGCTGGGCTATGAGGCCTTGCCCGAATCGGCCTCGGCGCCGGACGCGGTCGTCGGCGCCGTTGGCCAGCCGGTGCGCCAGACCGTGAACGGCAGTCTCGCCGTCGAGAAGGATGCCGGCAAGATGCGCTTCGCGCTGACCGGCGCGGTCGAGCACGACATCTTTGGCGACGCCAAGCTTTCGTCGGGCGGATCGCTGTCGCAGAAGGGCCGCGACTCGACGCTCTACACGGCCATTTTGCGTACCGGTTACGAGATCTCGCCTGCCATCACCCCGTTCACCGAAATCGAGATCGGCCGGCGCGCTTATGATTTGCGCGTCGATCCAAACGGCTTCCAGCGCTCCTCGACCAGGCTTGGCGCACGGGCCGGCGTCGAGCTCGATCTCCGCGAGAAGCTTACCGGCGAGTTCTCGGTCGGCTGGCTGCGCGAAGCTATCGACGACGATGCCCTGCCGGCTATTTCGGGCGCGACGGTCAATGCCGATCTCAAATGGTCGCCGGAACGCGGCACCACGATCGGGCTCACCGCACAGACGACCGCCGAGAACACGACGAATGCGGGCGAAAGCGGCGACATGCTCTATTCCGGCAGCCTCACCGGCGAGCGGCAGATTCGCGCCAACCTGACCGGAAATGCCGCTCTCGGCCTTGAATGGCGCGACTATACCGGCTCCGACGATCATGATTTGACGCTGAGCGCCGAGGCTGGGCTGACGTGGTGGCTGAACCGCTACACCGGGCTCACCACCCGCGCCAGGACTGAAAAACTGACCAGCAACCTGGTTGGGCGCGACTACACGGCCAACAGTATCTTCGTCGGCTTGAAGTTGCAGCGCTAAATGCATGTCGCGCAAAAGTGTGCAGCGGTTTTGCGATAACGACTTGCCTAAAACAAGAACCTAAAGCGCGTCGCATGAGGCCGGTCGAACGCGGCGCGCTTTAGCCGATCAGCGCGGCAACCGGTGTTGAAACTACAAGGCTACACCGCGGCGTTCTGACGGCGCGAGTTCGTCGAGAAGCGTGCGAATGACACCGGCCATGCTGGCATTCATGTCTCTGCGCCACAGTGCGAAGGCAACGTTGGCCTCGACGAAGCCTTCGGGCGAGCCGCAGTCGAACGTCCGCCCGCGGTAGTGGTAGCCGTAGAAGGGCTGTTGCTTCTGCAGCTTCAGCATTGCATCGGTGAGCTGGATCTCGTTGCCGGCGCCTTTTTCCTGACCTTCGAGTATCTTGAATATCTCCGGCTGCAGGATATAGCGCCCGTTGATGTAGAGGTTCGACGGCGCCGTGCCGGTCTTCGGCTTTTCCACCATGCCGGTGATGCGGAAACCGTGATGCGCGTCCTCGCCGCGGCCGACAATGCCGTATTTGTGCGCCTCGGCCGGATCGCATTCCTGCACGGCGACGATGTTGTTGCCGGTCTCGGCGTAAAGCTCGACCATGTCCTTCATGCAGCTTTTTTCAGACTGCATGATCATGTCGGGCAACAGCAGCGCAAAGGGCTCGTCGCCGACGAGCTCGCGCGCGCACCAGACGGCGTGACCAAGGCCGAGCGGTACCTGCTGGCGGGTGAAGCTGGTCTGCCCCGGCGCCGGCTGCAGCCGCTGCAGGCGGGCGAGCTGGTCGTCCTTGCCGCGCTGCGCAAGCGTGTCGTAGAGCTCGAACTGGACATCGAAGTGATCCTCGATGACCGCCTTGTTGCGGCCGGTCACAAAGATGAAATGCTCGATCCCGGCTTCGCGCGCCTCATCGACCACATACTGGATGACCGGCCTGTCGACGACCGTCAGCATTTCCTTGGGAATGGCCTTGGTGGCGGGGAGAAAGCGCGTGCCGAGACCGGCAACCGGGAACACTGCCTTGCGAACTCTCTTCATGTGCCAATTATCCATTTGCATGCTTGTTCGGCAATCCCGATTCGAGACATTTTCATGCCGAAATCGAGGATTACTGAACGGCGGGTCAGAAATCTCAGCTGGTAAAGCATTGACGCATCTTTTCACCCCGGACGGCACCTATGGTAAACCAAATGCTAACCGGGTTCGGCGATGAATAGTCTTCCTGAGATGAAGAAGGAGGAAAAGATGTCCGTTCGCAACGCCGCAAGGCGCTTCACCAGCGTCCTGACGGCCGCCAGCCTCTCGTTTGTCTTGCTCATGCCCAGCGGGCCGGCTTTTGCCGATGCCGGCTTCCGCCAATGGGTCGCCAGCTTCCGTGCTACCGCCGTGGCGAGCGGCGTTTCCGGCTCCGTCTACGACCAGGCATTCAAGGGCATCAACGATGCTGACCCGGTGGTGCTGGAAAAGGCCCGTACTCAACCCGAATTCACCGCACCCGCCTGGGACTATTTCGACAACCGCGTCCATGACCAGTCGGTCGCCGTCGGCCAGCAGATGGCAAGGAAATGGAAGCCTTGGCTGGACAGGATCGAGGCAAGATACGGCGTCGACCGCTACATCCTGCTGGCCATCTGGTCTATGGAATCTAACTACGGCGAAACCCTCAAGCGCGATGATATCATGCGCAATGTGGTGCGCTCGCTGGCGACGCTTGGTTATGCCGACCCGAAGCGAGCGAAATTTGCCCGCACCCAACTGATCGCGGCGCTGAAGATCCTGCAGACCGGCGACATCGACGAAAGCCATCTCAGCGGCTCATGGGCCGGCGCGATGGGCCATACCCAGTTCATCCCCACCAGCTACCAGTCCTATGCGGTCGATATGGACGGCAACGGCAAGCGCGACATCTGGAATTCGATTCCCGACGCTCTGGCGACAGCCGCCAATTTGCTGAGGAAGAACGGCTGGCAGGCAGGCAAGACCTGGGGTTATGAGGTCAGCCTTCCGGACGGCAAGAAGCTGCCCGGAGGCTCGAAGTCGCTGTCGCAATGGCAGGCGCTGGGCGTCACCCGTGCCAACGGCAAGCCGTTCAAGAACGGTGCGGACAAGGCGACGTTGAAGCTGCCCGGCGGTCGCGGCGGGCCGGCTTTCCTGATGATCAAGAATTTCTCGGTCATCAAGCGTTACAACAATGCCGACAAATATGCGCTCGCCGTGGGCCTTCTTGCCGACGAAATCGCCGGCTATGGCGGGCTTGTGCAGGACTGGAAGCGACCATTTACCAAGCTCTCCTTCGAGGAAAGGCAGGAGCTTCAGAAGCGACTTTCCGAGCACGGCTATTACGACGGCAAGTTCGACGGCAAGATCGGTGACGGATCGAAAACCGCCATCATGGCCTTCCAGGCAAAGGCCGGCTTGACCCAGGACGGGTATCCGAGCAAGGAAGTGCTCAAATGGCTCAGGCAGAACTAGAGCCGGTTGCGGGATGGAGAGGGTGATTGGTTTCGGCTGCGCGCATCCGGTTAATCGTTCGTCGCGTGCCGATCCTGGTTCTGGCGATCGCCGTTCTGGCAGTCGGCGCCGCCAGTGCCTTTCATACCTCGGCCATGGCGCAGGAGCCGGAAAGTCGTGGCTGGTCGCTGCGCGACCTGTTGTTTCCGCGCAGAAGCGAGCGGTTTGAGCAGCCGCCGCCCGAATTCCAGAGAGAATTCCAGAGAACAAAGCCCAGGCCCAAGCTGAGAAAGCCCCGGTCAGTTCGCCGGCCGCCGCCGGCCGAGCCGACAACCCCGGTGGCCGAGAAGGCGCCGGATGCACGCGTCGTTCTGGTGGTCGGCGATTTCATGGCGTCTGGGCTGGCTGAGGGGCTCGACGCCGCCTTTGCCGAAAACACCGGCGTCAGGATCGTCGTCCGTGCCAACGGATCGTCCGGCTTCGTGCGTGACGATGTCTACAACTGGCCAGACCAGGTCAAGTCGCTGATCGCTGCCGAAAAACCGGCAGCCGTCGTCGTCATGCTCGGATCCAACGACCGGCAGCAGATGCGCGTCGGCGATGTACGCGAGCAGCCGCGATCCGAAAACTGGACCAAGGAATACGAGCGCCGGACCGATGCGTTCGGCAAGGCCATCGCCGCAACCAAGGTGCCGTATCTGTGGGTCGGCATGCCGGCCTTCCGGGTCTCGAAAATGACCTCCGACATGCTGGCCTTCAACGACATCTTCCGCTCGTCCGCCGAAAGCCACGGCGGCGAATTCGTCGACGTCTGGGACGGGTTCGTCGACGAGAACGGCGCCTTCATCACCAGCGGACCGGACATCAACGGCCAATCGGTGCGCCTGCGCTCCGACGACGGCATCAACATGTCGAAGGCCGGCAAGCGCAAGCTCGCCTTCTATACCAAAAAGCCGCTGATGAAGATCCTTGGGCTGGCCGCGCCGGGAAGCGTGGTGACGGCTTCTGCCCCGGCCGGCGCTCCCGTCGAGGCGCCGGCACCTGCTGCGGCACCGATAGCTGTCGATCGCACCGTGCCGATGCTGCTCAGCGATCCGGCGCTGGACGGCGGCTCGGAACTTCTCGGCGCCGCCCCGCCGGCAAAAGCTGACAAGAATTTGCCGGGCGAAAGGCTGATCGTCGAGGGCAAGGCGCCCGACGCCTCACCGGGCCGCGCCGATGACTTCTCCTGGCCGCCCAAGACACAACCTGCGACGGCGGCCGCATCCGATACGACGACGGCGATCCGCCAGTAAACAGAACGTCTTCGGAACGGGCTCAGCGCGGCAGCACGCTCGATCCCATCAGCGCCTCGTCGATGGCGCGCGCCGCCTGGCGGCCCTCGCGGATCGCCCAGACGACCAGCGACTGGCCGCGCCGCACGTCGCCCGCCGCATAGAGCCTTTCGACGTTGGTCCTGTAGTCCCGGTCATTGGCCTCGACATTCTTCGAACGGCGGCTGTCGGTGACGATCTTCATCTGCCCGTCGAGTTCCGAGATCGGCCCGCGAGCGGCTGGCCCGGCAAAGCCGATGGCGATGAACGCGAGATCGGCGCGGATGACGAATTCCGTGCCCGCGATCGGCTTGCGCTTTTCGTCGACCTCGCAGCATTTGACCCCGGTCAGCTGGCCGTCTTCGCCGATGAATTCAAGCGTCGCCACCTGGAATTCGCGCTCGGCGCCTTCGGCCTGCGACGATGACGTGCGCATCTTGGTCGCCCAGTAGGGCCAGACCGACAGCTTGTCCTCCTTTTCCGGCGGCTGCGGCCGGATGTCGAGCTGGGTGACGCGCACCGCGCCCTGGCGGAAGGCGGTGCCGACGCAGTCTGAGGCAGTGTCGCCGCCGCCGACGACGACGACATGCTGGCCGCCGGCGACGATCGGGCGCGACGGCCATGCGACCGACTGGATCGGCTCGCCGCCGATACGCTTGTTCTGCTGCACCAGATAGGGCATGGCGTCGTGCACGCCGTCGAGATCGTCGCCCGGGATGTTGGCCGGGCGCGGCGTTTCGGAACCGCCGCAATAGAGCACGGCATCATATTCGGCGAGCAGTTCGGCGACCGGCTTGTCGACGCCGACATTGACGCCGCAATGGAAGCTGACACCTTCGCCCTGCATCTGCTCGATGCGCCGGTCGATATAATGCTTCTCGATCTTGAAATCGGGGATGCCGTAGCGCATCAGCCCGCCCGGCCGGCTCTCGCGCTCATAGACGTGAACGTCATGGCCTGCGCGGCCGAGTTGCTGGGCAGCCGCCATGCCTGCCGGCCCCGAGCCGATGATCGCGACGCGCTTGCCGGTCTTCCGTTCCGGCGGATAGGGCCGGATATGGCCGGTTTCATAGGCTTTGTCGGCAATCGCCTGCTCGATCGTCTTGATGGCGACCGGAATATCCTCGAGGTTCAGCGTACAGGCTTCCTCGCAAGGTGCGGGGCAGATGCGGCCGGTAAATTCCGGAAAATTGTTGGTCGAATGCAGGTTGCGGATCGCGTTTTCCCAGTCGCCATTGTAGACGAGGTCGTTCCAGTCCGGGATCTGGTTGTGGATCGGGCAGCCGGTCGGTCCATGGCAATACGGAATGCCGCAATCCATGCACCGCGCGGCCTGTTTCTCGACCTCCTTGTCCGACATCGGGAGCGTGAACTCGCGGAAATGCCGGATGCGGTCGGAAGCCGGCTGGTACTTGTGCACCTGCCGGTCGATCTCGAGAAACCCTGTTACCTTGCCCATAGTCCAGTCCCTGCTGTCCGGAAGGCACGCCTGGCGACGCACCCGTTAACCTCATAAGGCAGCCGTGGCAACCTTCGGTCCGAGGTCAGGATTGTTGATGAAGATGGTTGCCAGGACGCACGGCCTCCCGGCAATTTCCAAATCTATTCCGCCGCCACGTTCATGCGCATCCGCTCCATCTCGATCAGCGCGCGGCGGTATTCGACCGGCATGATCTTCCGGAATTTCGGCCGGAAAGTCGCCCAGTCGTCGAGGATTTCGCGACCTCGTACCGAGCCGGTATAGTGGACGTGGTTGGAGATCAGCTGGTAGAGCCGCTCCTCGTCGTGGCTGGTCATATCGCCGGATACGTCGACACGGCCCTTATGGTCGAGATCGCCGCCATGGTGGAGCAGCTTTTCCATCAGGTCGTCCTCTTCCGGAACCGGCTCCAGCTCGACCATCGCCATGTTGCAGCGTTCGGCGAAATCACCCGCCTCGTCGAGCACATAGGCGACGCCGCCCGACATGCCGGCGGCGAAGTTGCGGCCGGTCTGGCCGATGACGACGACGATACCGCCAGTCATGTATTCGCAACCATGGTCGCCGACGCCTTCAACGACGGCGGCGACACCCGAATTGCGCACGGCAAAACGCTCGCCGGCAACGCCGCAGAAATAGGCCTCGCCCTCGGTTGCGCCGTAGAGCACGGTATTGCCGACAATAATGGACTCGGCAGCAACGATTTTCGTGTTCTCCGGCGGGCGGATGACAATGCGGCCACCCGACAGGCCCTTGCCGACATAGTCGTTGGCAGCGCCCACCAGTTCGAACGAGACACCGCGCGCCAGGAAGGCGCCAAAGGACTGGCCGGCCGTGCCGGTGAGCTTGACCGAGATCGTGTCCTCGCGCAGGCCCTTGTGCTTGAAGCGCTTTGCCACCTCGCCCGACAGCATGGCGCCGGTCGAACGGTCGACGTTGCGGATCGGCAGTTCGACACTGACCGGCTGCCTGGCTTCGAGCGCCGGCTTTGCGAGTTCGATCAGCTTGCGGTCGAGCACGTCGTCGATCGGATGCTTCTGCCGCTCGGTCCAGTGCACCGCCTCGTGCGGCGCATCGGGCTTGTAGAACATCTTGCTGAAGTCGAGCCCGCGTGCCTTCCAGTGCTGGATCAGCTCGCGCTTTTCCAGAAGGTCGGTGTCGCCGATGATCTGGTCGAGATGGGTGTAGCCCATCTCGGCAAGCAGCGCCCGCACCTCTTCCGCCACATAGAAGAAGAAGTTGATGACGTGCTCGGGCGTGCCCTTGAAGCGCTTGCGCAGCACCGGGTCCTGTGTCGCGACGCCGACGGGGCAGGTGTTGAGATGGCACTTGCGCATCATGATGCAGCCGGCCGCGATCAACGGCGCGGTCGAAAAGCCGAACTCGTCGGCGCCGAGCAGTGCGCCGATAATGACGTCACGCCCGGTGCGCAGGCCGCCATCGACCTGCAGCGCGACGCGCGACCTGAGGCCGTTGAGCACCAGCGTCTGGTGCGTCTCGGCAAGGCCCATCTCCCACGGGCTGCCGGCATGCTTGAGCGAGGTCAGCGGCGAAGCGCCGGTGCCGCCGTCATAGCCTGATATGGTGATGTGGTCGGCACGCGCCTTGGCGACGCCGGCCGCAACCGTGCCGACGCCGACTTCCGAGACCAGCTTGACCGATACGTCGGCCGCCGGATTGACGTTCTTCAGGTCGTAGATGAGCTGCGCCAGATCCTCGATCGAATAGATGTCGTGATGCGGCGGCGGCGAGATCAGGCCGACGCCCGGCGTCGAGTGCCTGACCTTTGCTATGGTCGCATCGACCTTGTGGCCCGGCAGCTGGCCGCCCTCGCCGGGCTTCGCCCCTTGCGCGACCTTGATCTGCATCATGTCGGAATTGACCAGATATTCCGCCGTGACGCCAAAGCGTCCCGAAGCGACCTGCTTGATTGCCGAGCGTTCGGGGTTCTTGCCGCCGCCCGGCAGTGGCAGATAGCGGTCGGCCTCTTCGCCGCCCTCGCCGGTGTTCGACTTGCCGCCGATGGCGTTCATGGCGCGCGCCAGTGTCGTGTGCGCTTCCCTTGAGATCGAGCCGAAGGACATCGCCCCGGTCGAGAAGCGCTTGACGATATCGGCCGCCGGCATCACCTCGTCGAGCTTGACCTTCTTACGCCCGGTCTCTTGCGCAAGCTTGATCTTGAACAGGCCGCGAATGGTCTGCGCCTGCGCCGTCTCGCTGTCGATCTGGGCGGAATAGTCCTTGAACGTCTCCCACGAGCCTTGGCGCACGGCGTGCTGCAAGGTCGCCACTGCGTCGGGCGACCAGATATGGGCCTCGCCGCGCATGCGGAACATGTATTCGCCGCCGACCTCGAGGCTGTTGCGCAGCACCGGGTCGTTGCCGAAGCCGTCGGTGTGGCGGCTGACCGTTTCGGCGGCGATCTCGTCCAGCCCGACGCCTTCGATCAGCGTCGCCGTGCCGGTGAAGTACTTCTGCACGAAGTCCGACTTGAGCCCGATGGCGTCGAATATCTGCGCGCCGCAATAGGACTGGTAGGTCGAGATGCCCATCTTGGACATGACCTTCAGGATGCCCTTGCCGATCGACTTGATGTAGCGGGAGACGACCTCGTAGGCATCGACCTCCGCCGGCAATTCGCCACGCTTGTGCATGTCGAGCAGCGTGTCGAAAGCGAGATAGGGATTGATCGCCTCGGCGCCGTAGCCGGCGAGACAGCAGAAATGATGCACCTCGCGCGGCTCGCCGGATTCCACGACGAGCCCAACCGACGTGCGCAATCCCTTGCGGATCAAATGATGGTGCACGGCCGCAGTCGCCAGCAGTGCCGGAATGGCGATGCGGTCCGGGCCGAGCTGACGGTCCGACAGGATGATGATGTTGTAGCCGCCGGCGACCGCCGCCTCGGCGCGCTCGCATAGCCGGTCGATGGCGCCCTGCTTGCCGGCCGCGCCTTCATTCGAACCGTAAGTGATGTCGATCGTCTTGGTGTCGAAACGGTCTTCGGTGTGGCCGACGGAGCGCAGCTTCTCCAGATCGCCATTGGTCAGGATCGGTTGGCGCACTTCGAGCCGCTTGCGGCGCGAATTGCCGACAAGATCGAAGATGTTGGGCCGCGGCCCGATGAAGGACACCAGGCTCATCACCAGCTCCTCGCGGATCGGGTCGATCGGCGGATTGGTGACCTGTGCGAAATTCTGCTTGAAATAGGTGTAGAGCAGCTTCGATCTGTCCGACATTGCCGAAATCGGCGTGTCGGTACCCATCGAGCCGACCGCTTCCTGGCCGGTGGTCGCCATCGGCGACATCAACAGCTTGGTGTCCTCCTGGGTGTAGCCAAACGCCTGCTGGCGGTCGAGCAGTGAGACATCCCTGCGCAGGGCGCGCGGCTCGACCGGGTTCAGATCCTCGAGGATGAGCTGTGTGTTGGCGAGCCAGCTCTTGTAGGGGTGCCTGGTCGCGATCTCCGACTTGATCTCCTCGTCGGAAACGATGCGGCCCTTGTCCAGGTCGATCAGCAGCATGCGGCCGGGCTGCAGCCGCCATTTCTTGACGATCCTTTCCTCCGGCACCGGCAGCACGCCGGCCTCCGAGGCCATGATGACGCGGTCGTCATCGGTGACGATGTAGCGCGCCGGCCGCAGCCCGTTGCGGTCGAGCGTGGCACCGATCTGGCGGCCGTCGGTGAAGGCAACCGCCGCTGGCCCGTCCCACGGCTCCATCAGGGCTGCGTGATACTCGTAGAAGGCCTTGCGGTCCTGACCCATCAGCTTGTTGCCGGCCCAGGCTTCCGGGATCAGCATCATCATGGCGTGGGCGAGCGAATAGCCGCCCTGCGTCAGGAATTCGAGCGCATTGTCGAAGCAGGCGGTGTCGGACTGCCCTTCATAGGAGATCGGCCACAGCTTCGAGATGTCGTTGCCGAACAGTTCGGAATCGACCGAGGCCTGCCGCGCCGCCATCCAGTTGACGTTGCCGCGCAGCGTATTGATCTCGCCATTGTGGGCGACCATGCGGTAGGGATGCGCCAGCTTCCACGACGGGAACGTGTTCGTCGAGAAGCGCTGGTGGACCAGGATCAGCGCCGTCTCGAAACGCGGGTCGGTGAGGTCCTTGTAGTAGGCGCCGACCTGATAGGCCAGGAACATGCCCTTGTAGACGATGGTCCGCGACGACATCGAGACGACATAGAAGCCGTTGTCGACGCCTTTGGTCTCTTCGTGGATACGGCCGGAAATGACCTTGCGCAGGATGTAGAGCCGCCGCTCGTAATCGTCGTCGTTCTCGATCTCGGCGCCGCGGCCCAGGAACACCTGCCGGTGCACCGGCTCGGAAGCGGCGATGTCGGGCGCCTTGGACAGCGATGAATTATCGACAGGCACGTCGCGAAAGCCGAGCAGCGGCTGGCCCTCGAGTTGCGCCACCTCGGCGATGATGCCTTCGATATGCGCCTGCAGCTCCGGGTCGCGCGGCATGAACACGTGGCCGACGGCATAGTGGCCGGGCTTCGGCAGTTCGACCCCTTGCTTGGCCATCTCCTCGCGGAAGAAGCGGTCCGGCAGCTGCACCAGCACGCCGGCGCCGTCGCCCATCAGCGGATCGGCGCCGACGGCGCCGCGATGCGTCAGGTTTTCGAGCACGGCAAGGCCGTCCTCGACGATCTGGTGCGACTTCACGCCCTTCATGTTGACGATGAAGCCGACGCCGCAGGCATCATGCTCGTTGCGCGGATCATAGAGGCCGTGCGCGGCATAGCCGGTGCTGGTTCGCCCAATATTGGTCAGGGACGGATTTTTGACGGCTGCCGCTTTCGTCTGCGCGGCCTTCGTCGCAGATGGCGTCATGTCCGTCATCGTCCTGTCCTCCGTTCCGTCCCCTTCGGGCGCTGGTTTCCGTCGGGAAGCGCGTGGCTCCCCTTTCAATCTTGCGGCACGTCTTGCGAAATTCTTGCCGACCGTGCGGCTTTCCGCATCGTTCGCATATGGTATTCGTACAGGCCGGAGCCAGGCTGTCTAGCTGTCGCTCGCGGCAATGCCGCAGAGGCGCAATCATATGCCAATGCGGCCAGTTTTGTGCGACAAAATAAGACAGCACTACTGTCCTAAATTTTTATGACAGAAATTTTGGATGCACACAAGACCGATTCACAAAATTCTTGAGGCTTTCGCGACAGAAAATTGCGCGGAACGCCGTGTCAGCGTAGCCTTCAGTCGCTGCATCTACGCTCATGCGTTTCGCTGGCTTTAGCGGATTTTCGGCATCTGCCACTTGCGGCCGGCATGCGAAAGCGGCCAAGCTCGCATCGATTTCCCCAGCATAGGCAGACGCATGATTTTCGCTTCCGACAATTGGGCAGGCGCCCATCCCCGTATCGCTGCCGGCCTGTCGGGCCATGCCGACGGCTTCTCCACCGCCTATGGCGACGGTGCCCTCGACAAGGCCGTTTACCAGCGCTTCAATGAAATCTTCGAATGCGAGGTCGCGGTGTTTTTCGTCGCCACCGGCACCGCTGCCAATTCGCTGTCGCTGACTACCTATAACAAGCCAGGCGGCATTTCCTTCTGCCATCGCGAATCGCACGTCATCGAGGACGAATGCGGTGCACCGGAATATTTCACCGGCGGTTCGCGGCTTTATACAGTCGAAGGCGCACTCGGCAGGATCGATGCCGGCAATCTGGAACGGGCGGTGGACCGTTTCGCACCCGAAAACGTCCATTCCGGGCGGCCGGTTGCCGTTTCGATCACCCAGTCGACCGAAGTCGGCACCGTCTACACGCTGAACGAAATCGCCAGGATTTCGGCGATCGCAAAGCAGCACGGATTGCCGCTGCACATGGATGGGGCCCGCTTTGCCAATGCGCTCGTCGCGCTGGAAACGACGCCGGCCGAAATGACCTGGAAGCACGGTGTCGACATCCTCTCCTTTGGCGGCACCAAGAATGGCTGTTGGTGCGCCGAGGCGATCGTGCTGTTCGACCTCGAGCGAGCCAAGGAATTGGCCTTTTTGCGCAAGCGCGCGGCCCAGCTGTTCTCGAAATCGCGCTTCATCGCCGCGCAATTCGATGCTTATTTCAGGGGTGGGCTATGGCTCGACACAGCACGGCACGCCAATGCGATGGCGGCACGGCTTGCCGCGGCGATAGAAGATTCCCCTTCGGCCCGGCTGGCCTGGCTGCCGCAGGCGAACGAGGTCTTCGCAGTCATGAAAAAGGCCGAGGCCGAAAGAATGCAAGCGGCAGGGGCGGCCTTCCACGACTGGCACAGGCCGCTCGGCTACGACGGCTACATTGGCGAAGACGAAGCGCTCTATCGCTTTGTCACCAGCTTCGCGACCACGCCCGACGAGGTCGACCGTTTCGGCTACCTGCTCGCCGGATAGCAAGCCTTGCCCACCAGCAAAAGAGCGGCGCATTGCTGCACCGCCCTTTCTTCCCGGGGAGTTGGCGTCCCGGAGTTTAGCTGCCTGGCTTAGGCGGCAGTCTTGGCCTCGATCTGCTTGGCCTTGGCCGGAGCCGAGGTGATCGCGATCTTGCGCGGCTTCAGCTCTTCGGGGATGTTGCGCTTGAGGTCGACGAAGAGCAGGCCGTTCTTCAGCGCGGCGCCGACAACCTCGACGTGATCGGCAAGCTGGAAGCGGCGCTCGAAGGCTCGACTGGCGATACCGCGATAGAGCAGTTCGGAGCCTTCGCCATTGCCTTCCTCCTTGCGCTCACCCTTGACGGTCAGCACATTGCGGTGAGCTTCGATCGAAATCTCATCTTCCGAGAAGCCGGCCACAGCCATCGAGATGCGATAGGCATCCTCGCCCGTGCGCTCGATGTTGTAAGGCGGATACGTCTGGCCTTCCGGCTGCGCAAGCGAATCGAGCATGGTGAACAACCGGTCAAAACCGACGGTCGAACGGTAGAGCGGGGAAAAATCAACGTGACGCATGGTGTGTTCTCCTGTTGAGCAACAAGGTTGCGTATGGCCGGTGCGAAACCCGTGACGGCGTTCCGGATTGGCCAGCGGCCCCGACATTGGCGACCGCATGACAAATTTGGGAAGCCGGCGACGGCATTTCAAGATTTTCCCGCGTCCGAACGGGACCGGTCCCGGCCCACGTCCCGATGCCGATGAACGGCAGATGAACCGTGGCTTCGGCGAGCGTTCAGCCAGGCGGCACTAAAACTGTTCTCGAGATCACGAACAGGTCGCCGGAAAAGGCGACACGACGAGGCCGAACCGGGTGTAACGTCCCTTCCTCCCGGGTCGACAGAGGCCGGAAGTACGCCCAAGGCTGCTTCCGGCCTTATTTCTTCGCTGCCTCGGTCGACCTCCGGCGTCCCGAATTCCTTTGCTTTTGGCGCATGGGCGTCTATGCCTAACTTGCGCCCATGCCGGCACCGATCCCAAACCAAACACCGTATGACCGATCTCTTCCACCAGACGCCGCCTTTCCATGAGACTCCAGGCAATCCGCTGCCGGAAAACGCAGCCGGCGGCTTCTTCACCACGCGCGACGGCAAGAAGATCCGCTATGGTCTGTTTGCCGCGGTTAGCCGTCCGATGAAGGGCACCGTGGTCGTCCTGACCGGCCGCAACGAATGCATCGAGAAGTATTTCGAGACCATTCGCAACCTTGCCGACCGGGGTTTTGGCGTGGCAACCCTCGACTGGCGCGGCCAGGGCGCTTCCGACCGGATGATCGGCGACCGACAGCGCGGCTACGTCCAGAGCTTCTTCGACTATACCGGCGATCTGGAGCAGTTCTTCGAAGAGATCGTGCTGCCCGATTGCCGAGGACCCTACTACATACTGGCCCATTCGGCCGGCGCGGTGATCGCGCTGCTCGCCGCGCCCTCAATGGCGAACCGCGTGCGCCGCATGGTGCTGATCGCACCATTCTTCACCGTGCCCGACCTGCCGGTTTCGATAAAAACCGTTCGCCGCACCTGTTCGCTGTTCTGCCTTCTCGGCCTTGGCCGACTCTATGCCGCATGGGGGCCGCGGCCCAAGGAATCGGTGCCCTTCGCCATAAACAAGCTGACCAGCGACCCGGAACGCTATCGGCGCAACACGCTGATCTACGAAACCTATCCGCAGCTGGCGCTCGGCGGACCAACGATCCGCTGGCTGAAGGCGGCCACCGAGGCATCCTTGATCGTCAGCGACCCCGATTTCATGGCCAAGATCCACGTGCCCTTGCTGATGATCGCCGCCGGCGCCGACCAGGTCGTCTCGACCAGGGCAGTCGAAGCCTATGCGAGACGTCTGCGCGTCGGCTCGCTAGTGATGATCGACGGCGCCCGCCATGAGATCCTCCAGGAAGCCGACCTCTATCGCGAGCAGTTGTTTGCGGCATTCGATGCCTTCATCCCCGGAACCGGCGACGTCTGAGCCACATACCTTGTCCGGCTTCAGTTCGTGCGGGCAAAATCCATGATCCAGTTGGTCTCCCATGTCTTGCCGCCGTCCGGCGAAAAAGCCTGCTCCCAGCGTGCCGATCTGTCCGTGATCCGCGACCACAGGAAGCGAACCTGGATCGGCTGGCCGTCGAAGACGTCTTCACACAGGAACGTGCCGACGTCCGCCACGAAAGTGCCGCGCATCGGAACATCGATGGTCGACGGATTGCGGCCGTCGATCCACCAGATCGACCATTGCCTCGCCGCCGGGTCGAAGGTCCGCAGGGTGGCGGCGCGATAGGGCCCGTCGGGCAATTCAATCCAATTGTCGTCGATATTGCCGAGGCCGCCAAGGATCGGCCGCACGTCACACGTGCCGCCAAACACATCCCAGTTGCCGTCGCCCTGCAGCCGCTTCTGCAATCTTCGATGGCCGACGGTCCAGCGCCCGAAGAAGAAATCGAAATCGGCCCGCCCGTCCGCCGGAGCATCGGAATGGCTGGCTGCTGGCTGCGTCGGCATCTATGATCCTCCCGGCTGACAGCGTTCCATAGCGCATGCCAACTGACATCATCCTGTCAGGAGGTATGGCAACGATCTCGCCTGGGCAGTATGCCCAATCTCAGCCGCGCAGCGCCGCCATTGCTGCTGCGTGCAGCTCCGGTGTCGCCGCCGCCAGGATGTCGCCGCCCTCTTCCGCCGGCCCGCCTTCGAAAGTGGTGACAACGCCGCCCGCCTTCTCGATGATCGGGATCAGCGCGACGATGTCGTAGGGCTTCAATCCGGGATCGGCGACGATATCGACGCTGCCCGCCGCCACCATGGCGAAAGCATAGCAGTCGGTGCCGTAGCGGGCGAGTTGGACCTGTTGCTCGAACAGGTCGTAGCGCAGGCGCGCGTCTCCCTTGAACAGCGCCGGCGTGGTGGTGAACAGCGTCGCCTCGGCGAGATTCGTCGTCTTGCGCGTCGCGAGTCTTCGCGGGCCACCGGGACCTTCATAATGCGAGCCGGAGGCATTGGCGTAGAACAGCTCGCCGGTGAAGGGCTGCGACATCATGCCGGCGACCGCATTGCCGTCGACCGTCAGTCCGACCAGCGTGCCCCATACCGGCAGGCCGGAAATGAAGGCGCGCGTGCCGTCGATCGGATCGATCACCCAGACATGCCGGCTGGAGATGTTTTCGCCGCCATGTTCCTCGCCGAGAATGCCGTGATCGGGGTACTGCGCTGATATCAGCGCCCGGATGGCGCGCTCGGCCTCGCGGTCGGCCTCGGTGACCGGGTCGAAGCTGCCGCGCTCCTTGTTGGTGACCGCGCCCTGGTTGCGGAAGCGCGGCAAGGTCTCGGCTGCGGCGGCACGCGCAATGCGCCGCATGAACTCGATGCTGATGTCCAACTGATTCTCCCGCTCCAGCATGTTTGGAGATACCCGTTTGCCTACGGATTTATGCCGAAACAAAGGCGTTCGGAGCCTTTCGCATGGCGCCAACTGTTGCTCGAATGCAACGCCGCCGTCATGGAAATGCAATTTCCACTTCACAGTGAATTAAAAAAGCCGGAACGCGCCTTGACATTTGTGCAGCGCACAATACGTTTGTTCTCGGACAGGGGTTCCTGTCCATGCCCTCCTTGGGCGTTTCCTCCCTAGACTTCGACCGTGTCGTGCAAACGATGCGGTCTTTTTTTACGCTGCCGCATGAGCGGCGGGTACCGCGATTCCGCGGCTATTCGGCGGCCAGCGGCAGATCCATGAAATTGTGATCGGGCATCGCCATCAGTTCGGCCGAAAACCGCGCCAGATCGTCGGCCAGTGCGTCGAAACCAGCCGATCTCTGGAACGTCCGCTCATTCATGTAGAGCCCGCGATTGACCTCGATCTGCAGCGCATGCAGATGGCGCACGGGGCGGCCATAGTGCTCGGTAATGAAGCCTCCGGCATAGGGCTTGTTGTGGGCGACGCTGTAGCCCATGCCGGTGAGCAGGCCGATCGCCGTCTCGGTCAACGCCGCCGCGGCCGAGATGCCGAAACGGTCGCCGACGATGAAATCCGGCCGCAATCCGCTGTCGCCGACCCTTATGCTTGCCGGCATCGAGTGGCAGTCAATCAGCACGGCGTAGCCGAAGCGCGCATGGGTTCTGGTCAAAAGCCGTTTCAGCGTCTCGTGATAGGGCTTGTAGACCGCTTCGATGCGCGCCACGGCTTCCGCCAGCGGCAAGCGGCCGGAATAGATGTCGAGCCCCTCGCCGACCACCTTGGGCACGGTGCCGAGCCCGCCGGCCACCCGCGCCGAGCGGATGTTGCAGAATGACGGCACCGGTTCGGCGAACATGCGCGGGTCGAGTTCCCACGGCTCCCGATTGACGTCGAGATAGGCGCGCGGGAAGTTTGCCGCCAGCATCGGCGCTCCGAGCGCGACGGCGCCGCCGAACAATTCCTCGACATAGCAGTCCTCTGAGCGGCGGATGGCGTTGCGGTCCAGCTTGGCCATAGCCATGAACCGGTCCGGATAGTAGCGGCCGCTATGCGGCGAGTTGAAGAGGAAGGGAACGCGCTGTTCGGCGCCCGATCGGATTTCGAAGGGTGGAACGACCGAAAAATCCTCGGCTGCCGTTTTCAATTTGAACGAACCCGGAAATACCAATGCATCATGATAGGAAAGTGCCACCTCGCCGCCCGCATGTCCAGCCGCCGAAGCGCAAGCCAAAACAGGATTGTGCGCCCAACGTTCACTTGATGTTTACCGTCGCCTCCTCATATACAGCATGGTTAACGGGCTTGCCGCACGGCATTGTCGGTTGGGTGATTCGGACGGGATAAGATGGCACGCATTCTGCTGGCGGAAGACGACGACGACATGCGCCGGTTCCTCGTCAAGGCGCTGGAGCGCGCCGGTTATCAGGTCAGCGATTTCGACAATGGCGCCAGTGCCTATGAGCGGCTGCGCGAGGAACCTTTTTCGCTACTTTTGACCGACATCGTCATGCCCGAGATGGATGGCATCGAGCTCGCCCGTCGCGCCACGGAGATCGATCCCGACCTCAAGGTGATGTTCATCACCGGCTTCGCCGCCGTCGCGCTGAACCCTGATTCCAAGGCGCCGAAAGACGCCAAGGTGCTATCGAAGCCGTTCCACCTGCGCGACCTCGTCAACGAAGTCGAAAAGATGCTGCAGGCCGCCTGACGCGTTTTTTCTCACGTCTTGACCGACCCGGCAAGCCAGCCATTCTTTCGCTTTTCCCGCTATTGACGTGCCGAACCAAAAATGGTGTATGCGCGGCTTCGGATGGGCGTGTAGCTCAGCGGGAGAGCACTGCATTGACATTGCAGGGGTCACAGGTTCAATCCCTGTCACGCCCACCATCCAGATAGTCCCTCAATTGGCGTCGGTATTTTTCGTCGACTGACGTTCCCGGCCAATTCCAGCCTCAGGCCGCACCGAGGCGCAGATCGCCGGTCTCGACGTGCTCCAGAAACCAGGCATAGGTCTGTTCCAATCCGCTGCGCAGCGAGTAGCGCGGGCGCCAGCCGGTGGCGAACAGACGCGACACGTCCATCAGCTTGCGCGGCGTGCCGTCCGGCTTCGTCGCATCGAACGTTATCGCAGCATCGGCGCCAGCGACCGACACGATGGTGCGGGCAAGATCGGCAATGGTGATGTCTTCTCCCGAGCCGACATTGATGTGGCTGTCGCCCGAATAATTCTTCAGCAACCAGACCAGCGCGTCGGCGGCGTCGTCGACATGCAGGAATTCACGCATCGGCGTGCCTGATCCCCACACCTCCAGGCTCTTGCGGCTGGCGCGCCTGGCCTCGTGCGCCTTGCGCATCAGAGCGGGCACGACATGGCTGGAATTGAGGTCGAAATTGTCGCCCGGACCGTAGAGATTGGTCGGCATCGCCGAGATGTAGTCGACGCCGTACTGGCGCCGATAGGCCTGGCACAGTTTCAGCCCGGCGATCTTGGCGATCGCATACCATTCGTTGGTGGGCTCGAGCGGCCCGGTCAGCAAGGCGTCCTCGGAGATCGGCTGCGCCGCGAATTTGGGATAGATGCAGGATGAACCGAGAAACAGCAGCTTCTGCACCTCGTTGCGGAAGGCGCTGTCGATGACATTGTTTTGCATGACGAGATTGTCCTGCAGAAAATCGACCGGAAGCCTGTTGTTGGCCAGGATACCGCCGACCTTGGCCGCCGCCATCACCACTGCATCCGGCTTGCGGTCGGCCATCCAGCGCCGCACGCCGGCCTGGTCGAGAAGATCGAGCTCGGCGCGCGAGGCGGTCAGGACTTCGCAATCCTCGTCGGCCAATCTGCGCAGGATGGCGGAGCCGACCATGCCGCGATGTCCGGCCACGAAAACGCGCTTGCCCTGAAGGTCGAAGGTCATCAGCTTACCCCATTGCAGAACGGCAGCTATGCCAGTTGGCCGGCGGAGCGCCGGATCGGCTTCTCTGTTGCCGGACGCATACCGCATACAGATTTGCCCAGACAAGGCAAATCGCAAAGCCACCCGAAGCAACCTTTGGATCGGACGCTGTGGCGCTCGCGATCAGACGCCCGCTACCGCGCATAGGCTTGTCATTCTGGCAATGGCAAGCTCTGGGTCGGCCAGCAACCCTGCCTGGTCGGCAAGGCGAAAGACATCGGAATAGTGACGGATGCCGCGCGCCGATTGCATGCCGCCGACCATCGAAAAATGCTCCTGGTGGCCGTTCAGCCATGCCATGAAGACGATGCCGGCCTTGTAGTATTCGGTCGGCGCCTCGAAGATCTTGCGCGACAGCGGCACTGTCGGGGCCATCAGCGCGTCGTAGCCCGCGCGGTCGCCGTCGGCCAGCTTTGCCAGCGCCGCATTGGCGACCGGCGCGATGGCATCGAAAATGCCGAGCAGCGCGTGCGAATGTCTGTCGCCGTCGCCGGCGATCATCTCGGGGTAATTGAAATCATCGCCTGTGAACATCAGCACTCCCTCTGGCAGCCGATCCCTGAGCGCAATCTCCTTGCCGGCATCGAGCAGCGATATCTTTATGCCTTCGACTTTGCCGGCATGGCGTTCGATGATCGCGACCACCGTCTCCAGCGCAGTTTCGAAGTCGCTGCTGCCCCAGTAGCCTTTCAGCGCCGGGTCGAACATGTCGCCCAGCCAGTGCAGGATGACCTTGCCGGAGGCCTGGGACAGGATGCGGTCGTAGACGCCGATATAGTCGTCGGGGCCTTTGGCGACCGCCGCCAGCGCCCGGCTGGCCATCATGATCGCCTTGCCGCCAAGCCCTTCGATGAAGCCGAGCTGTTCTTCGTAGGCCGCGATGACATCGTCTAGCCTGCTGGCGCCCCCCGGCGCCAGATGGTCGGTGCCGGCGCCCGACGCAAGATCGGCGCCTTCGACGCTGCGCGCCTCGGCGATCGAGCGGCGGATCAATTCCTTGGCATTCGCCCAGTCGAAACCCATGCCGCGCTGAGAGGTGTCCATCGCTTCGGCGACACGGAAGCCAAGCCGCCAGAGGTGACGGCGAAACGCCATCGTCTTGTCCCAGTCGACCGCGGGCCTCGACCACGGATCGGTCATGGCGAGGGGATCGGCAACGACATGGGCGGCGGCGTAGGCGATGCGCGAGAAGCGAGCGCCGGCCACAGGCTGCACCGGCTGGCCGACAAGCCGGTAGCGGACACGGCCGGCGCCTTCCCCGGGCAAGGTGATGTCCATCGCTCTCTCCCTTACCAATGCCTATTAAATGGAACGTTCCAACAAATCAAGATATTTTGCCGCCCTGCCTCGTGCAGCGAATATTGCTGGATCGCAGCAGCCGAAAGCCCTGCTTGCCGGAGGATTGCGCCACCAAGCCGCATTTTTCCCGGCTTCGCAAAAACGCGATTGACTCAAATGCGCCGCAGGGATTAGATCGTTCCAATAAAATCGCACAAGTAACCACCGGGAGGACAGATCTGGATGGCCAGCCGGGCCAAGGCAACGATACTCGACATCGCCCGTGAGGCGGGCGTGTCCAAATCGACGGTATCGCTGGTGCTGCAAGGCAGCGGGCTGATCCGGCCCGAAACCGCGCTCAAGGTGCGCAAGGCGATCGAGGACGTCGGCTATGTCTACAACCGCGGCGCCGCCAATCTGCGCAAGGCCCATTCCAACGTCATCGGCATGGTCATCAACGATCTCACCAATCCGTTTTTCGCCGAGCTCGCGGTCGGCATGGAGCGCGTCTTCCAGTCGGCCGGCATCGTGCCTTTCATCGCCAATACGGCCGAAAACCCGGTGCGCCAGGAAGAGGTTCTGAAATCGCTGATGGAGCAGGGTGTCGCCGGGCTCGTCGTGTCGCCGGCGCGCGGCACCACGCCTGGCGCGTTCCATCGCCTTGAGACCGCAGGCGTTCCGGTCGTCTTCGTCATGCGCCGGCTTCCCGAAAGCCGTATCCCGGTGATCACGCCCGACAATCATCGCGGCGCCTATCTCGCCACCGCCCATCTGATCGGCAAGGGCCATCGCCGGCTGGCCTTCTTCGGCGGCTCGTCCGACCTTGTCGTCTATCACGAGCGCCTGGGCGGCTTTCGCGAGGCCTGTGAAGCGCTCGGCATCGAACCGGCCGACAGGCTGGTCTTCGAGGGCGAAACCAGCCGCAAGGGCGGTATTGCCTGCCTGGAAACCGCACTTGCCATGGCCGCGCCGCCGACCGCGGCCCTTTGCTTCAACGATGCGGTCGCCTTCGGCGTCTTGCTGGCGCTGCGCAAGCGCGGCCTGGAACCCGGCGCGGACTTTGCCGTCGTCGGCTTCGACGACGTCGCCGAGGCCGAGCACTATATGCCGGCGCTGACCAGCGTCGCGGTGAACACCGCCGGCCTCGGCGAGCGCGCCGCCCATGTCGTGTTGAAGATGATCCAGTCGCGTACGACGCGCGCCGAGGATCATATCGGCGCCGTCAACCTCGTGGTCAGGGAAAGCTGCGGCCCCGATCGCAAGGAGCATGGCTGCGCAGGAATGGGAGACGCGGCATGACCGTCAGTTGGGGGCTGATCGGCGCCAGCACGATCGCAAGACAGTTCATGATCGGCGCCATCCGCGCGCAGCCGGACGGCGAGATCGCCGCGGTGATGAGCTCCAGCCCGGAGCGGGCTACCGCCTATGCTCTGGAAAACCGCATTCCGGCGGCGGTCGCGACGATTGATGAATTGCTCGGCTCCGACATCGACGCCGTCTACATCTCGACCACCAACGAATTGCATCTCGAACAGGCACTCGCCGCCATCGAGGCGGGAAAGCATGTGCTGTGCGAAAAACCACTGGCGCTGACCAGCGCCGACGCGCGCAAGATGGTCGCGGCGGCCAGCGCCGCCGGCGTCGTGCTCGGCACCAATCACCATCTGCGCAATGCCGGCTCGCATCGGGCGATGCGCGAAGCGATCGCTGCCGGCCGCATCGGCAGGCCGATCGCCGCGCGCGTCTTCCACTCCGTCTATCTGCCGGAAAACCTGCAGGGCTGGCGCATCACCAGGCCGGACGCCAGCGGCGGCGTGGTGCTCGACATCACAGTCCATGATGCCGACACGCTGCGCTTCGTGCTCGGCGACGATCCCGTCGAGATCTCGGCATTCACGCAATCGGCCGGCATGGCCGCCGGCGGACTGGAAGACGGCGCCATGTGCCTCTGGCGCTTCGCATCGGGCGTCATCGCCCAATCGCATGAGGGCTTCACGACAAAATTCGCCGGCACCGGCTTCGAGGTGCATGGCAGCGAAGGCTCGCTGATCGCCAAAAATGTGATGACGCAGAAGCCGGTCGGCTCGGTCTTGCTTCGCACGGCACAGGGCGAGGAGGAATTGAGCTTCGACCGCGAAGACCTCTATGCCCGTTCGCTGCGCGAATTCCACGCAGCGATCCGTGGCGACGGCCAGCCGTCCGCCACCGGCGAGGACGGCGTCTGGTCGCTGACATCAGCCGAGGCGGCATTGCAATCGGCCAGGTCCGGAAACGCCGTTGCCATCGACCCGAAGCTCGGGAGCGCCGCGTGAGCAAGCTCGTTTCAGCGGCTGAAGCTGCCGGCCTGATCAGGGATGGCATGGTCGTTTCCGTGTCATCGTCGAGCGGCCTCGGCTGTCCGGATGCGGTGCTGGCTGCCGTCGGCGAGCGCTTCGACGCGGAAGGCCATCCCAGGGACATCACGACGCTGCATCCGATCGCCGCCGGTGACATGTACGGCATCAAGGGCATCGACCATCTAGCCAAGCCCGGCCTGTTGAAGCGCACTTTGTGCGGCTCCTATCCGTCCGGGCCGTCATCGTCGGAACCGCCGCAGATCTGGAAGATGATCGGCGACAATTCGGTCGCCGCCTATAACGTGCCGTCCGGCATCCTGTTCGACATGCATCGCGAGGCCGCGGCCAAGCGCCCCGGCGTGCTGACCAAGGTCGGGCTCGATACCTTTGCCGACCCGCGCCATCAGGGTTGCGCCATGAATGCTGCCGCCAGCGAGCCGATCGTTTCGGTGCAGCAGTTCGACGGCGAGGAATGGCTCTATTTCCGCTCGATCGTACCGCAGGTCGCGATCATCCGCGCCACCACGGCGGACGAGCGCGGCAACCTTACCTATGAGCATGAGGGTGCCTATCTCGGCGGCCTCGAACAGGCGCTGGCCGCCCGCAACAATGGCGGCATCGTCATCGCGCAGGTCAAGCGCGTCGTCGCGAACGGCACGCTGAAGCCGCACGATGTGCGCGTGCCCGGCGTGCTGGTCGACCATATCGTGGTGGCGCCCGACCAGTTGCAGACGACGCTGACGCCTTACGATCCGGCCATCTCCGGCGAGATCTTCCGGCCACTGTCGAGCTTTCGCAACGCCGAGATGAACGTCCAGAAGGTCATTGCGCGCCGCGTCGCCATGGAGCTTGCCGACGGCATGGCGGTCAATATCGGCTTCGGCATCTCGGCCAATGTGCCGCGCATCCTGCTCGAGGAAGGCCAGCACGGCAAGGTCACCTGGGTCATCGAACAGGGCGCGGTCGGCGGCGTGCCGCTGCTCGATTTCAAGTTCGGCTGCTCGTCGAATGCCGACGCCTTCATGCCTTCGCCGCACCAGTTCATCTATTTCCAGGCCGGCGGCTTCGACGCCTCGCTGCTGTCCTTCCTGCAGATCGACCGCCACGGCTCTGTCAATGTCTCGAAGCTTTCGGCGCGGCCGCATGTCACCGCCGGCGCCGGCGGCTTCGTCGACATCACCGCGCGGGCGAAGAAGATCGTCTTTTCCGGTTTCTTCAATGCCGGCGCCAAGTTGTCGCTTGCCGGTGGCGGCATCCGCATCGACCAGGAGGGCAAGGTCAAGAAAGTCGTCGGCGAGGTCGAGCATATCTCCTTCTCGGGCAAGCGTGCCGTCGCGCAGGGACAGGATATCACCTATGTCACCGAGCGCTGCGTGATGAAGCTGACGCCTGCGGGGCTGATGGTGACCGAGTTGGCGCCGGGCATCGACCTCGAGCGCGATGTGCTGGCGCAGGCCGAGATCCCGCTCGCCGTCGCCAACGACCTGAAAGTGACGCCGGATGCGCTCTACCGGGACCGGCCGATCGGCCTGTCGCTCAATGGCGAAGCGTCGCTTGGAGGCGCACATGGCTGAGCGTCTGGTAACCTTTGAAGCCGACGGCCCCATTGGCATTGTCACGCTGCGCCGGCCGGAGAAATTCAACGCGCTCGATATTCCGATGCTGCGGGCGCTGGAAGCGGCACTCGACGAGGCCGAGACAGCAACCGGCGTCCGCGTCGTGCTGATCTGCGGCGAAGGCAAAGGCTTTTGCGCCGGCGGCGATGTCGAGGCTTGGGCGGAAATGAGCGCCGCCGATTTCCAGGTGCAATGGGTGCGCTACGGCCATCGCGTCTTCGACCGGCTGGCGCGGCTGCGGCAGCCGACGATCGCCGTGCTTGCCGGCCATGCGCTGGGTGGCGGGCTGGAACTGGCGGCGGCTTGCGACTTCCGCGTGGCGGAAACGCAGGTGAAGCTTGGGTTCCCCGAAACCTCGATCGGTGTCGTTCCTGGCTGGTCCGGCACCCAGCGCGCCGTGCGCCGCTTCGGTGCGCAGGCAGTGCGGCGGATGGCGCTCGGCGGCGAAGTGTTTCTGGCTACCGAGGCTCTTGCTCTGGGGATTGTCGACCGGGTGGTCGAGACCGGTAAGGCGTTCGCCGAAGCCAAGGCCTGGGCCGGCAAGATCGCCGAGCGCGGCCCGCTCTCGACCGAAGCCGCCAAGCTGATGATTACAGTCGCCGAGGGCGAAGAGAGTGCTGCCGCGACCGAAGCGCTGGCCAGCGGCTTCATCGCGCTGACAAGCGATCTCAGGGCCGGCGTCGAGGCTTTCAAGGCCAAGCAGAAGCCGGCGTTCTCAAGATCTTAGGAACCTGGAAATCACATGAACGCACCCCTCAACATCGCCATGCCCGCCGAGGCAGCCGCAGCGCCGAAAAGCTACCGGCTGCTGATCGGCGGCAAGTTCATCGACGCCCAGGACGGCCGCACACTCGAGCGCAGCAGCCCCGGCCACGGCTTCACCGTCTCGCGCTATGCACAGGCCGGCGCGGCGGACGTAGAGGCGGCAGTTCAGGCCGCGCACAAGGCCTTCGAGACCGGCCCGTGGCCGCGCATGAAGGCCGCCGAACGCGCCACGATCCTGCTCAAGGCTGCTGACCTGATCGAGGCGCGGCTGGACGAGATTGCCCGGCTCGACGCGCTGGAATCCGGCAAGCCGATTGCGCAGGCGCGCGACGAGATCGGCGGCGCCGTCGACATCTGGCGCTATGCCGCGGCACTTGCGCGGACGCTTCACGGCGAAAGCTACGCCAGTCTCGGCGATGCCATGCTCGGCGTCGTGTTGCGCGAACCGATCGGCGTCGTCTCCATCATCACGCCGTGGAATTTCCCGTTCCTTATCGTCAGCCAGAAACTACCCTTCGCGCTCGCCGCCGGCTGCACGGCGATGGTCAAGCCGAGCGAGATGACCTCGGCCTCGACCTTTGTGCTCGGCGAGATCCTGATGCAGGCCGGCCTGCCGGACGGCGTCGTCAACATCCTTGCCGGGTTGGGCGCCGATGTCGGCGCACCGATGGTCAGCCATCCGCTGGTCGAGATGGTGTCGTTCACCGGCTCCACCCGCGTCGGCAAGATGACCATGGCGTCTGCCGCCAACTCGCTGAAGAAAGTCGCGATGGAGCTCGGCGGCAAGAACGGCCAGATCGTCTTTCCCGATGCCGACCTCGAGGCCGCCGCCGACGCGGCGGTGTTCGGCGGCTTCTTCAATGCCGGCGAATGCTGCAATGCCGGCAGCCGGCTGATCGTCCATGAGGCGATCGCCGACGAGTTCCTCGGCGCCGTCAAAGCCCTCACCGCCAAGGTGGTTGTCGGCGACCCGCTCGACGACCGCACCAAAGTCGGCGCGATGATCTCCGCCGACCATATGGCCAAGGTCACCGGCTACGTGACGGCAGCGGAAAACGGCGGCGGCCGGATCTGTAGCGGCGGCAATCAGCTTGCTTCGAGCGCCGGCCAGTATCTTGATCCGACCATCGTTCGCGATGTCACCGAAGACATGGCCATTGCACGCGAGGAAGTGTTCGGTCCGGTGCTCTCGGTGCTGACTTTTGAATCGATTGAAAGGGCGTTGCACATCGCCAACAACACGCCCTATGGTCTGTCGGCGGGCGTGTGGAGCGCCAGCATCGATACCTGCATGTCGGTGGCGCGGAATGTGCGTTCGGGAACCGTTTGGGTGAACACGTTCATGGAGGGTTACCCCGAGCTGCCTTTCGGCGGCTACAAGCAGTCCGGTCTCGGACGCGAACTCGGCAAGCGCGCCGTCGAGGATTATACCGAGGAAAAGACAATCCAGTTTCATCGCGGCCAGCGCACCGGATGGTGGGTCGGCTGAGTTGGGAAGAACCCGGTGGGCATCCGCCGGTCGTGCAAGTTCAACAAGGGAGGAAGTACATGTTGCGCAAACTGCTTATCGGGACGGCTCTCGCATCGGGCGTTGCGTTCGCGGCCCATGCCGAGGACGTTAAGGAAGTCCAGATGCTGCATTGGTGGACGTCGGGCGGCGAAGCTGCCGCTCTGAACGTGCTCAAGCAGGATCTGGCCAAGGAAGGCTTTGCCTGGAAGGACGTGCCGGTGGCCGGCGGCGGCGGCGACGCCGCCATGACCGCGCTGAAGGCGATGGTGGCAGCGGGCAACTACCCGACCGCCTCGCAGATGCTTGGCTATACCGTGCTCGATTACGCCGCAGCCGGCGTTATGGGCGACCTGACCGAGACGGCGATAAAGGAAGGCTGGGACAAGTCCGTTCCCGCGGCCCTGCAGAAATTCTCCGTCTATGACGGCAAGTGGGTCGCGGCTCCGGTCAACGTCCACTCGGTCAACTGGCTATGGATCAACAAGGCGGTGATGGACAAGATCGGCGGCACCGAGCCCAAGACCTTCGACGACTTCATTGCGTTGCTGGACAAAGCCAAGGCGGCGGGCGTCATCCCGCTCGCGCTGGGTGGCCAGAACTGGCAGGAAGCGACAATGTTCGACTCAGTCGTGCTGTCGACCGGCGGGCCTGAGTTCTACAAGAAGGCCTTCAACGACCTCGACGAGGAGTCGCTGAAGTCCGACACGATGAAGAAGTCGTTCGACAATCTCGCCAAGCTCGTCACCTATGTCGACCCGAACTTCTCGGGCCGGGACTGGAACCTCGCCACCGCCATGGTCATCAAGGGCGATGCGCTGGTGCAGGTGATGGGTGACTGGGCCAAGGGCGAATTCAACGCCGCCAAGAAGGTCCCGGGCACCGACTTCCTGTGCTACCGCTTCCCGGGCACCGACGGCAGCGTCGTCTACAACTCCGACATGTTCGGCATGTTCAACGTTCCGGAGGACCGCAAGGCCGCCCAGATCGCCCTGGCCACCGCCACGCTGTCGAAGAGCTTCCAGTCGGCCTTCAACGTCGTCAAGGGCTCTGTTCCGGCCCGCACCGACGTGCCGGACACCGATTTCGACGCTTGCGGCAAGAAGGGCATGGCCGACCTGAAGGCCGCCAATGAAGGCGGCACGCTGTTCGGTTCGCTGGCGCAGGGCTATGGCGCGCCTCCCGCGGTTGCCAACGCCTACAAGGATGTCGTCTCGAAATTCGTGCACGGCCAGATCAAGACCTCGGACGAGGCCGTGACCCAACTGGTCAGCGCGATCGAAGACGCCAAGTAAGGCACCCGCCCATGTGAATGATCTCCCCGGCGCAAGCCGGGGAGATCCCCTGCGGCGAGGTCTTGCGGTTGCGCCGACCGGCACGCTTTCGTGCCGCAGAGGCCCGAGACAGCAGAATTCCGGACCCGCCATACGGAATGGACAGATGAGCACAGTTGCTGAAACCAGTATCACGCTGACGCCGGAGCACGATGCCCGTCCGGGCGCCACGGTGCGCTCGCGCCTTCAGGACGCGCTGCCGAAGCTCGTGCTGGCGCCGAGCTTCGCCGCCACTATCGTCTTCGTCTACGGCTTCATCCTGTGGACGATCTATCTGTCCTTCACCAATTCCAAGACCTTTCCGTCCTATGCGATCACCGGGCCACGCGCCTATCAGCGGCTATGGCGCTGGACTTTCGAAAGCGATCCGCCGTCCTCCTGGTACACGTCGATCACCAATATGGGGATTTTCGGCTTCCTCTATATTTCCATCTGCCTGGCGCTCGGCCTGTTCCTGGCGATCCTGCTCGACCAGAAGATCCGCGGCGAAGGTGTGCTGCGGCCGATCTACCTCTACCCGATGGCACTGTCGTTCATCGTCACCGGCGTTGCCTGGAAATGGTTCCTGGACCCCGGCCTCGGCCTCGAGCAGACGCTGCACCAATGGGGCTGGACGAGCTTCCATTTCGACTGGATCAAGAACAAGGATTTCGTCATCTACACGGTGGTCATCGCCGGCGTCTGGCAGGCGTCGGGCTTCATCATGGCGATGTTCCTGGCCGGCCTGCGCGGCATCGACGGCGAGATCCTGAAGGCAGCGCAGATCGACGGCGCCACCACCTTCCAGCTCTACCGTCGCATCGTCATCCCGCTGCTGCGGCCGATCTTCCTGTCCGCCTTGATCGTCCTCGCGCATCTCGCCATCAAATCCTACGATCTGGTGGTCGCGCTGACCAGCGGCGGGCCGGGCGGTTCGGCCTGGCTGCCGTCCAACTTCATGTATGAGTACACCTTCAAGCGCAACGAGATGGCCGTCGGCTCGGCCAGCGCCGTGATCATGCTGATGACCATCACCGCGATCATCGTTCCCTATCTCTATTCCGAGCTTCGGGAGAAGCCGCGATGAGCGCCGTGGCCACTCCTGCTCGCCAGAGCACTGGCGGTATCAGCGCCAGGACGGTCAACCGTATTGTCATCTACGGGCTGCTGGCGCTGTTCGCGCTGTTCTATTTGATGCCGCTGTTCGTCATGCTGGTGACCTCGTTCAAGACCATGGACGAAATCCAGAACGGCAACATGCTGGCGCTGCCGCAGGAGCCGACCTTCGCACCTTGGATAAGGGCGTGGAGCGAGGTTTGCTCGGGTCTCACCTGCGTCGGCATGAAGGGTTATTTCTGGAACTCGATCAAGATGGTGGTTCCGGCCGTCATCATCTCGACCCTGCTCGGCGCGCTCAACGGCTATGTGCTGACGAAGTGGCGCTTTCGCGGGGCGACGCTGGTGTTCGGGCTGATGCTGTTTGCCTGCTTCATTCCGTTCCAGTCCGTCCTCTTGCCGATGGCAACGATCCTCGGCAGCCTCGGCCGGTTCGGCGTCAAGCTGCAGAACGCGACCGGCCTCACCTTCGGCTTCGGCAATCCGACCGTGAACCTGGTGTTCGTTCATGTCGTCTACGGCATCGGCTTCACCACCCTGTTCTTCCGCAATTATTACGAAGCGTTTCCGAACGAGCTGGTGAAGGCGGCGCAGATCGACGGCGCCAGCTTCTTCCAGATCTTCCGGCGCATCATGCTGCCCAACTCGCTGCCGATCATCGTGGTGACGGTGATCTACCAGTTCACCAACATCTGGAACGACTTCCTCTTCGCTTCCGCCTATGCCGGCTCAGGCGACGTGATGCCGATGACGGTGGCGCTGAACAATGTCGTCAACACCTCGACCGGCGTCGTCGAATACAACGTCAACATGGCGGCGGCGATGATCGCCGCGCTGCCGACGCTCCTCGTCTACGTGCTCGCCGGCCGCTATTTCGTGCGCGGCCTGATGGCCGGCGCCGTCAAAGGATAATCGCATGGCTTTTCTGGAAATTGACGGGCTGAAGAAGCGTTTCGGAGCGGTCGAGATCCTGAAAGGCATCGACCTCGACCTGGAAAAGGGCGGCTTCCTCGTGCTGGTCGGGCCTTCCGGTTGCGGCAAGTCCACGCTGCTCAACACTATTGCCGGCCTGGAAACCATCACCGAAGGGGAAATCCGCGTCGACGGACGCACGATCAACGATCTCCACCCCTCCAAGCGCGACATCGCCATGGTCTTCCAGAGCTATGCGCTCTATCCGAACATGACGGTTGCCGGCAATATCGCCTTCGGCATGGAGATGCGCGGCGTGCCGGCCGGCGAGCGCCAGAAGGCGATCGACAAGGTGGCGAAGGTCCTGCAGATCGGCCATTTGCTGAAGCGCAAGCCAAGCCAGCTCTCCGGCGGCCAGCGCCAGCGCGTCGCCATGGGCCGGGCGCTGGTGCGCGATCCAAAGCTGTTCCTGTTCGACGAGCCTTTGTCCAATCTCGATGCCAAGCTGCGTGTCGACATGCGCATCGAGATAAAGCGCCTGCACGCCACCACCGGCACCACCATCGTCTACGTCACCCACGACCAGATCGAGGCGATGACGCTGGCCACCAAGATCGCGGTGATGCGCGACGGCGAGGTGCAGCAGTTCGGCACGCCAGCCGAAATCTATAACAATCCGGTCAACCTGTTTGTTGCCGACTTCATGGGCTCGCCGGCGATGAACCTGATCCCGGCGACGATCGGCAGCAACGGCAGCGGCTTCTCCGTCGTCATGGAGCGCGAGGCGCGCCAGCCGATCTCGCTGCCGCTGGGCAATGCGCCGGCCGGCCTGTCGGCATTCCAGGGAAAACCGATCATCTTCGGCGTTCGCCCGGAAGCACTGACCGATCCCGAGGGTGCCGAACGCAACGCCTCGAACATCGCCCGCGCCGACTGTCACATCGAGGTCATCGAGCCGGCCGGCTCGGATACGTTCGCGGTCACCAATCTCGGCGGCAAGGCGGTGGTGGCGCGGCTGCGCGCCGATGCCAAAATCCAGCCCGGCACGGTCACGCCGCTCGCCTTCAACCTGACCAAGGCGGTGTTCTTCGATCCGGCGACCGAGAAACGCATCGTCTGACCGCCATGACAAATCCCGACATCGTCATCATCGGCTCCGGCATCGGCGGCGCCACGATCGCCTCCGGCCTTGCCGGCGGTGGCGCCTCGATCCTGATGCTGGAGCGCGGCGAACCACTGCCAGCAACGCCGCACACACGCGACACCCGCGCAATCTTCGTCGATGGCCACTATAGGCCGAAGGAGATGTGGCTCGAGGCCGGCGGAGCGCCGTTCAACCCGGGCAATTACTACTATGTCGGCGGCAATTCGAAATTCTACGGCGCGGTGCTGATCCGCTACCGCAGGGAAGACTTTTCGGAGATGGAGCACTATGGCGGCGTCTCGCCGGCCTGGCCGTTTTCCTACGAGGAATTCGAGCCCTGGTATTCCAGGGCCGAGCAACTTTTCCGCGTGCGCGGTGAACTCGGTGAAGACCCGACCGAGCCGTTCCACTCGATGCCCTACCCTTTCGGGCCGGTACCCGACGAGCCGCCGATCGCGCGTGCGCGCGCCGAGCTTAGGAGCCTGGGCCTGCACCCGGCATCGCTGCCGCTCGGCGTCGACATCGAAGCCTGGCTGAAAGACGGCAGCACGCCGTGGGACGCGTTTCCCAACACCGGCGTCGGCAAGGTCGACGCCCAAACGGGGCCGCTGACCGCCGCCCTTGCCGACCAGAACATCAAGCTCGAGACCGGCGCTCATGTCGAATATCTCGAGGCATCGCCGGATGCGAGGACGATCATCGCGGTCCATTATCGACAGAACGGTACGCTGAAGAAAGTCGCGCCGAAGCTGGTCATCCTATCGGCCGGCGCAGTCAATTCCGCCGCCATCCTGCTGCGCTCGCCCACCCCTCAGGGCAGAGGCGGCGGCAAAGGCCTGGCCAACCGCTCCGACCAGGTCGGCCGCAACTTCATGAACCACAATTCGAGCGCCATGCTGGCGATCGATCCACGCCGCCGGAACAAATCCGTCTACCAGAAGACGCTGATGCTGAACGATTATTATCTGTCCGACGGCAAGGGTGGCAAGCCGCTCGGCAATGTCCAGCTCCTCGGCAAGATCGACGGCAACATCCTCAAGGCCAATGTCAGGCGCGCGCCCAAATTCGCGCTGGATTTCATGGCCGGCCACGCCGTCGACTGGTATCTGATGTGCGAGGACCTGCCCGATCCCGAGAGCCGCATCATGATCGACGGCAAGGACATCGTCATGCAGTGGCGGCGCTCCAACATGCAGTCGCTCGACGGGCTGACCAAGGTGATGCGCGAGAATTTCCGCGCCTGCGGCTATCCGATCGTCCTGTCGCGTCCGTTTGACAAGCGCACGCCCTCGCACCAATGCGGCACGGTGAAGATGGGCAACGATCCAGCGACCTCGCCGCTGGATCCGTTCTGCCGCTCCTTCGACCACAGCAATTTGTTCGTCGTCGATGCCGGCTTCCTGCCGAATTCGGCCGCCGTCAATCCGGCGCTGTCGATCGCCGCACAGGCGCTGCGCGTCGCCGATCATATCCGCAAGACGGAGCTTGCAACATGAGCCGCCCGGCAGCGATCGTCACCGGCGGCGCGCGCGGCATCGGCCTTGCCTGCGCCGAGGCGCTGGCCGACGCAGGCTTCGACATCCTCGTCGCCGACCTTGCCGACGAAGCCGCAGACGGGCTCGCCGCCGACATCACCGGGCGCGGCGCAAAGTTCGCCTATGTCAGTTGCGACATCGCCGACCTCGACGGCCACGCAGCGCTGATCGATGCCGCGACAAGCGCCTTCGGCCGCATCGACTGCCTGGTCAACAATGCCGGCATCGGTGCGGTCCTGCGCGGCGATCTGCTCGAGCTCAAGCCCGAAAATTTCGACCGGGTGCTCGGCATCAATCTGCGCGGCACCGTATTCCTCAGCCAGGCCGTCGCCAAAGCGATGCTCGGCTTGCCAAGCGATGGTGCGAGATCGATCATCACCATCACCTCGGTCAGCGCCGCGATGGCCTCGCCGGAACGGGCCGATTACTGCATTTCCAAGGCCGGGCTTTCGATGTGGGTGAAGAACCTGGCGCTGCGGCTTGCCACCGAAAACATCGCCGTGTTCGAGGTGCGCCCGGGCATCATCCGCACCGACATGACCGCGGGTGTCACCGCCAAATATGACGGGCTGATCGAGGGCGGGCTGGTGCCGGCGATGCGCTGGGGCGAGAGCGAAGATATCGGTGCCGCCGTGGCAGCACTCGCCGGTGGCAAGTTCGGCTTTTCGACCGGCTCGGTCATCAATGTCGACGGCGCGCTGTCAGTGCCGAGGCTATGAACAGGTGACGCCATGACGGACTACATAATCGTCGGCGCCGGCCCAGCCGGGTGCGTACTCGCCAACCGGCTGAGCGAAGATCCGTCGCATCAGGTGCTGCTGCTCGAAGCCGGCGGCAAGGACTGGCATCCGCTGATCCACATGCCGGCCGGTTTTGCCAAGATGACTAAGGGCATCGCCGCCTGGGGCTGGTCGACAGTGCCGCAAAAGCACATGAACGACCGCGTCTTCCGATACACTCAGGCCAAGGTGATCGGTGGCGGCTCTTCGATCAACGCCCAGATATACACGCGCGGCAACGCCCGCGACTACGACACCTGGGAGAAGGAAGAAGGCCTTGCCGGCTGGGGCTATCGCGACGTGCTGCCCTATTTCAAGCGCGCGGAGAACAACCAGCGTTATGCCAACGATTTCCACGGCGACCAAGGCCCGCTCGGCGTGTCGAACCCGATCGCGCCGCTGCCGATCTGCGAGGCCTATTTCCGTGCCGGACAGGAGATGGGCATCCCCTTCAATCCCGACTTCAACGGGGTAGCCCAGGAGGGCGTCGGTTACTATCAGCTGACGCAGAAGGACGCGAAGCGCTCCTCCGCCTCTGTCGCCTATCTCCGGCCGATCCGCGAGCGAAAGAATCTCACCGTCAGGACCGGCGTTCTGGTGACACGCATCGTCGTCGACAAGGGCCGCGCCGTCGGCGTCGAGATCGTCGACAGGCCGGGCGGCCAGCCAACGATCCTGCGCGCCGAGCGCGAGGTGATCGTCTCGTCCGGCGCCATCGGCTCGCCGAAGCTTTTGCTGCAGTCGGGCATCGGCCCGGCCGACCATCTGAAGGCGGTCGGCGTGACACCGGTGCACGATCTGCCCGGCGTCGGCTCCAACCTGCAGGATCATCTCGACCTGTTCGTCATCGCCGAATGCACCGGCGATCACACTTACGACAACTACGCCAAGCTGCACTGGACGGCTTGGGCCGGCCTGCAGTATCTGCTCCTGAAGAAAGGCCCGGTAGCCTCCAGCCTATTCGAGACCGGCGGCTTCTGGTACGCCGATCCGACCGCCGCCTCCCCCGATATCCAGTTGCATCTCGGCCTCGGCTCCGGCATCGAGGCCGGCGTCGAGAAGCTGAACAATCCGGGCGTGACACTGAACTCGGCCTTCCTGCGTCCGCACTCGCGCGGCACGGTGCGGCTGAACAGCGCCGATCCGGCCGACCGCCCGCTGATCGATCCGAACTATTGGTCCGATCCCTATGACCGCGATATGTCGATCAAGGGGCTGAGGCTGGCGCGCGAGATCATGCGGCAGAAGGCGCTGCAGCCCTATGTGCTGCGCGAGGTATTGCCGGGACCCGACCTGCAGAGCGGCGACGAGCTGTTCGACTACGCCTGCCGCAGTTCCAAGACCGACCACCACCCGGTCGGCACCTGCCGCATGGGCTACGATGCAATGAGCGTGGTGACGCCCGATCTCAAGCTGCGCGGTATCGAGGGCCTGCGCGTCTGCGACGCCTCGGTGATGCCGCGCATCCCCTCCTCCAACACCAACGCCCCGACGATCATGGTTGGTGAAAAGGGCGCCGATCTGATCCTTGGTCGCGAGCCGCTGCCGCCGGCGGTGTTTTCCACCAACCGAGCGGCATGAGGGACAAAGAATGATCAGGCACTGTGTCTTCGTCAGATTTCGCAACGATGTCGCCGACGCCGAGCGCGCGGCAATCCATGCCGATCTCGAAGCGTTGCGGGCGGTGATCGACGGCATGGGCAAGGTCGAATTCAGCGCCAATACCAGCCCGGAACCCTTCGCCCGCGGCTTCACGCACGGCTTCACCATCGACTTTCGCGACGCTGCGGCACGCGATGCCTATCTGGAGCATGAAGCGCATCAGCGAGCCGGCGCAAAACTGGTCGCGGCGCTCGAAGGCGGCACCGACGGGCTGATGGTGTTTGATCTGGAGATCGCGTGACTATCCCATTCTCAGCGCAACGACGCCGGCAACGATGCTAAGCACCGCGGCACCTCGCCATGCCGTCATCTTCTCGCCCAGCGCGAACACCGAGATCATCATGGCGAACAGGATCGATGTTTCGCGCAGCGACGCCACCGAGGCGATCGGCGCCTTGGTCATCGCCCACATCACGATCCAGTAGGCGCCGCCGCTGAGCACGCCGGTATAGATTCCGGCCTTCCAGTCGCGCGCCAGCACCGGCAGCGCCTGTGGGCCGCGAAAGACGACGCATAGCACCAGCGCCCACAGCGCATCGCAGACGAACAGCCAGGCGGCATAACTCGACGCGGTGGCGGCCAGCCGCGCGCCGCTGCCGTCCGACAGCGTGTAGCTGGCGATGAAGATCGATGTGCCCAGCGCGAAGCCGACGGCGCGCAGGTTCAATTTCTCCAGATGCGCGCCGCCGCGAAACGACAGCACCAGCGTGCCCGCCGACAACAAGAGGATGCCGAGAACGGCGAGCGGCGCCGGCATCTCGGCAACCACCACAACGCCCCCCAAAGCGGCCAGCAATGGCGCGGTGCCGCGCGCCAGCGGATAGGTCTGGGCGAAATCGCCGGCCTTGTAGGCGCCGATTAGGAATGTCCTGTAGCCCATGTGGAAGACAACCGAGGCGAGGATGTATGGCCACACTTCCGGCTTCGGCACCTCGACGAAAGGCAACGTCACCAGCGCAGCGGCACCCATGCCGAGCGTCATCAGTGTGATCGACAGGAAACGGTCGAGATGGACCTTGACCAGCGCGTTCCAGATCGCATGCATGGAAGCGGCGGCGAGCACCGCGAAAAAGACAAACAGGCTCATCGGCGGTTCATCCGCCGCCCGTCCCGATGACGATCGGCGTCTCCAGGTCGATATCGACCCAGAGCGGAAAATGGTCGGAAGCGATTTGGCCGATATCGGCGCTGACCGAGCGCACGCGCCCGGCAAACATGCCGCCGACGAAGCAATGGTCGAGCCGGCGCTTTGCCAGCCTGCCATCGATAGTCTTCACATAGGTGTGGAAATCCGCTGTCGGTTCCATTGCGACGGCGGCGGCATCGACAAAACCGTCGAGATAGGCGGCACCGCGATGATAGGGCGCGCTGCCGACAATGCGCCGGTACTCGGCGCTATCCGGCTCCATGTTGAAGTCGCCCAACCAGATCGCCGCTATGGGGTTTTCTGGCTCCTGTTCGCCATTGCTCCAGTTGCGCGCCGGCTCGTCGTCGGCGCCGCTCCATGGGCCGCCCTCGGACGGCGCGCGGCGATGCTCGGCGAGCAAATAGTCGATCTGCTCCAGCCGCTCCTCGGCCGCGATATGCGCCAGATGCAACGACAGCACCCGCACCGGACCGGCAGGGGTGCGGATCATGCATTCGAGTGCGGCATTGCGGGTGTTGAGCGGCCGCAGCGTGCGCCTGAGCGGCAGCGTATGCAGCCGCGACCAGACGATCGGAAGCTTCGACAGAACCATGGTGCCGAATTGCCGCCGCCGGTTGACGATGCGGCCTTCACGCCGATGGCTGGCATCCATGTCGAAGGCCGGCCCGTAGACCCAATGATAGTCGGGCAGCAATTGCGAAAGAAGTTCCGGCTGGTCGTCCTCGTTGCTGCGCAACCAGCGCCGTTCCACCTCCTGCAAGGCGACGATGTCGGCGCCGGCCACGACCTTGGCACAACGCGCCAGGTCGTAGCGGCCATCGCTGCCGAAGCCGTACTGGATGTTATAGCTGACCAGCTTCATTGCTTATCCGGCTCAGTTTCCTGCTGGCAGTAGCCGTTCGCTGACAGCCTTGCAATGTGCAGCCGGGCGGAGGGAGCTTGGGCCAGATGCTAAGTGGTCAGCGGCTGGAACCGACCGGGCGGGGATGCTGCCAGTTCCGACCAGTCGATTTCTTCCTCAAGGCGGTGGTAGGCTTCGTCGCCGATCGTTCCGTCGATGCGCAAACGCTCCAGCGCATCGCGCTGGCTCTTGATGGCGTAAAGACGCAATCTGTCATACTCGGTCGCCGCCTGGGCATCCTCCGGGTTTTCGGCGATGGCGCGCTGGGCGGCATATTGCTCTCGCACCGCCCCGGCCGCGCTCGATGTCTTGCCGCTGAGCACGTCCAGCGCCGCCTGCATGATGGCGACGCGCGCCTGCGCCACCTCCCGGTCGACCGTCCGGTCGAGGTCGAGATTGAGCAGAAGCAGCAACGGTTTCAGGCTGACGCCTTGCAGCACCAATGTGCCGAGCACGACCGTGAAAGCGGCGAGCACGATCGGATCACGGCCCGGAAAGTCGGCCGGCAAGGCGAAGGCTGCCGCAAGCGTCACCAGGCCGCGCATGCCGCACCAGCCGATGAGCACGCCGCCGCGGAATGTCGGTGCGTCCTTCCGCCTGTCCTCGTCGCCCAGACGTGCCAGCGCTCTGAGGATCGCGCCGCAGCCCAGAACCCAGACGAGCCGCGATACGATGACGACGGCCAGCACAGCCAGGGCAAAGACGAACGCCTCGCTTTGTCCTTGCTCGGCAAGTCGGCCGACGATGGACCGCGCTTGCAGGCCCATCAGAACGAAGGCCAGCACGTTGAGCACGAACACCGCCGTCTCCCAGACCGAGTAGGAGCTGACACGATTCCTTGCCGGCATGCGGCGCGGCGATGTACGTGCGATCGTCATGGCATAGACGACGATCGTGATGATGGCGGAAAGCCCTATCCTGTCGGCCAGGATCCAGACGCCGAAGGTTGAGGCGAATTGCACCACGGTGCCGCTCGCCGGGTCGTCGATGCGGCCGAGTATGGCGAGAGACAACCGGCCGAGCACATAGCCTGCGGCAAGGCTGCCGACCGTCGACAGCAGGATCATTGGAACGGCACTGCTCAACAGGATGGAGCCGGCGGCTGCGGAAACCGACATCCTGTAGATCAACAGCGCCGTGGCGTCGTTGAGCAGGCTCTCGCCTTCCAGGATGGCGGTGATGCGGTGCGGCACCTTGAACTGTCCGAGCACGGCCGCCGCTGCCACCGCATCGGGCGGCGCTACGATCGCGCCGAGCGCTATGGCCGCGGCAATGGGCAGGCCTGCCATCGTCCAGCCGACCAGCGCGACCGTCACGGTGGTGAAGATGACGGCGCCAAGCGCCAGCAGGATGAGCGAAACCTTGTAGCGGTTGAGATCGCGCAGCGACGTGTCATAGGCCGCGTCGAGCAGAACCGGCGCGATGAACAGAGCGAGCGCCAGCTCCGGGTCGATCTCGATGGTCGGGGCAAATGGCAGGAAGGCGATGCCGGCGCCGGCCAGCGCCAGCAATGACGGATAGGGAATCTGCAGACGCCGCGACAGCGCCGTCAAAGCAACGGCAGCCAGGAGAAGAACAAGGGTTAGTTCGAAAAGCGCCATGCCCCATCGTAGCGGTGAAGCCGGGCGATTGGCACTGCAAAAAACGGCCACGGCTTAGGCTGCTGGTGAATGGTGAATGGTGAATGGTGAATGGTGAATGGTGAATGGTGAATGGTTGCTTGCAGAGGAATTTCGGCGCGTAAAGCGCATTCTTACTATTCACTATTCACTATTCACTATTCACCATTCACTCTTCTCCTAATGCAGCACCAGCATGTCGCCCGACGAGAACGAAATCTCGGCCTTTTCGCCGACGGCCGGCGGCGGTGTGGCCGGACTGTTGAACGTGTCGAGCGAGACCGTGCTGCCGCCGATGCCGACGCGAACCCGGATGACCGAGCCGAGGAAATGCACCTCGGCGATTTCGCCCGAAAGGCTGGAATCGCGGCCGGGGTGTCGGCCGAGCGAGATCGCCTCGGGCCGCAACGCCAGCGACAGCGTGTCGCCGGATTTCGAGCCGTTGAGCTTGCCCTTGAGCGAGACCTCTTGCGAGTTGACGCGCACCTTGCCCGAAGCGGCGTCGGTGACCGTGCCTTCGAGCACGTTCAGCGTGCCGACGAAATTGGCGACGAATTTGGTTGCCGGCCGGTTGTAGATCTCGAACGGCGTGCCGACCTGCTCGGCCTTGCCGCCATACATGACGGCGATGCGGTCAGAGATCGACAGCGCCTCTTCCTGGTCGTGGGTGACGAAGATGGTGGTGATGCCGAGCTTCTTCTGGATCGAGCGGATTTCCTCGCGCAGTGACACGCGCACCTTGGCGTCGAGCGCCGACAGCGGCTCGTCGAGCAGCAGCAGTTTCGGCTTGGGCGCAATCGCCCGCGCCAGCGCGATGCGCTGCTGCTGACCGCCGGAGAGCTGATAGGGATAGCGGTCGCCCATCTGTGGCAGCTTGATAATGTCGAGCATCTCGGCAACGCGCCTGTCGGCATCGACCTTCGGCATACCGGCGACCTTCAGCCCGAAGCCGATATTCTGCGCCACGGTGAGGTTCGGAAACAGCGCATAGGCCTGGAACACCATGCCGACATTGCGCTGGTTGGGCTTGAGCCGGGTGATGTCCTTGCCGGCCACGACGATCTTGCCGGCGGATGGCTCTTCGAAACCGGCGACCATGCGCAGCACCGTCGTCTTGCCGCAGCCCGACGGGCCAAGGAAGGAGACGAATTCGCCCGGCTCGACGTCGAGGTTGAAATCCTGCACCACGGTGATGGGGCCGAAGGATTTTCGCACATGCTGGATTGAGAGGAATGGCTCGGTCATGGCTTTTTCCTTCGGGTCAGTTCGGACGGTTCGCCGATCGCGGCGCGAAGCGCGACAGGATCTGGATCAGCGACATGCAGCCCCAGGTGATGGCGAAGGCGATGATGGCAAGCGCCGCCGGCTCGTAGGCGCGATTGGCGCCGACGTTCTGCAGATAAGGTCCGAAGGCAGGCCGGTTGAGCAGGCTGGCCATGGTAAATTCACCGATGACGATGGCGAAGGTCAGGAAGGCGCCCGACAGCACCGCGATCAGCACGTTGGGCAGGATGACCCGGGTGATGATCGTGCCCCAGCCGGCGCCGAGGATCTGCGCCGCTTCGGTCAGTGTCCGCACGTCAATGGTGCGAAGCCCGGTGTCGACGGCGCGATACATATAGGGCAGCGCCAGTGTCGCATAACCGATGACCAGCAAGGCATTGGCTCCTGTGTCGCTGGCCAGGAACGGCAGCGGTGAATTCGACCCGTACATTCTGATGTAGCCGAAGACGATAACGATGGCCGGGATGACCAGCGGCAACAGCGTGATGAACTCGACGACCGGCCTTAGCTGCGGCAGCCGCAGACGAATCCAGTACGCCGCCGGCACCACCACCAGCACGCCAAGGACGATGGTGAAGATGGCGGCGACCACCGAATAGATGAAGGTCGCCTGGAAGCGGGGATCGCCGAGCACGACCTGATAGGCATCGAAGGAATACGCGCCGCGCCGCATGCGCATGGAGAATTCCACGGTCGCGATCAGCGGAATGAAGAAATAGGCCGCGCCCAGCGCGAAGACGATCCAGGCCCAGAATCTGCCGGACTTCATTTGAGCCACCTCTCAGAGCGCGTCCGGAACCAGATGTAGAAGACATTGGCCAGCCCGGTGATGACGATCATGCCGAAAGCGATGGCGTAGCCGAGATGGGCATTGTGCAGCACGTCACCGCGGATCTGCGCGTAGAGCAGGATAGGGACGATGTTAAGCGAGGAGCCGGTCAGAGCGTAAGCGGTGGCGATGGCACCGAACGCGTTGGCGAACAAGAGGATGACGGTGCCGAGGAAACTTGGCCAGATCACCGGAATGACGACCATGCGCCAGAACTGCGCCTGGGTCGCGCCAAGCGTTGCCGCCGCTTCGCCCCATTCCTTCTTCAGCCCATCGATCGCCGGCACGATGATCACCACCATCAGCGGGATCTGGAAATAGACATAGGTCAGCGTCAGGCCCCAGAACGACAGGATGTTGAAACCATGGGCATAAATGTTGAAGCCGACCAAGACGTTGAGCAGCACCGTGGCGAGCCCGAGCCGGCCGAGCGTCGCGAGAAAGGCGAAGGCCAGCGGCACGCCGGCAAAATTGGAGGCCACGCCGGAAAAGGTCAGTGTCGCCGAGCGTATCCACTCCGGCAGCCCGCCGCGGACGATGGCGATGGCAATGGCAAGCCCCGCGAAAGCACCGATCAGCGACGAGGCGAGGCTGACCTTGATTGAGATCCAGTAGGCGGCAACGATCGACGGCTGCGCCAAGGCCGCTATGTTTTCGAAAGTGAATTCGCCGGCATCGTTCCGGAATGCGCCCAGCATCAGATAGAGCGTGGGCAGGATCAGGAACATGATGGCGAAGATGAAGAAAGGCGCAACGCCAAGCCACTGCGTCGGCAGCCTCATGCTGCGGGCGTCGGCAGGAGGCGCGGTCTTCCCGGCAACAGCGTGATCGGACAACGAGATATCGGTCATGCGCCGGCTACCGTCCTGGAGGTATGCCGGGCGGCGATCTAAGCCGCCCGGCTGATCTCAAGTCTTACTTGACGTTGGCGCCGACGACGGCATCCCAGTTCTTGGTGATGGCTTCCTTGGCCTTGCCCTGCTCGTCGAGCGTCGGGAACACCGCGGCTGCATAGGACTCGGCCGGCGGCAGCTTGGCCATCACGTCAGCCGGGAGCTTGCCATTCTTGGCGAGGTCGTTGAAGCGGATCGGGTGACAATAGCCCTTCAGCCAGCCGATCTGGCCTTCGTCGGAATAGAGATATTCCAGCCATAGCTTGGCCGCATTCGGGTGCGGCGCGTAGGCACTAATCGCCTGAACATAGACGCCGGCGACGACACCGGTCTTCGGCACGACGACGTCGACCGGCGGATTGCCCTTCAGCGTATCACGGCCGGCAAGCGCGTTATAATCCCAGGTCACCAGGATTGGCGTCTGGCCTTGGGCAAGCGTCGCGGGCTTGCCGATGACCGGCACGAAATTGCCGGCGGCGTTGAGCTTCTTGAAGAAGTCGAGACCAGCCGTGCCGGCGGCTTCGCCGGCAGCCGCACCGCCGGAAAGGCCGGCGGCATAGACGGCCTGGATGGCCTGGTTCGAAGCGCGCGGGTCACCGGCGAGCGCCACGGTATTGGCGAATTCCGGCTTCAGCAGGTCGGCCCAGTCGGCCGGCGCTTCCTTGACCAGGTCCTTGTTCACCAGGAACGAAAGCACGCCGTAATAGTCGCCGGTCCAGAAGCCATCGGCATCTTTGGCGCTGCCCGGGATCGAGTCCCAGGTTGATACTTTATAAGCCTGGATCAGGCCATCCTTCTTTGCGGTCGGGCCGAAGCTCAGGCCGACGTCGATGACGTCGGGCGCCTGCGGGCCCTTGTTGTCTTTGTTGGCCTTGATCGCCTCGACCTCGTCGCCGGAGCCGGCATCGGGGTTGAGCTCGTTGACGGTGATCCCCGGATATTTTGCCTTGAAGCCGTCGATGACCGCGCCGTAGCCGCACCAGTCATGCGGCAGCGCGATGGTGGTGAGCTGGCCTTCAGCCTTGGCTGCGGCGACCAGTTCATCCATGGACTGGGCCGACGAGATGGCAGAGGTCGCCATCAGGGCGACGGCCGAAAGGGAAAGCAGTTTTCCCGTGAATTTGAACATGTGTTCTCTCCGTTGAACTGACGCCGTTGGACGCCTGCGATGCGGTATCGTTTTCGTGTGACAGCCAGATGAAAGCTTTGTGAAAGCGATGCCCCGCAGTACGAAAAAGTAAACTCTTTTTAACCGGCTGTAGCAATCGCTTCGCGATTCTTTTTCCGGCTAACTAGTTTCGATCTTGCCTTTCATCTTTCCCCCTTTCCTTTGCCTCTTTTCCCAAGTCGATTTCCGATGCGAAAATTGTCTCAGACGGTGCCGGCGATGGCGTTTTCGAGCAGCGTCAGCGCCGCCTTTTTGGTCAGCTTGACCGGGTTGCCGCCGGCGGTCGGGTCGACCACCGCCATGTCGGCAATCAGGCCCTTGCGCTCCTTGTCCATGTCGAGGCCCTTGATCAGGCCGGGCAGCGCGTGCGGCACCTTGAGCTCCTTGCGCAGCTTGATGATCGCCTTCGCAAAACCGTCGAAGCCGCCCTTGATGCCGCAATAGGCGGCGAGCCGGGCTATGCGCGGCTCGATCGCCTCTCGGTTGAAGGCCAGCACGTAGGGCATGAACACGGCGTTGGTCATGCCATGGTGGGTGTCGTAGAGCGCGCCGATCGGATGCGACAGCGAATGAATCGCGCCAAGCCCTTTCTGGAAGGCGGCCGCTCCCATGGCAGCGGCGCTCATCATGTTGGCGCGGGCGACCAGATCCTTGCCGTTGGCGTAGGCTTTCGGCAGGTTTTCGAAGACCAGCCTTATGCCTTCCACGGCGATGCCGTCGGCCATCGGGTGATAGCCCGGCGCGCAATAGGCTTCGAGGCAATGGGCAAGCGCATCCATGCCGGTGCCGGCGGTGATGAAGCCCGGCATGCCGACCGACAGCTCCGGATCGGCAATGACGATCGCCGGCAAAAGCTTTGGATGGAAGATGACCTTCTTGGTATGGGTCGCTTCATTGGTGATGACGCCGGCGCGGCCGACTTCCGAGCCGGTGCCGGCCGTGGTCGGCACGGCGATGATCGGCGCGATCGCATCGGCATCGGCGCGTGTCCACCAGTCGCCGACATCCTCGAAATCCCAGACCGGCCGTGTCTGCCCGGCCTGGAAGGCGATCAGCTTGCCGAGGTCGAGCGCCGAGCCGCCGCCAAAGGCAATGACGCCGTCATGCTTGCCCTTCTTGAACACGGCAATGCCGGCGGTCAGGTTGGAATCCACCGGGTTCGGCTTGACCTCGGAAAATACGCCATACGGCACCTTGGCGTCGTCGAGGATCTTCAGCGTCGAGGCCACCACCGGCAGCCTGGCCAGTCCCGGATCGGTGACGAACAGCGGCCGCTTGATGCCGGTCGCCGCCAGCACCTCCGGCAGCTCCTTGATGCGTCCGGCGCCGAAGCGGACGGTCGTCGGGTAATTCCATTTGGAAACGAGTTTTGTCATTTCGACCTTCTTGACTGCTTTCGTGCTCTCGGATGTCATTAGTTCACAAAGGTGTTGGCCACACGTTCCGACCGCATCATGTACGGAACCCAGATGACTGCGGCCCATATCGAGCGCGAAATTCCGCCCACGGTGTCTGCGTCGTACGCATCGGGCAACTCTGGAACGACGGTGGGAAAAGCCAGATGCACAGCCCATGGATCGAGACCGGCATATACCGGCATCGCCAATGCCCAAATCATGTACCAGCCGGGGAATATCTGCCAGCGCTTGAACATGAAGAACAATAACAGGGCCGGGGCCGTAAGGTTTAGTATGCCGGATATCACCAATTCGGCAAGAATCAGCACACCTTGGGACAAACTGTAGGCCTGCCAGTTCTGTAACATGCCGAGATAGTCGGAATTGTGCAGTTGTACCAACCCCAGTATCGGCGTGAGCATCAACCCGAGCATCGGCAGGACAAGCCATCCGCCGATACTCTCGGGACCCTCACGATCTGGCAGCGCCGATTGTTGTGTATCCGCCATTACTCCCCCTCAACAGCGATCGCATGCCTGTCGATCGCCACCTTAGATCACCTCGCGCAGATGGTATGATTTCGGCCTGGTCAGATTGTCGTAGCCGATGGCCGACAGTGCCGCGCCCTTGCCGGTGTCCTTGACGCCAGTCCAGACCAGCGCCGGGTCGAGATAGTCGCAGCGGTTCATGAACACGGTGCCGGTCTCGACGCGGTCGCCGATCGCCGCCGCATGGCCGGTGTCGCGCGTCCAGATCGAGGCCGTCAGCCCATAGGGGCTGTCGTTCATCAGCGCGATCGCTTCCTCGTCGTTGCGCACCTTCATGATGCCGACGATCGGGCCAAAGCTTTCCTCGCGCATGACGCTCATCTGGTGGTCGACCTGGGTCAGCACTTCCGGCGCCAGATAGGGGGAACCTTGCCTGTCGTTGGCCACCTTCATATTGATGTGTGCCCTGGCGCCCTTGCGCAACGCCTCGGCCTTCTGCTCGCGGATCAGGTCGGCGAAGCGCGCCTGCGCCATCGGCCCCATGGTGGTCGCCTGGTCGAGCGGATTGCCGACGACGTAGTTCTTGGTCTCGGCAATGAAGCCCTCGACGAATTCATCGTAGACCTTCTCGTGGACATAGACGCGCTCGATGCCGCAGCAGCACTGGCCGGAATTGTAGAAGGCGCCGTCGACCAGATTGGCAACGGCATGGTCCATCTTTGCGTCCGGCAGCACATAGGCCGGATCCTTGCCGCCGAGTTCGAGGCCGAGCGTCATGAAGGTGCCCGCCGCCGCCTTTTCGATGGCGCGGCCGCCGGCGACCGAGCCGGTGAAGTTGACATGGTCGATCTTGCCGGAGCCGAGCAGCCTTTCAGTCTGCGCGTGGTTCAGGACGAGGTTCTGGAACAGGCCCTTGGGCAGGCCGGCCTTATCAAACGCCTGCTGAAACCGTTCGCCGACCAACAATGTCTGTGCCGCATGCTTGAGGATGACGGCGCTGCCCGCCATCAGCGCCGGGACGATGGTGTTGACGGCGGTGAGATAGGGATAGTTCCACGGCGCGATCACCATGACGACGCCGAGCGGCATCTTCTTCACATAGCGCCGAAAGCCGTCCTTCGGGTTGGAGGCCATGACCGGCTTCAAGGCCGCCTCGGCGATCTCGACCATGTAGCTGACGCGTTCCCTGACGCCGCCGAACTCGCCGCCATAGCGCACCGGCCGGCCCATCTGCCAGGCGATCTCCGGCACGATCTCGTCGATCATGGCGACCAGCGCTTCCAGCATGGCAAGCATGTACTTGCCGCGCTCGACGACCGGCGTCTCAGCCCACTTCTCCTGCGCCGCCTTGGCACGTTCGACCGCGGCACCGATCGCCTGGTCGGTGGCAAGAGGCCGTTCGGCATAGATCGAACCGTCGACGGGGGATTTTATCTTCACGGTTTCCAAAGAGGTCTCCAAATCAACAAGGCACTGTTTTGACGAAGCCGGCTGCGCCATAGGCAAGGATTGCCTGATCGCGGGTGATGATCTCGAGGTTTTTCGAGCGCGCCGTGGCTATGATGATCCGATCCGTTGGATCGTTGTGAACGACGCCGGGCAGGAACGAAGACTCGACCAAAAGCTCACTGTCGATCCCCTCGACGCTCGCTGCCCCGGTCTGCACGAACCGTTCGAACCATGCGAGCGGTGACTTGATGAATGGCAACCGGCCCTTGGCTACAAGCATGCCGATTTCCCAGGCGGACATCACGGAAACGGCGATCACGCTGCCATTTTTGCGTGCGCTGGTCACCTTCTCGACCGCAGCCCTCGTGACCGGCTGTTCCGTTGACAGCCACAGCATGAAGCATGTGTCGAGCAGAACCCCCTCACTCGTCATAGACATTGCCCCAATCCGGATCGGCGGGCGCGGTATAGTCGACGTCCGGAAGCAGGGTGAGCGTCCCGGCCATGCATCCAAACAGCGGATCGGCACCCCGAGGCGGCACGATGTACTCTTCCTTGTTGCCGTTCATGTCGTCCACGAAATCCACTTGCCCCTCCTTGAAACCAGACCGGCGATCAGGCTCCGACGGCCTCGCCGCATGATTGGAACTTCCGAGGTGCACCAATATCTCGCTCTCCTGCCGGTCGAGAATTTCAGCGATCTTGCGTATCTCGTCGACCTGCATACGCCGCTCACCGTTCAGTGTCCGCGACAAGGCGCTGTAGTGTATGTTCATGCGGCCGGCCATGCTGCGTACCGTGAGCTTGCGCTCGTTCATTCGACTCATGAACCACGCCTTGTCGACATGGGCTCTACCTTTGGGCAAACGCTGCCTCCTGCGTGTTGCTGGTGCGATACCCGCAACAATATTGCGTAAAGCGCAACGCCGTCAATACCGCTCGAACCCCCTGTGCAGTTCCCAGTCCGTAATCCGGCGGTCGTACTCCAACTGTTCCCAGTGTGCCGTGTGGACGTAATGTTCCAGCACATCGTCGCCGAGCGCCTGCCTAAGCATTTTCGATTCCGCCAGCGTCGCGGTGGCGTCGCGCAATGTCTTTGGAATTTCAGGCAGCTGCGAGGCCTGGTAGGCATCACCGACGAAGGGCTTCTGCAGTTCAAGCTTTTCATCGATGCCGGCAAGCCCGGCCGCGATCAGCGCGGCGAAAGCCAGATAGGGGTTCAAATCGGCGCCGCCGATGCGGCATTCCATGCGGATGCCCTTGGTGCCCTCGCCGCAAAGACGGAAGCCGGCGGTGCGGTTGTCCTCGCTCCACATGATCTTGGTCGGCGCAAACGTGCCGGCCTGGAAGCGCTTGTAGGAATTGATGTAGGGCGCCAGGAACCAGGTGAATTCCTTGGCATATTTGAGCTGGCCGGCCGCCCATTGCTGGCCGAGTGTCGACAGCGTCCACTCGGCATTTTTGTCGTAGAACAACGGCGTCTTGCCGTCGGCGCTCCACAGCGAATTATGGATGTGGCTGGAATTGCCGGCGAGCCCGTAATTGTACTTGGCCATGAACGAGATCGCCTTGCCTTCGGACTCGGCGATTTCCTTGGCGCCGTTCTTCAGGATGACGTGGCGGTCGGCCATGTCGAGCGCCTCGGCGTAGCGGACATTGATCTCTTCCTGGCCTGGCCCCCACTCGCCCTTCGAATTCTCGATCGGGATGTCGGCCGCCTCCATCTCGTTGCGCAGCCGGCGCATGACGCCTTCTTCCTTGGTGGTGATGCCGATCTGGTAGTCGCCGATGTAGGGCGATGCCGTCTCGAGGCCCTGCCAGTGCTTCTTGCGGGCGGAATCGTAGGTTTCGCTGAACAGATAGAATTCGAGCTCGGAAGCGAAATAGCCGATATAGCCGCGATCCTGCAGCCGCTTGACCTGCTTCTTCAGCATGGCGCGCGGCGAATGCGCCAGGTCGTCATGGGTATGGTGGTCGAGCACGTCGCAGATCACCAGCGCCGTCTTTTCCAGCCACGGAACGCGCCGCAGCGTCGCAAGGTCCGGCTTCATGACGAAATCGCCATAACCCTTCGACCAGCTCGCCGCCTTGTAGCCGGGCACCGGTTCCATATCGATGTCTGCAGCCAAGAGATAGTTGCAGCCATGCGTCTCGTCATGCGCGGAATCGACGAAATACCGGGCCAGGAACCGCTTTCCCGCGAGCCGCCCCTGCATGTCGACGATGCAGGCCAGCACCGTGTCGACCTCACGGCTGGAGACCGCTTGCTTCAACTGATCGAACGAGAAATTTCCGGCCATTCTTACGGCACTCCAGCGCTTGTCGTTTCGGGCTTGTCACTTTGAAAAGGAAACGAAAACCACGGCCGGCGCGAATGCCGGCCATGGTCATGAGAGGGCGTCAGGCGCCGGCTTCGCCTATGGCTAGCTCGGCTGCCTTGATCGCCGCCTGACGCTTTGCGATCTGGTCGCCGATGGGCGGCCCCTGGAAGCGGCGGTTCTCGAAACCGAACCAAAGCACCGCGGTCAGCACAATGAAGCCCAGGGTGATATAGAGCACTTTGTCGTTCGGCGGCTGGATGGCGATGTAGAAGATGATCGCCATGCCGATGACCGACAGGATGCAAAACAGCTTGAACAGGCCGGCGCCGAGGTTCCATGGGCCGGGGTTCGGCCATTTTTCCGTTCCGAAAGCCATCATGCCGAGCACGATCGGAATGATGAAGGACAGAAACAGGAACACCAATGTCGAATTGACGACGATGGTATAGATGTTCGTGCCGCCGACCGAGATGAACTGGGCAAGAAAGACATAGATGACCTCGAGCACAGCAGCCGTCCAAATCGCATTGACCGGCGTGCGCCAGGTCGGGCTGACCTTGGCTAGCGAGGCCGAGCCGACCGGCATGCCGCCATCACGCGAGAAGGCGAAAAGCATGCGTGAGGCAGAGGTGACCGTTGCCAGACCGCAGAGGAACTGCGCGATCAGGATGCCCAGATAGAGCAGTGTCTTCAGCCACGCCGGCAAGATCGCGTCCATCGTGGCGAAGAACACGCCCCAGCCCTGCTTGGCGCCGGCCGCCAGGTCCGGAATCGCCAGTACGATCGCGCACAGCATCACCCAGCCGATCAGCGACGACCAGACTACGGACGAAACGATTGCCCGCGGAACCGAGTGCGCCGCCCTCAACGTTTCTTCCGAAGTATGCGCCGACGCGTCATAGCCAGTGATGGTGTAAACCGGCAGTAGCAGGCAGAGCAGGAAGAGATACGTCATGGAATCGGACTGCGGGAAAACACCGCCGCCCGCGTCGCCCGAATAGTTCGTGAACGTCCACAGCCGCGTAATGTCGATCGCTGGAGCAAACATCAGGCAGGCGACGATCAGCACGGCTGTTGTTGCCAGGATCAGGAAGCCGGAGGCGTCCGTCAACATAGCCGTCAATTTGATGCCGAAATGATTGAGCAGCGCCTGCAACACGGTGATGAACGCGACAAACCCGACGATCTCACCAGGCGTGCCAGTCATGCCGAAGGCTCCGCCGAAAGTGCCGACGAAGAAGAAAGCAGTACCGATATTGATGGCGCCGAGCACGGTGATCAGGCCGAGCAGATTGAGCCATGCGGTGAGCCAGCCAGTGAAACGGTTCCCTAGGATGGATGCCCAGTGATAGAGGCCGCCGGCGGTCGGAAATGCAGAGGCGATCTGGGCCATGGCGAGCGCGAAAAATCCCGAAACCATGCACCCGACGATCCAGCCGATGCCAGCGCCGGCGCCACCGATGGACGACGTCGCTTGCGCGAAGGAATTGATGCCGCCTGAGAGGATGCAGATGATCGAGAACGAGATCGCGAAATTCGAGAAGCGGCTCATGCTTCGCGACAGTTCCTGAGCATAGCCCATTCCGTGGAGAACTTTCAGGTCCTCCTTCTTGTCAACTTCGCTGTAACCCGGTGCTACCATTTTAAAGTCCCCTTTTGGTTTCTTAGCTGGCCGATTGAACTGACTTTCCGACTGCGCTTGGTCTGGAGGCCTTGGCCGCTTCGGGCTCCAGATTGAGAAAAATACCGGTGAGCAGATCCGCCCATTTCCGCTGCCCGGCCGCGCCGGCGATCTCGTCGTTGCGGATTTCAATCATTGCGCAGGGCAGCCCGCGCGAGCGCGCATGGCGTTCCAGCGTGAAATAGACCCGGTCGGCCGGCGAATAGGGTTCGTTGACGCCGACGCTGACGCCGGCAAGCCGCTTCAGTGTCGCGATCAGCGGCGCCGCCAGCCGGCGGTCCTCGTCATGGATGATGCCGATGTGCCAGGGCCGGCTTTTGCCTTTGTAGAGCGGCGTGAAGGAATGGATCGAGACCAGCCTGGTCTCCCGCCCGGCCGCCAGGCGCTCGTCGATGACCGTTGCGATCCGCTCGTGAAACGGTCGCCACGCCAGCGCGATGCGCGCCTCCCGCTGGTCGGCCGAAAGTCCCTGGTTGGCCGGGACCACGGTTTTTTCGCTGGCGCTGACCGTCACTATCAGGTCCGGCGCGTCGAGCGGGCGGTTGCAGTCGATGATGAGCCGCGAGAGGCAGGTCTCGACCAGCGTCGCATCGAGCGCCTCGGCCATGCGGCGCGCCACCGACAAGGCGCCCGGATCCCAGGCGATGTGGCGGGAAAGATCCTCGGCGGCAAGGCCGAGCGTTCCGAATTCCGGTGGCAGGAAATTGGAGGCGTGGTCGCAGGTCAGCACGAAGGGGCTCGATCCGCCGGGGTTCGTCACCCTTACGGTTTCAGGCGATGCAAGGCTGGCGGGCCGTGCTGTCTCCATTGTCTGCTGTCCCCGGGGAGCGCTGTATCGTATGTTACGTATTTTGCCTCATTGCGTCCCTGCGGATGATTTCATACAGTTTGGCCGGCTTTGTCAAACGCGATTTCGATAATGCGCTAACGGCACGGCCAGGGTGGGGAAAAAGCATGGTTTCGAGCATTGCCGAACTGATCTCCGACCGCATCGGCACCATGCCGGCCGGCGAGCGGCGCGCAGCGCAAGCGCTGATCGCCAGCTATCCACTGATCGGGCTGAAGACGGTCGCCGAATTCTCGGCTACGGCCGGCGTATCATCGCCGACGATCCTGCGTTTCGTCGCCCGGCTCGGCTTTCAGAACTATCCGGAATTCCAGTCGGCGCTGCAAGACGAACTGGCGGCGCAATTGCAGTCGCCGGCGTCACGGACACTCAATTCCCCGTCGCCGGGCAGCAGCGCCGTGTCGCCGATGCTGGAGGCGACGCTCGACAATATGCGCGAGACATTCCGGCATCTCTCTGACAAGCAGCTTGCCGACATCGTCGCCAAGCTGGCCGACCGGCGCGGCAAGACATTCCTGATCGGTGGCCGCTTCACCGACCCGCTGGCGCGCTACATGGCGGCCCACCTTGCTATCATCAAACCCAACGTCTTCCATCTCGCCGGCCAGGAAAGCGTCTGGCGCGACCGGCTGATCGACATGGGCAAGCGCGACGTGCTGGTGATCTTCGACATCAGGCGCTACCAGGATAGCCTGGTCCGTTTCGCCGAGACCGCCAACCAGCGCGGCGTGCAGATCGTGCTGTTTACCGACCAGTGGCTGTCGCCGATCGCCCGCTTCGCCCGCCACGTCATTGCCGGGCGCACCGCCGTGCCTTCGGCCTGGGACTCATCCGCCGCACTTTTCGTCGTTGCCGAAACGCTGATCGGCGCCGTCACAAGGCAGCTCGAGGCCGACGGCGCCAAACGCATCCGCGAACTGGAAAGCCTGCGGTAGAGCCCCTCCGGAAAGGGACGCGTTTCGCTTCGGTCTAGTCCACTAAAAAACTGATCATCTGCAGGATCAGGATCAGCAAAAAGATGCCAAAGGCAGTCGCAAAAACCGCTGCCAGCAGGACGGTGCGTTGTTTCTTACCCATGGCTTTCCCCCCGAAAGCATAGTCCCCGTCCACGAATACGAATGTCAGTCCCGCCCCACTGCTCGGCCACCTCCCAACTCCTCAAGACCCGCCTGCGGCTTGGGCGGAGGAGTAATGACGACTTGCTTCACGTGCGAAATGAACCGCTTACAAGGTGCTCGCTAACGGAAATGGCCGCATCATTCATCCGACCCATGTCACGGCCGAACGGACACCTTGCCGCTGGGGCTTAACCATTTCAGCCGCAAAGCGCACCATCGCCTCGGTCCGGATACTTTAGCCGTGGCAAGGATAATCGTAGTTCGGCTAGCCTTGTCGACGCGACGCCGCTCGCTTGATAACCAGGCAAAAGCGCAGTGAACTGCGCGGAGGAATTCGATGAGCTATCTGGACGAGCTGTTCTCAGTCGCCGGCAAGACGGCGCTGGTCACCGGCGCCGCGACCGGCATCGGCCGCATGGCGGCGACCGCTCTGGTCATGGCCGGCGCCACCGTGATGATCGCCTCGCGCAAGAGCGAGGATTGCGTCAGGGTAGCGGGCGAGTTGAACGGCCTTGGCGCATCCGGCCGGGCGGAAGGTTTTGCCGGCGACGTCTCCAGCGAGGCCGGCATTGCGGCGCTTGTGGCCGAGGTCAGGGCGCGGACCGAGCGGCTGCATATCCTGGTCAACAATGCCGGCATCTCCTGGGGCGCACCGCTGGAAAGCTTTCCCTACCATGCCTGGGCCAAGGTGTTCGGCGTCAACGTCACCGCGGTCTTCCACCTGACGCGCGAATTGCTGCCTCTGCTCGAGGCCGCCGCCAGCGATGCTGACCCGGCCCGGGTGATCAACCTCGGATCGGTGATGGGCACGCAGCCTTTGGCCGAAGATGCCTACTCCTACTCGGCCTCGAAGGCCGCGGTTCACCACCTGACGCGCATCCTGGCAATCGAGTTCGCCGCCCGCCGCATCACCGTCAACGCCTTTGCGCCTGGCCCTTTCCAGAGCCGGATGACGGCCTTCGCCACCGGCACCGAGGACCAGGCAAGACATATCGGCAACCACGTTCCGATCGGCCGCATCGGCGCACCGGATGACATTGCCGGCGCAACGCTCTATTTGTGCAGCCGGGCCGGCAGCTATGTCACCGGCGCCATCCTGCCGATCGATGGCGGGCAGTCGGTGCAACACGGGCTGACATTGTTCAAGGAATGAGACGCACGCCATCCGGCGAGTGAAATGCCGGGGGTGAAGATGGAGGACATCAGCGTGGAACCGATCAGTCTCGATGTGCTTCTGGCCAACGTCGGCAAGGAAGTCGGCGTGTCGCCATGGCGGGTCGTCACCCAGCGCATGATCGACCAGTTCGCCGATGCCACCGACGACCATCAGTTCATCCATTGCGATCCGGAACGCGCCAGCCGCGAAACGCCGTTCGGCGGCACCATCGCGCATGGCTTCCTGTCGCTTTCGCTGTTGTCGGCGATGACCTTCGAAACCATGCCGCCGCTGGAAAACAGCAAGATGGGCGTCAATCACGGCTTCGATTCGCTGCGCTTCCTGGCGCCGGTGAAGACCGGCTCGCGCATCCGCACCCGTTTCGTGCTGGCCGACGTCAAGGTCAGGCCGTCGGGGTGGGTGCAGACGGCGCACGACGTGACGATCGAGATCGAGGGCTCGAAAAAACCGGCGCTGACCGCGCGCTGGCTGACGCTGACGCTGATCGAACGCCAGCCGGAAGCGGTCTGACTCTCGTCAGGCGGAGAAGCCAAATCTATCTGTGCCAATTCTATTTGGCTTCGGCCGCGACATACTTCATATGGCGGCTGACCTGCAGCGCAATGTAGACGACCAGTGAGCAACCGATTGGAAACACGATCTCGTTGAGGCCGGTTGCGATCGCCTGTGGCATTGCGAGAGCAGCGTCGTTCGCCGCGGCCGTCTCGATCGTCAGCACCGTGATGCCGCCGCCGAATACCGCGCCTATCAGGGCGCCTGCCAGCGCGAAATGGAGCGGACGCGGTTCTTCCTTCGATGCCAGCGACGCCAGTGCCCAGCCGAGCAGCCCGTATTCGATCGCCCGCAGCACACCGAGCGTCGTGAGCGACAGGATGGCCGGCTTTGCCGCCGCGTCCAGCGCGCTGACCATAACCTTTTGCGTCCCTTTGGCGATGCCCATCGCCAGTGGCGCCGAAATCGCACCGATCAGGCCACCGAGCGAGCCTCGCACCTTGGTGAGCGCCGTGCCGAGGCTGACGCCGGCGCAGACGAAGAACGACCAGGTCACGCCTTGCGCCAGTTCGATCAGAACCTGCGTCGTCGCCGGGTAGGCACCTGCCGCAAATCTGACGGTCAGAATGAGAGCTTCCATGGCGAAGCCGAGCGCGATCGCCAGCCATGCGACAGTCAAGCTTCTGCTTGGTGCCACCCTTGCCCGACGCCGTACAGCGTATATATGCTGCATCCAGCCATCAGTCATAAGGCAGTAGAAAGTTGCAGCTAAGCGTCCAGGAGCGCCGCGAAAAACAAAAGGCTGAACTGCGTTCCGAACTTGTCGACGCCGCGCACAAGCTTGTCCAGGAAGAAGGCTATGACGGCCTCACCATCCGCAAGCTCGCCAAGCGCGTTGGCTATGCGCCGATGTCGGTCTATTCCTATTTCGCCGACAAGCAGGACATCCTGTTCGCGCTGGCCGAGGATGCCTTCGAGACCTTGGCCAGGCGCATCGCAAATCATACGGCCGACGACCCGATCGAGGCGCTCAAGGCGGTGCTTGTCGAATACGCCGCCTTTGGACTGGAAAATCCCAACGAATACCGCACCGTCTTCATGACCGAAAAAGTCAGGCCGCCAGCCGGAAAGACCTTCGCCGAAATGGAGAGCGGCAACCCGGCGATGAAAGTGCTGATCGCGAGGGTCGAAGCCTGCGTTGCCGCCGGCAGGCTCAAAGGCGATCCACGCGCCATCGCCACCATGCTGTGGGCGGTCGGCCACGGCGCCATCTCGCTGCTGATCACCTTCCCGTTCTACCCGTTCGGCGACCAGACGACGTTCATCACACGGATCGGCGACATCATGCTCGAAGCCATCGCCGCGCACGAGATTGCGCCGCTCACGCCGCGGGTCAACTGCTGAAGAGCGGCGCTCCTCCCGATCTGCAGGATATCTTCTCCGAACGATCTGCACTGCGGCGCCGAGCGTTCGGCAATTCTCCGTACGCGTACGATTTTGCTTGAACACCGGGAGTCCAAGGCGTATCTGTACGCAATGCCGTACATGTACGAGCAATTCAATAGCTGAACCGGAGACCGACGATGAAGAAGGCAATCCTCACGCTTGCCGCCCTGCTGGCGCTCTCTGGCGCCGCATTTGCCGGCAGCAGTCAGCCAGCCAAGCAAGAAGTGACCTGTATCGATACCAAGACCGGTGCGAAGCTTGATTGCGCGCCGACCGGATCGCTTGAAAAGGCCGATGCCGCGGCCCACAAGGCCGGCAGCAAGGGCCCGAGGCTCGGCATCGGCATCGACCCGTGGATCGTGCCAAGCAGCTTCTGAGCCGATCGGGCGACAATACGCGGTGAGGAAACGAAAGGGCGGCAGCAATTTCCGGCCGCCCATCGCGCCGGCCTCAGCCCTGCTTTTTGTCACCCCGCGCAGATCACTTCTTGCGCTTCTGTCCCACCACGCTTTTGGGCTTTCCGGGCCTTGCCGGTGCGCCGGGAATGGCCGTTCCGGTGATCGACACCGGATCGCTGGCCGGGAATGTATCCTCGAGGCCTTCCTCGAGTTCCTCTTCGATATCCGTCCCAGTGCGCTGCTCGTCTTCGAAAGAGCGCACGGCCGGCGTCTTGACCGGCGACTTCGGCGCGGAGTTCGGCGGCATTTGCATTCTCCCTCGGCTCGCTGTCGCGGAACGGTCGGGCGCGGCGAACATGCCTATGCTGCCGCGTCGCGCGCTGCCTCCGACAGAAAAGTAAAGACATAATCGGAAAAGGAACGCCAGCATTCGACGCGGAACGCGTCGGCCGCCGTGCGCAACAGCACGATTTCGACCTTGCCGAGAATGGTGCGCGACGCCGCCCCGACCGGAAAGGCGTCGAGCGACAGATCCTGCGGGCAGCCGGCATTGATCGTCGCCGCGGCAGCCGGACCGGTAACCGATATGGCGACGTTGCGGTGCGAGATGCCGACCGCCGAATGCAGTACGGAAATGCTGGCGCAGTCGTCGAGCGGATCTTTTCCGCTCTCGTCGATGACCAGCCATTCGTCCGGCCCGAGCCACAAGGCCGTGCGTCCGGCCTTTGCCGCCGAGGTTTTCGGCCTTTGCGGCAGGACGACGCCGAGCGCTTTCGAAAGTGCCGCAATCGAGGCTTCCGGCGCGCGCAGCGATATGCGCTCGGCCGGCGGCAGCACGGCAAGTGTAACGCCGGCGGCGGAAAGCGACTGGCCGGCGAGAGCCGGACGGCGTTCGACTGAGGGTCCGGCGGCGTCGGTTTTCAAAGCGGCCTTAGCCATTGAGGCGCTCCCCCTTCTCGTCGAAGAACACCATGCCGGTGACCTCCACCTCGATCACCCCGTTCGGCATCGGCACATAGAGCGTCTCGCCCGTGCGATCGCGGCCGCCGGCGACCAGCCCCAGCGCGATCGAGCGGCCGCAATTTTGCGACCAATAGCTCGAGGTGACATGGCCAATCATCTTCATCGGGATTGCCTGCTTCGGGTCCGCGACGATCTGCGCGCCCTCCTCCAGCACCACCTTGGGATCTCTCGTCTTCAGGCCGACAAGCTGCTTGCGGCCCTTGGCGACCAGATCCGGCCGCGCCATGCCGCGAATGCCGACGAAATCGGTCTTCTTCTTACCGACGGCCCAGTCGAGCCCGGCATCGTTCGGCGTCACCGTCCCGTCGGTATCCTGGCCGACGATGATGTAGCCCTTTTCGGCGCGCAGCACATGCATCGACTCGGTGCCGTAGGCACAGGCCCCGTGCTTCTGGCCCTCGGCCCATAGCGCTTCCCAGACCGCCTCGCCGTAATCGGCCGGCACGTTGACCTCGAAGCCGCGCTCACCGCTGAACGACATGCGAAACAGCCTTGTCGGCACGCCGCAGATCTTGCCTTCGCGCACCGACATATGCGGCAGCGCCTCATCCGACATGTCGATGCCCTCGACCAGCGGCGCAATGATGTCGCGAGACTTCGGTCCCTGCACGGCAATCACCGCCCATTGCTCGGTGATCGAGGTCAGCCAGACGTTGAGATGCGGGAACTCGGTCTGGAGATAGTCTTCCATATGGTTCATGACGCGCGGCGCGCCGCCGGTCGTCGTCGTCACATGGAAACGGTCGGGTGCAAGCCTGCCGACGACACCGTCGTCATAGATGAAGCCGTCCTCGCGCAGCATGATGCCGTAACGGCAGCGGCCGGGCTCGAGCTTCTCCCATGGATTGGTGTAGAGCAGTTCCATGAATTTGGCCGCATCCGGCCCGACCACCTCGATCTTGCCCAGCGTCGAGGCGTCAAACAGGCCGGCTGTCTTGCGCACCGTGACGCACTCACGATCGACGGCGGCATGTATGTCCTCGCCCGGCTTCGGGAAATACCAGGCGCGCTTCCATTGGCCGACATCCTCGAATACAGCGCCCTGGCGCTCGGCCCAGGAATGGATCGCCGTCTTGCGGGTCGGGTCGAACAGGGGACCCCGCGCGTGGCCGACGATCGAGCCGAATGTCACCGGCGTATAGGGCGCGCGGAACGTCGTCAGCCCGACCTGCGGGATCGGCTTGCCCAACGTCTCGGCGGCAATCGCTAGGCCGTGCATGTTGGAGGTCTTGCCCTGGTCGGTCGCCATGCCATTGGTGGTGAAGCGCTTGACGTGCTCGATCGAGCGCATGCCCTCATGCACTGCCTGGCGGATGTCCTTAGCGGTGACGTCGTTCTGGAAGTCGACAAAGGCCTTAACCGTCGTATCCGATCCGGCACCGGGTGCTGCACCCAGCATGCCGCGCGACCAGCTCTCGCCGGCGTCGACCTTCGGCTTGGTGCCCTTGGCCGGCCTGCTGCCGGCGTCCTTGGCCGCCTTGGCGCCGGCCGCGTAGGCCTCGTCGATCGTCGCCGACAGCCCGTCGGTGCCGTTGCAGGCGCCGACCGAGACGCAGTCCTGCGCATAAATTCCGGGCACGAAGCGCTTGGTCTCGTCGTTGAAGGCAACTTTGCCGCGCGATTGCGAGAACAGATGCACCGACGGCGTCCACCCGGCCGACATCAGGATTGCGTCAACCGGCATGGTGCGTTCGCCGCCGCCATTCTTCGGCTGCACGGTCATCGACGACACCCGCAGTTTGCCGCCGGCGCGGATCACCGCGCGGCCGAAATTGACCTCGATGCCGAGCGCCCTCGCCTCGTCGATCGCCGGCCCGGTCGGGTTGTCGCGCAGGTCGACGATCGCCGCTACGTTGATGCCGGCCTTTTTCAGGTCGATCGCCGCCGCATAGGCGGAATCGTTTGCCGTATAGACGCCGACATTCCTGCCGACGGCGACGCCATAATGGTTGAGATAGGTGCGCGCCGCCGACGCCAGCATGATGCCGGGGCGGTCGTTATCGGCAAACACCATGTGGCGCTCGATGTCGCCGGTCGCCAGCACCACGCGTTTGGCGCGAACCTGCCACAGCCGCTCGCGCGGCAGGTCGCGGCCGGGGTTCTGCAGATGGTCGCTGACGCGCTCGACCAACCCGACGAAATTCTGCGCGTAATAGCCGAAAGCCGTGGCGCGGGGCAGTACGCGAACATTGTCCATCGTCCGGAGCTTGGCGACAGCGGACTGCGCCCAGGCAAAACCGTCCTGGCCGTCGATCCGGGCACCGCTCTCGAAGCGCAGACTGCCGCCGAATTCCGCCTGCTCGTCGGCAAGGATAACGCGCGCGCCGGTCTCGGCCGCGGCCAATGCCGCGGCGATGCCCGCGGCACCGCCGCCAAGCACCAGCACCTCGCAATGGGCGAAGCGCGCCGAATAGTGGTCGGGATCCGGCTGGTCAGGAGCGACGCCGAGACCGGCGGCGGCGCGGATCTTGGGCTCGTAGAGGTTTTTCCACGCGGCCTTCGGCCACATGAAGGTCTTGTAGTAGAAGCCGGCCGAAAGCATCGGCGAGGCAATACTGCTGACGGCACCGATGTCGAAAGCGAGCGACGGCCAGCGGTTCTGCGACTGTGCGGTCAATCCGTCATAGAGTTCCTGCACCGTGGCACGCACGTTCGGCGTCTTGCGTGCCGCGTCGCGCTTGATCTCGACCAGCGCGTTCGGCTCTTCGGCGCCTGCCGACAGGAAGCCGCGCGGCCGATGGTACTTGAACGAGCGGCCGACGAGATGGACGCCGTTTGCAAGCAGCGCCGAGGCCAACGTATCGCCCTCGATGCCGGTATAGGGGCGGCCGTCGAAGCTGAAGCCAGCTATCTTTGCCTGTTTGAGCCGCCCGGCGCCGGCAATGCGGAACGTGGCGCTCATTTGGCGGCTCCCGGCAGCTTGGTGGGCTTCGGTTCGCCGGCCTTGTAAGTCATCAGGAACCTGTCGCTGACGGTGTCGCGCACGGCATTGAAGAACCGCGCACAGCCATGCATGTGCCGCCAGCGCTCATAGATGATCCCCTTGGGATTGGAGCGGATGAAAAAGAATTTTTCAAAATCGTCGTCGCTCTCGCCGGCGATGTTTGGGGAACGCGCGATATGCGCCTCGCCGGCGTTGCGGAATTCGAGCTCCGGACGCTCTTCCTCGCAATAGGGGCAGCGGATGAGAAGCATGGTTGGTCCTACAGTTCGCCGTGGCCGACGCGAGCGCCGGCAGGTTGGTCGCAAAGCCTCTGGCCCATCGTCACGAAGGGCGCGATCAGCCGGATGCGCTCCTCGATGCTGGCTGCCGGGCGGAAAAGGTCGCGATACGCCATATTGCCGACCGAAAGCGTCATCGGTTCGGTCGTCACGATGACGTAGCGCCGCTCGAATTTTTCGCCTTCCTCGAGATCGGCTGGCCGGTTCTCCATAAAGGTGACCACTCTCTGACCGGCGCTCCAGGCGCAGGCGAGTACACCCTCGTCGACGGAAAACGGCCAATCCGCTTCATTGCCGGCGCGGCTGATGGGCTGCAGGCGCACCTCCTCTGGCGTGGGGATATGGAACAGGCCTTGCTCGCCGGCGAGCATCAGCGGCATGGCGACGGCCATCTCGGTCATCATCAGTGCGCCACCGCCGCCGCCGCCGCCTCGTCGATGAGGCGGCCGGTGCGGAAGCGCTCTATGGTGAAGGGCGCGTTGATCGGGTGCGGATCGTCCCTGGCGATCGTATGGGCAAAGACATGGCCCGAACCCGGCGTCGCCTTGAAGCCGCCTGTGCCCCAGCCGCAATTGACATAGAGGCCGGGCACCGGCGTCTTGGCCAGGATCGGCGAACGGTCCGGCGTCACATCGACGATGCCGCCCCATGAGCGCAGCATCTTCATGCGGGTGAAGATCGGGAACATCTCGCAGATGGCGTCCAGCGTATGTTGCAAAATGTGCAGCCCGCCGGTCTGCGAATAGGAGACATACTGGTCGGTGCCGGCGCCGATAACCAGCTCGCCCTTGTCGGACTGCGAGATATAGGCATGCACGGTGTTCGACATCACCACGCAAGGCACCACCGGCTTGACCGGCTCCGACACCAGCGCCTGCAGCGGATAGCTTTCCAGCGGCATGCGCACGCCGGCCATGTTCATGATCACCGATGAGTGCCCGGCGGCAACCACGCCGACCTTCCTGGCGCCGATGAAGCCGCGCGTCGTCTCGACACCGGTTACCGCGCCGTTCGGCGCCCGCTTGACGCCGGTGACCTCGCAATTCTGAATGATGTGGACGCCACGCGCCGAGGCGCCGCGCGCATAGCCCCAGGCGACCGCATCGTGCCGCGCCGTGCCGCCGCGGCGTTGCAGGGCAGCACCCATAACCGGGTAGCGCGCACCGGGCGAAATGTTGAGCGGCGGGCAGAATTCCTTTGCCTGCTCCGGCGTCAGCCATTCATTGTCGATGCCGTTCAGCCGGTTGGCGTGGACGTGGCGCTTCAGCACCTGGATGTCGTGGATGTTGTGGGCGAGCATCATGACGCCGCGCGGCGAATACATGACGTTGTAGTTGAGCTCCTGGCTGAGCCCGTCCCACAGCTTCAGCGCATGGTCGTAGATGCCGGCGCTCTCGTCGTAGAGATAGTTCGAGCGGATGATGGTGGTGTTGCGCCCGGTATTGCCGCCGCCGAGCCAGCCTTTTTCCAATACCGCGACGTTGGTGATGCCGTGCACGGTGGCGAGATAATAGGCTGTGGCCAGGCCGTGGCCGCCGGCGCCGACGATGATGACGTCGTACTCCTTCTTCGGCTCCGGCGAGGACCACTGTTCCTCCCAGCCTCTATGACCGCGCATGGCCTCGCGGGCGATGGCGAATACCGAGTATTTCTTCAACGTCGCAGGCCTCGCAAATGGCGGCAGGGCAGATCAGCCAGCCCCGGCGCGCGAGCTTGTATCACTAGCGAAACCGTGCTGCCAGCCTTGCACTGTTTGCGACGGCGCTTGCCGTTTTGCGCCGTGGTGAAAAAGCCGCATCCGGGCAGGTTGATGCAATTGCCTTCCACCGCTATCCGTCGCCTGACGATCGGAGGATTATGGCGGTGGCTAACGTCTGGTGGAATCTGACATTGCGCTTCTTGCTGGAGCTCGCCGCTTTGCTCGGCCTCGGCATGGCGGGCTGGAGCCTCTCAGCGGGCATGTGGCGCTGGATCCTTGCCGTGGCATTGCCGTTCGTTGCCGCCGCGCTCTGGGGAATCTTCGCGGTGCCGAACGATCCGAGCCGCTCGGGGCGGGCGCCGGTTCCGGTGCCGGGCGGTTTGCGGCTGGTGCTCGAACTCGTCATCCTGTTCGGCGGCGTTGCCGGATTCCACGTGGCCGGTTACACGACAGCCGGCATAGCCGTCGCCCTGCTGATCGCCGTCAGCTACGCATTTTCGCTCGATCGGCTCGGCTGGCTGCTTAGGCAATAGTCGCCTTGCCCCTGTTTGCGACGGCGCTTGCCGTTTGCGCCGTGCTTTCACTGGTCGCTGTTCTGAGCTTCGCTTTTTGACGGGTCAGCCGGAGCACGCTTCACGATGGACGGCCCGATTGCATAGGTCGCCCGCAAATAGCCTTTGCGGCAATCGGCAGCGATTTGACGAATTTCCGCATCGTCCGACTGCTCCGCCATGGCCACGAAGCGATCGACGATAACCTCGCGCGGCCTGATAGCCACGGCCGCCGCAAAGCGCCGCAAAACCGCATCCGGATGTTCGAGTAACCGTGGCAGGTCCTTGGAACTCGGCATGACATAGTGACCATAGGCGTCGACCAGTGTCGTGAAAGCTGAGTCCGGGCGAAGCGCGGCGGCATTTTCCACCGCAAGCCTTAGCTGCCAGCGCTGCGCAAGGCAGATGAACTGGACAACCTTCCATCGAACGCCGACATGTTCGTCATCCAGCCGCAGCATTACGCGACCGAGAATGGCGCCATCGGCCGGCGTGGTGCAGCCCCGGAGCGCCCCAATTGCATCGAAGCGGAGATGAGAAGCTTTGCTATCGAGCAGATCGGCTATCTCGGCGACAACACAATTTAGCTTATAGCTCAGCCTGGAACCCATTTCGACCGCTATGAACACCGCTGCAGCTTGTGTCTGGCCATTGCTGGAGACCAGCAGCGGTCGGAGGTTTTCGATCGGAAAGCCTTTGCCAAATTCCGAACGAAGAGCCCACGTCAACTCGCTGTCGCCCTCGAAGCCGGAGGCCAACAACTTGCTCATCATGTCTTGGGGGGTCATTGCAAATGGGTGGCGCGTCCACCCGCGAGTTTTTGGATGACGAGCCGTAGCCTGGTGGCCAGCGGACGTCAAGGAGCGCTGTCGAGGGCAGCGCGTGTATCGGGTGGTTCACGCCGCCCCGATTTGCGACCAAGCATCCCGATTGCCGGCCAGAGCCGGCTCGAAAAAAGGATGCAGAAAAAATGCTCGCACTTACCAACAAAGTTGCCATCGTCACCGGCGCTAGTTCCGGCATCGGCCGCGCCACGGCAAAGCTCTTTGCCGAGCAAGGCGCCAGGCTCGTCGTCGCCGCCCGCCGCCAGGCCGAGCTCGACGCACTGGTTGCCGAAATCGCGGACGCCGACGGCACCGCCGTCGCTCTTGCCGGCGATGTCCGTGACGAAGCCTACGCGAAAGTCCTGGTCGACCTGGCGGTCGAGAAATTCGGCGGGCTCGACATCGCCTTCAACAATGCCGGCTCGGTCGGTAGGATGGGGCCGGTTTCGGAGCTGTCGCTGGAGGGCTGGCGCGAGACGCTCGATACCAATCTGACCAGCGCCTTTCTCGGCGCGAAATACCAGGTGCCGGCGATGGTCGAACGCGGCGGCGGGTCGTTGATCTTCACCTCCACCTTCGTCGGCTACACGGTCGGCATGCCCGGCATGACCAGCTATGCCGCGAGCAAGGCCGGACTGATCGGATTGACGCAGGTGCTGGCCGCCGAATTTGGCGCCAAGGGGATTCGAGTCAACGCGCTGCTGCCGGGCGGCACCGACACGCCTTCGGCGACATTCAAGACACCTGAATCGCGGGCCTTCGTCGAAAACCTGCATGCCTTGAAGCGCGTCGCCGAGCCAGAGGAGATCGCCCGCTCGGCGCTTTACCTGGCTTCCGATGCATCGAGCTTCACCACCGGCACGGCACTGTTCGCCGACGGCGGTGTCTCGATCACCCGCACGTGAAGCGTTTCGCGGTTGGCGTCGGCCCGCCAGCCGCAATGTCAGCCCGCCAGCCGCAATGCCGGAAAAACCGGTCTTGCTTTTCCCGGCGATTTGACGATTCCGTCTTCTCCTCGAAAACGGGTTGGAAACATGCTGCTGATCAGGACGTATATCGCTGCAAGCGCAATCGAAGGCGTCGGCGTGTTCGCCGCCGAGCCGATCCGGAAAGGGGCGCAGATCTGGCGGCTCGATCCGGACTTCGACCGGCTGATCCCGATGGAAAGATACGAGACGGCGCCGCCGCACCTCAAGGAATTGCTCGACAGATATGCCTATCCCAGTCCGGACCGGCCGGGCTTCATGGTCTATGAGGTCGACAATGGCCGCTTCATGAACCACGCCGACAAGCCGAACACCGACTTTTCGCAATATGGCGGGGCCACCGCGACCCGCGACATCGCCGCCGGCGAGGAGATAACCTGCGACTACGGCGAGTTCTTCGAGGGTTTCGAGCAGCTCCACCTGGCCACGGCATAGCCGCGCCTATCTGACCCAAGGCGAATTTTGTTCTTGCTTTGTGCCGGCAGCTATGCTACTAAATTGCGTATGGTGCTGATTCACCAGAGACCCGCCGCCGAGGCGGGTTTCTCGTTTCGGGATCGGCACCGCCTCTCAATCGGCTGTGGACAGCGCCCCTTGATTCTGCTATCAGCCGCCCCAATTCGTGGTGTAACGCGCCGCGGAGGCTTGCGGCTATGGCCGCTTGCCTGTTGATTTCAAACCGAAAGACAGGATTGCACGTGCAGGTACTCGTCCGCGACAACAATGTTGATCAGGCGCTTCGCGCGCTCAAGAAAAAGATGCAGCGCGAAGGCATCTTCCGCGAAATGAAGATGCGCGGACATTACGAAAAGCCCTCCGAGAAGCGCGCCCGTGAAAAGGCGGAAGCCGTGCGCCGTGCCCGCAAGCTGGCCCGCAAGCGCGCCCAGCGTGAAGGCCTGCTGCCGATGACGCCGCGTCCGGTCGCGGCCGGTGCTGCCGGTGCCGGTGCTCCGCGTCCGCCGCGGTTCTGACGTCAATTTTTCGTCCTTTTCCAAGGATATCCAAGGTGGCGCGATGCGGAATCGCCGCCACCTTTTTGTTGTGAGTTCGACCCGGTCCGAGAGGACCGGTTGGGAGAGATGCCGGTTCGGAGGGGGAACGGACCAGACGGCGCAGTAAGGACAGGGCAGACATGGACGCAATCACCGTAGAGCGCAGAACCGCGTGGCGCGGCCTCGCCCTGACGGCAGCCCTGCTTTCCGGGATGGCGCTTGCCAGCTGCCAGAGCGTTCCGACCGGCGAGTTCAACAACATCGACAAGGCGCAAGCCTCGACCGAGAACATCTCCTCACTGTCGGCGGTGATCCAGCGCAACCCCCAGGATCCGGAAGCCTACAATGTGCGCGGCTCGGCCTATGGCCGCGGCGGCCAGTACCAGGCGGCGCTCAAGGACTTCAACACCGCCATCCAGCTCAATCCGAATTTCTACCAGGCCTATTCCAACCGGGCGCTCATCCAGCGCTTCCTCGGTGATCAGGCAAGCGCGCTTGCCGACTACAACCGCTCGATCCAGATCAATTCCAACTATGACGCCGCCTATATCGGCCGCGGCAATCTCTACCGCAGGGCGGGCCGGGTCCAGGAAGCCTTCAACGATTTCCAGAAAGCCATCCAGCTCGACACGACCGATGCGCGCGCCTATCACAATCGCGGCCTGATCTATCAGAGTCAGGGCCAGCACGCCTTTGCCATCGAGGATTTCTCGACCGCCATTTCGCTGGCGCCGGATGCCTCCGAGCCTTACAACGGGCGCGGCCTCTCCTACCTTGCCATGAACGACGAGGACAATGCCTTCGCCGACTTCAACGTGGCCATCAAGCTCGACGGCAAGAATGCCGAGGCCTGGTCCAACCAGGCGTTGATCTACGAGCGGCGCGGCGACAAGGTCAGGGCCGCGAAATCCTACCGCGAGGCCGTGCACCTCAATCCGACCTACCAGCCGGCCAAGGACGGCCTGGCCCGCACCAGTGCCGGCTGAGCGGCCGGTTAATCGGGCCTCCGTTTCCGCACTCCGACAACCCTGCGTTTAGCTTCGCTTTGCCGGCGCCAAGTTTTCGGCGGAACGCTCGGCGTGCTCAGCCGTTTGTACAAGGCAATTTCGAAAGGACCCTGCCATGATCAAGAAACTCGCTTGTGCCGCTGCTCTCGCCACGACCGTCGTTGCCGCTCCCGCCAGCGCCAGCAAGCTCCAGCTCGGCGTGCTCGACTGCACCATCGACGGCGGCACGGCCTATCTCGTCACCTCCAACAAGGGTGTTTCCTGTGTCTTTCGTCCGCATCGTGGCGGCCCCTCTGAAGTCTATACAGGGGTGATTTCCAAGCTCGGCGTCGATGTCGGCCGGACGCATCAGGGCCAGCTGGTATGGGCGGTTCTGGCGGCGACCCGCAACCACGATGAAGGCGACCTTGCCGGCAGCTATTATGGCGTGAACGCCGAGGCCAGCGTGGTCACCGGTGGCGGCGCCAATCTCCTGGTCGGCGGCCTCGACAGCGCCTTTTCGCTGCAGCCGCTCAGTGTCCAGGCACAGACCGGCGTCAACCTGGCGGTCGCCGTCACCTCGCTGGACCTGATCCACTCGTTCAAATAACGGCCTCTGGCAAATACGGCCCGTGGCCTTTCATCATGCGCCGGGATAGGACGGTTCCGCGCCGCGTAGTCGCCGGCGCGTGGCAGCCTTTTGATTGGGCGCCTTGCGGCTTCGAAATTGACCGATGATCGCGCGGTGGCGCCAAACTCATTCTGCGCGCAGCGCTTCGATCGGCTGTAGGCTTGCGGCCTTGCGGGCGGGATAGTAGCCGAAAAAGACGCCTACAGCCGCGGCAAAGCCGATAGCCAGCAGGACGGCGCTGAGATCGATGATCACCGGCCATTGAGCGATAGACCCAACGGCGATTGCAGCAACAATCCCAATACCAGCACCTAGAATACCCCCGAGCAGGGCAAGCGTTGCTGCCTCAACGAGAAACTGGGCAAGGATATCTCGCCGTCGCGCGCCCACCGCAAGCCGCAGTCCGATCTCGCGGACCCGCTCCGTCACCGTCGCCAGCATGATGTTCATGATGCCGATCCCGCCCACGACCAGCGAAATTGAGGCCACCGCCGAAAGCAGCAGCGACACCACGCGTGTGGTCGAACCTTCGACATTCGCAGCTTCGGCGAGGTTGCTCACCATGAAGCTGTCTTCCTGACCTGTCCGCAACCGGTGACGCTGCCACAGGAGTTGGCGGATCGCTGCCATCGTGCCCTCGGCCGAGGTCCAATCGGCGAACTTGACGGTGATGTTGTGTACGAAGGTCGGATTGGCACGGCTCGTGCCAATGAACTGACGTCGCGCCGTCCTCAGCGGCACAAGTGCCACATCGTCCTGATCATCGCCCCACACGCTCTGGCCCTTCCGCTCCAGCAGTCCGATCACCGTGAACGGCACGTCGCGGATGCGGATCGCGGCGCCCAGCGGATCGGCTTTTCCGAACAACTTCTCCCGCATCGTCGTTCCGAGGAGCACCACGTTGGCGACGCGGTTGTTGTCCTCCGGGGTCATCTCCTGCCCGGCAATAACCCGCCACTCGCGCGCTGAGAAATATTCCGGCGTCACGCCGCGAAGCACGCCTTGCCAATTGGCGGAGCCGATCGTGAACTGCTCGCGGGCGTAGAGGAGTGGCGCCGCCACCACGACGCCGGGGATTTCCATTCCGATCGCCGCTGCGTCCTCTTCACTCAGCCGCGGCGCGCCACCGGCCCCAAGGCGGACGCTGCCCATCTTCGCACTGCCCGGACTGACGCTGATGAGGTTGGCGCCGAGGCTGCGGATCTGCGCGGTGATCCGTTCGCGCGCACCAACCCCGATCGCGATCATCACCACGACAGCGGCCACACCGATGATGATGCCCAACATGGTGAGCGCGCTGCGCATATGATGGGAGCGTAATGATCGCAGGGCGGTTCTTGTGCTACCGGACATTGTTGTACGCCAGCGCTAGACGGCGAGTGTCATCCAAAGGTCGGACCTGCTGTATGACAGGGGTGTCTGACAGAACGCGGCCGTCTCGAAAGGCTACAATGCGATCCGTATGGGCAGCTATCTCAGCCTCATGGGTGACCAGCACAATGGTCAGGCCCTCTCCATTGAGTCGGCGGAAAATTGCCATGATCTCCAGCCCTGTCTGGCTGTCGAGCGCACCAGTGGGTTCATCGGCCAGTAGAAGTAAAGGCTCCGTCACCAGGGCGCGGGCAATGGCAACGCGCTGCTGTTGTCCGCCCGAGAGTTCGGCAGGAGTATGTCTGGCCCGATCGGCGAGCCCTACCTTGGCCAGCATCGCCAGCGCTGCGCGCCGCCGCTCACCAGCCCACATGCGGCGATAGACAAGCGGCAGTTCCACGTTTTCTAGTGCGCTGGCCCGCGGCAGCAGATTGAACGACTGAAACACGAAACCGATGTTCCTATTGCGGATCGCAGCGAGTTCATCGTGATGGAGTCCACCGACGTCTACCCCGTTCAGCCGATAACGGCCTTCACTCGGACTGTCGAGGCAGCCCAGTATGTTCATGAAGGTAGACTTGCCCGATCCTGAAGATCCGATCACCGCGACGAATTCGCCTCGTTGAATCGTCATGCTCACCCCTTCGAGCGCCCACACCGGCTCTCCGCCAACACGGTAGCAATGGCGCAGCCGGTCGACGTCAATCAGAGCCATGAATACCTCACCACAACCGGAACTTGACCAGGACGGAAGACGCGTCATCGTCCCGACGCGGAGCAGTGGCAAGCCCCATAATGACCTGCTGCCCCTCAGTCAGGTCGCCTGCCAGCACCTCTGTTGCACGACCGTCGGTGATTCCAAGCCGGAGCGAGACAAGCTTCGGCTCGCGGTCTGGCCCAAATACAAATACCTCGCCCGGGCTTCCCGCCTCTACGCCCGTTTCGGCAATGGCCGGCGCGGTTGATCGCGCCTCGTCCCCGGTATCGCTCGGCGGCCGAAAACGCAGGGCCGCATTGGGCACTTTCAAGACTCCCTGTCGCTTGGCCATTACCACGCTCAGATTGGCGGTCATGCCGGGCAACAGCAGCTCATCGGAATTTTGCGTACCGACCACCACTATGTATGTGACGACGTTTTGAACGACCTGCGGTGCCTTGCGTATCTGTTTTACCGTGCCGGTGAAAATTCGGTCGGGATAGGCATCGGCAGTGAAAGTAACCGGCTGCCCGAGCGCAAAACGGCTAATGTCGGCTTCCACCACAGAAGCTTCCACCTGCATCTCAGTCAGGTCTTGAGCTATGGTGAACAGTATCGGGGTCTGCAGGCTAGCCGCCAGGGTCTGACCGCCACTGACGGCGCGATTGACCACTGTGCCGGTGACCGGCGCGCGTACATAGGTGCGGTCAAGATCAATTTGGGCCTGCTGAAGCACCGCTTCCTTCTGCTTCACCTGGGCAAGCGTGTTGGCGAGCTCCGCTTCTGCCATGTTGAGGGTCGCCTTGGCGGCTCGAACGACTGCCGATTGCGACAGTTCCTCGGCCTGGGCGGCAGTCGCCTGCGCCTTGGCAGAATTGTGTGCGGTATTCTCCCGCTCCCATTCTCCCACCGCGATGATCTTCTGTTTAGCCAGGGAACGTTTGCGGTTCACTTCCTGCGCCGCACCATCGAGCGCGATTTCGGCGCGTGTAGTCTGTGCGGCTGCAGAATCATATCTGGCCTCGGCGGTCTCCATCTCTGCCCTGGCCCGCTCGATCTGCGCCCGATGTACCGAAACCTGCGTTTGCGCCATCTCCCGTTCGGCAAGGGCTTGCGCTACTCTCGCTTCGTAAATCTCCGGCTCAACCCGGGCTATCACCTGGCCTTTGGTGACCTTGGAGTTGAAGTCGACATAGAGGTCCTTCACCCGACCCGAGAGCTGAGAACCGACTTCCACCATAACTAGCGCGTTCAGCGTGCCAGCCGCCTGCACCGTTGTGACGATATCGCCGCGGAAAACATGATTATTGGATGTAGATGTAGTGGTTTAAAGGTGGCCGCGGCTGCGGCTTTCATGGGTGGGGCACTGTTGCTTGGAACAGGCGGAGCGCTAGCGCAGACCTGTCCCGGCGTATCGCAGACACAGTGCACGGACTTCTGCGGCACCGCTGGCGTGGCCTCCTGTACAAAGACGGGGTCGGTTCCGGACTGCGTGTGCAATGAGACCACGAAGGATGTGAATGGCAATGCGTTCGGCACGGCAACGCAGGATACGGCTGAAGGCCAAGGCAACATTGGCAACAAGACCGAGACGGCCTGCGAGGGTAATCCCGGCCACTGCAAGTAGTAATATCCGAAATTTTCTAATAAACATCTATGTATTTGGCTGTTGACGGGTTTATTCTATAGGTTTGTAGAATTCCTCTTCGGCACTGCCAAGTGCAGATTAAAGAGCTGGAAGGGACTACCTTTCCCTTCCGGCTCAGAGGTGGTCAGAACATGATGCGCAGCGTTTTGTTCGTTACGGTAATCCTCGGCGCGGCGGTAACGCCCGGGAGTTCCATGGGACCGACACCATCGGTGACTTCCGGCCAGGTTTTGTCGGCCTTCAATCAGCTCTCAGCTCTCCTCGAGCCGTCCTCCATCCGGCCCGATACCCCCGCCTATCGCACGCAAGCCGTGGAGCCTCCGATTTTGCCAGAGCTAGAGTGTGCTGCGCAGGCCATCTCTGGCACTGGTCGGCAGCATGAGGGCGCAACAAAGCCCTCGATTCGGCTCGATCGATTATGCTGTGGGGGATGCGGAAGTTATGAGGCCGCCAGCAACGGCTTTAAGCCGCCGGGCCTCCCAAGACTCTTTCGGGTGACAAGACTCTTTCGGATGAAGGGCCCTCTGCGGCGCACAGAATCGCCGCAATACTTGGCCTGCGCAAATCGGCAGCGCCCATTGTCGTGCTCCAGTACGACTGTAAGCGGGAATATTTCTTCTTGCTAATATATTAACCATATTTGCGGAAGCTGGCAACCAGTATCTGGGATATACGTCGGTTGAGGTGCTGCTAAATCGATTGGTAGAACGGCGTGAACATCGCAATCGGCGTCAGCCAGTATCAGTTGCGCCGCAGAGCGGGTTGATCGTGGAGCCGAGATGCACGATCACCCTGGCTTCCGGCCTACATCATCATCTCAGCACACCGGAAACCGCTTGAACTCAACTGCGGTTGAGGTTTTACAAGCCGTCCCCGAAGCGCCGCGTGCCCATTTGGAGACGAAGAGCGCTCCAATATTTTAGACCAGCGTCTAGGGAAGCTCGGGGGACTGGATGACCAAAACAAGCACAAACGGGGTCGATTGGCGCGCGCTGTGGGCGAGCGGCGACCTGGCGCGCATCTGCTTCATCGGCCTCGGCATCCTGCTGCACGCCACCAACGAAACCATGGTAGCAACGGTCATGCCGGCCATGGTCGGCGAACTCGCCGGCGTGCAACTGGTCGGCTGGTCGCTGGCGATCTACGAGCTCGGCGCCATCGTTGCCGGTGCGGCCGCCGGACGGCGGGTGAGCTATGTCGCGCTGCGTACCAACATGATGGTCGCCGCAATGCTCTATGCCGCCGGCGCGCTGGTCTGCGCCACCGCGCCTTCGATGCCGCTGTTCCTCTGCGGCCGCCTGATCGAAGGGCTCGGTGGCGGCGCGCTGGTGTCGCTGGCCTTCGTCTCGGTCGAGCGGCTGTTTGCCCGCGCGATCTGGCCGCAGCTTTTCGGCGTCATGTCGGCGATCTGGGGTGTCGCCGCCTTCAGCGGGCCGGTGCTCGGCGCGGTCATGAACGAATTCTCGTCCTGGATAGTGTGCTGAAGGTTCTGCAAAAAGTTTTGGAGAGAGAACGGCGCCTGCTCTGAGGGGCGAGCGGCCATGGCACGGTGGTG
>NZ_JAMYSZ010000021.1:0-114701 GCF_040322215.1 Mesorhizobium sp. M0184
TCGCCGCTGAGGGAGGGCGGCTACCCTCTCTCAGCGTTCCTTTCTGACCCATTCGGCAGCGAAAGTCATAAGACAAGCAATTCCAGGAAAAGTGTGAAGCGGTTTTCCGTCCGGAATTGCGTCAAAACAAAAAGATAGAGCGGTTCGGCGTTTCTGCGAAACGATGAACCGTTCTAGCGGATCTGCCGCCGGGTGGCCGGTTTTAGCTTGCCGGCCCCGGTCGTCTGCGGACTGCAGGCCGACGCGGCGTACCCGGCTCGGGATCGGTCTTCGCCGCACGTGCCGGCTGCCCATGAGGGGTTTCGATCAGCGTGATCTTCTGCCAGATCTTTCGCGAGAGGCTCGAAGCCAGGTTCTCGATGTCATTGACGCCGTCGATGACCACGGCGTCATTCACTGATTGCGCGAACAGCGCGGCGATCTTGCCGGTGATCGACAGCATTTCGGAGCAGTAGTCGAGATAGCGGGCAAGGTCGGCGGCGTTGGTGATGCGGGCTGGCGAATGCGCAGTCGGCTTGAAACTGGCTGAAAGCGTTGCCGGATCCTTGGTCAGCTGGTGCATGTCGATGACGTGGATCAGCGACCGCAGCCCGTGGAGCTGGCGAAACACCCGCTTGCGCTTGATCCGCTCCTCGGAGCGAATCAGGGCCAGGAAGCCCAGCACCGCGAGGATGATCATGTTGAGGGAGGCTTCGATGCCTTGCACCGACTGGAAGGCATCGTGGTTTCCCGAGATGCGGCCGAGCGGCAGGATTGTGCCGACGAACAGGAACATCAGCGCTCCGACGACGAAGGCGGCGATGATGAGGCCGCGCAGCCACCAGATCGGCGCCTCCAGCGCCTTGGCTGCCTTTGCCAGATCGCGCGACAGCGACACGAGCTCGGCGGCAACGCCGCGCAAGCCTGCATCGGGAAAGCGCTCGGCGACGCGCCCTTCCAGCCGTGCGGCGGTTTCGAGGATCAGTTTCGGATCAAGCGAGCGGTAGCGCATGACGAAATGTCCGATCGGCGCTCAGGGTTCAGCCGGGGCATTGGTGCGCTTGCCGTAGCGGTTGGGGCCGGGTTGCCCTGGAAACAGGCAAAGCACCAGAAAAGCGATGATCGAGACAACCGGCACGAAAAGCACCAGCGCCGCAACGCCCGGCTTGTCGAGGTCGTGCAACCGCTTGACCGCCAGCACCACGTTCGACCAAAGCGAGGCAATGAAGGCGATGAAGAAAATAAACGACCACATGTTGCTCTCGGTGGTGCCTTCCGGCACCAGCGTGAAACGGTAGAGCGGGAAGGCCTGTATGATGGCCACCAGCAGTCCTCCAAGAAAATAGGCCGCGCGGCTGACGCGGCCCGAAGCTTTGAAGAAAAGCCAGATGAGGTCGGATCTATCAGGCAAGCGAATTCCGTCCGTATTCGTTGAGAAAGATCAATCGCGCAGCAATTCGTTGATCGATGTCTTGGAACGGGTTCTGGCGTCGACCCGCTTGACGATGACGGCGCAGTAGAGGCTGGGGCCGGGTTCGTTGTTTGGAAAAGGCTTGCCCGGCAGCGAGCCGGCGACGACGACGGAATTAGGCGGCACCTCGCCGTAGAAGATCTCGCCGGTGGCGCGGTCGACGATCTTGGTCGACTGGCCGATGAAGACGCCCATGCCGAGCACCGAGCCTTCGCGAACGATGCACCCTTCGACCACTTCGGAACGGGCACCGATGAAACAGTTGTCCTCGATGATGGTTGGGCCGGCCTGCATCGGCTCCAGCACACCGCCGATGCCGACGCCGCCCGACAGATGCACATTCTTGCCGATCTGGGCACAGGAGCCGACCGAAGCCCAGGTGTCGACCATGGTGCCGCTGTCGACATAGGCGCCGACATTGACGAAGGACGGCATCAGCACGGCGCCGGGCGCGACATAGGCGGAGCGGCGCACGATCGACGACGGCACGGCGCGGAAGCCCGCCTTCTCAAAATCGACGGCGCTCCAGCCGTCGAACTTCGAAGGCACCTTGTCCCACCATACCGCCTGACCGGGACCGCCCTTTATGATCTCCATCGGGGTGAGCCGGAACGACAGCAGCACCGCTTTCTTCAGCCACTGGTTGACGTGCCATTTGCCGTCGGCCTGCCGCTCGGCGACGCGGGCGACGCCCCGGTCGAGCAGGTCGAGCGCCGATTGGATGGCCTCGCGCGTCTCGCCGCGGGTTGCGGTCGAAATCGTGTCGCGTTCCTCGAAGGCGTTCTCGATAATCTCCTCGAGGCTCGCGAGATCGGGCTTCGACATGAATTCGCTCCATTACCAAGCTGTTAAGGGCCGGCGCCTTAACCTGTTTGAAAGTCGCGCGGACCCTATGTGAAGGCTTGGGGAGGGTCAATCGCGGCAGCGTCACGGGACGGCGCAGGTGAATGATTGGACGGGTAAAGCAAATATGACTCCCATGGAAAAGACGGGATGGACGCCGCTGCCGCATTCGGACGAGGATCTGGAGCGGTCGAGAAGCGTGCCGGACACGCCGCAAACGCGCGCGGAGACATACCGGCTGGCCTGGAACGATCCCGATTTCATGACGCGGCGCGAGTTGCGCGCGGTCAGGCTGCAGCTCGAACTGCTGAAACCGGAGATGATCCTGGCCGAGCGCGGCATCCAATCGACCGTCATCCTGTTCGGCGGCGCCCGCATCCCCGAGCCCGGCGGCGAAGCCTGGGCGGCCAAGAACGAGACGCAGAAGAAGAACCTCGAGCAAAACAGCAAATATTACGAGGAGGCGCGCAAATTCGCCCGCCTCTGCTCGCAGCAGTCGGCCATCTCGTACTATCGCGAATTCGTCGTGGTGACCGGCGGCGGGCCGGGCGTCATGGAGGCCGGCAATCGTGGCGCCGACGATGTTGGCGCGCCGTCGATCGGTCTCAACATCGTGCTGCCGCACGAGCAGGCGCCAAACGCCTACGTGACGCCGGAACTCTGCTTCAACTTCCACTATTTCGCGGTCCGCAAGATGCATTTCGTCATGCGTGCCAAGGCCGTTGCGGTGTTTCCAGGCGGCTTCGGTACGATGGACGAGTTCTTCGAAACGCTGACCCTGATCCAGACCGGCCGCATGGAACGCGTGCCGGTCATCCTGTTCGGCAAGGCTTTCTGGGCAAGGGCGATCGACCTCGATTTCCTCGCCGAGCAAGGCACGATCACGCCCGGCGACCAGGATATCATCGATTTCGTCGACACTGCCGACGAGGCCTGGGGGATCGTCAGCCGCTTCTATAAACTATGACATGCAAGCAAGGACTTGAAGCGCGCCGGCTGCCTCAAGCAGGGACTTCCACGATCGCCGTGAGAAAGCCGGCGAGGTCGTCGGTGACGAAGTCCACATCGTCCTCGTTGGCCGGGTCGCGTTCCCAGATTTCCGAGAAGGTCGGCTCGAAATTGCGCGGCACCACCAACACTGTGGTCATGCCCAGCGATTTCGGCACCGACAGGTTGCGGGCAAGATCTTCGAACATCACCGCATTTTGCCCGGTAACGGCGTGGAGTTCGGCAAATTTCTCATAGGATTGCCGCGCCGGCTTGGGGTTCAGTCCGGCTGCGACGATATCGAAAATATCATCGAAATGCTCGAGAATGCCCAACTGCCGCGCGGTGCGTTCGGCATGCCGGCGATCGCCATTGGTGAAGATGAATTTACGGCCGGGAAGCTGGCGAATGGCGGTGCCTAGGACGGGATCTGGAACCAGCCAGGAATAATCGATGTCGTGGACCTTCTCGAGAAAATCATCGGGGTCGATGCCGTGGCGCGTCATCAATCCGTTCAGCGTCGTGCCATATTCGCGGTAGAGCTCCTTTTGCAGCTTGCGTGCTTCCTCGCGCGGCAGCGTCAGCAATTCTCCGACGTAGGCGGTCATCTTCACATCGATCTGCGAAAACAGATTCGAATGATGCGGATAAAGCGTGTTGTCGAGATCGAACACCCAGTCGGTGACATGGGCAAAGCGGGCGGGGTCGGGAAGTGTGGTCATACGTCCTTATGGCACGAAACGATCTTTCTAACAGGAGGTTTATCCACAACCTATGCGCGCCCTGGGTGGTAAAAATGGCGCCATGATTAAAATCTTAAGGATCGCCGAAAGGTGACATTCAGCGCTTTGCTGGAACCAAGACGGACCAGTGGGAGCAAGCGATGAATCGCATATTTCTAAAGTCTGCCGCCATCGCTTTCGCCTCCGTCGCGGTCTCGCTTTTGCTGACGCTGATCGTCGTGCCGGCAATGGGGTTTCCGATCAATCGCACCATCTGGCTGACATCCACCGTGTGCCCGCTCGCGCTTGCCTGGAGCGTCGGCGCCTATACGTTCTGGCAGGGCGAAAGGTTGCAGACCGCGCATCGCGAGCTCGCCCGCGCCCATGCCCAACTCGCCGCCGCGCACAGGCGCTTGGCGGAAAAGGCGAGCCGCGACGACATGACGGGCATGCTCAACCGCGAAAGTTTCTTTGCCGCTCTCGACGGCTCCCGGCGCAAATCCGATCGCGGGGCATTGCTGATCGTCGATGCCGACCATTTCAAGACCATCAACGACAGCTACGGCCATCTGATCGGCGACGATGCGCTGCTCCTGATCGCAAACGCAATAGAGCGTGGCGTGCGCAGCGGCGACGTGCTTGGCCGCATCGGCGGCGAGGAATTCTGCGCCCTTCTGATTGGTGCCACCGAACACGAGGCCAGGCGCATCGCCGAGCGCATCCGGCGTGAAGTCGAGCGTATCCGTTTCCGGCCCGTCGACGAACGAACGGTTCCGCTGACAGTCAGTATTGGCGGCATCACCTGCGGCAGAGACGCCGCAGTGTCGGAGCTAATGCGCGCCGCCGACCAGCGGCTCTACGAGGCCAAGCATCGCGGCCGCAATCTGTCGATCATCGACCGCGATATTTCCGAAGCCGCCTGAGCTCGGCCCTAAGCCTTCTGCTGCATTCAACCGCGCCGCTGCCAGACTGTCAAAATCCGAAGATGGCGATGCGGAACAGCAGGGCGGCCGCCGCCAGCGCGACCAGAGCGATGCCAAGGCCAATGGGAGAGCCCCAGCCATACCACTCCATCGCCAGCTTGGCATATTTGAACTCCTCGGCCGGTGTGAGTAGGCCGCGCGTTGGGGTCTGATTCATGTTTCACTCCTTGCAGGCTGCGACAGGCCTTGCCTTGCGCCTGATGCAGCATATTACTATAATGGACGTAATGTTAGGCAGATTGATAGTTAGATGGTCGAAATAAATTCGTCAAGCATGAATCGGGCCGACATGAAGACCGCCATCAGCCTTGCCATTATGGGCTGGCAGGACGCGACGCAGGCTTATGACGAGGCAGTGGGCGATAGGCTTGGGCTGAGTATGGCGGAACGCCATTGCCTGGCGCTGCTCTATGGCGGCCCGCGATCGGCTGGCGAGGTCGCGGCCGCAACAGGATTGACGCCGGCCGCGGTCACCGCGCTGATCGACCGGCTGGAGGCACGCGGCCTGCTGACACGAACGCGCAGCCTTGAGGACAGGCGCAAGGTGGTCATAGAGGCGACGGAACTCACGCGAGAACTATCGACGCGCTATTATGGCGCGATCGCGCAGGAGGGGGAAAAGGTGATCGCCACATTCAGCGACACTGAGCTCGCCACGATCCTGCGCTTCGTCACGGCGTCCCTCGACCTTCAGCGCGACCAACTGGCCCGGCTGAAGGCCGAGGCGTTGGAAACAGCCGACAGCCTATAGGCTCGCCGGGTCGAGCGCTGGCTCGCCTTTGCGGCGCGCCACGATCGCCGCAAGATCGGCGGTCTCGAAAGCATCACGCAGGGCGTCGAACGACGGCAGCACGAAATAGGCACGCTGGAACTTGTCGATCTCGTAGCCGGTGCGCATTACGGTTTCCAGGTCGAAGGGGACATGGTGCGCCTCGCCGCCTTCGATCGCGAACTGAAGCTCGGTGAAGGATGACATCAGCCCGGCACCGAAAGCCTTCAGCGGCTGGCCCGGCTCGCGCATCAGCCCGTATTCGACGGTGTACCAGTAAAGCCGGGTGATCATCTCGTCGCCGCCGAGCGCAATCACGCTGTCGGCCTTCTTGCCATACATCTGTATGAAGTCGGCAAAGACCGGCTGCGTCAGGATCGGCACGTGACCGAAGAAATCGTGGAACATGTCGGGCTCGACAATGTAGTCGAGCTCCTTTTGGGTTCGCAGCCAGTTGGTGACCGGGAACCGGCGGTTGGCGAGGTGGTCGAAGAACGGCGCGGCGGGAATGAGCCCCGGCACGGCGACGATCTCCCAGCCGGTGAGCTTGCGCAGCTTCTCGCTGACCGCACCGAAATCCGGGATCTTATCGAGAAGACCGAGCGCCGCAACGCCATCGAGGTAGGAGTGGTGGGCGAGCTTCCTGGTCAGCTTCGTCTGGCGGTCGCACAGCGTGCGCCACACCGCCTGTTCTTCGTCGCTGTAATTGTAGCCCTGCGCCACGGTGAAATCGGCACGGCAGACCGAATAATCGCCGCGAAGGCCTCGCGCCGCGCATTCGCGGGCATAGTCGGCAACGTTCATTGTCATGGCTTGCTCTCCCTGGAAATCATGATCAGCGGATTGCCGGAAATTCTAGCGGGATGGCGCGAGGCAAATCAGCTTTGATGGTGGCTCAAATGCGGGGTTGGAGGTAAAAGACTCCACGGTCGAGCTTTGGGAGAGTGAAAATGCCTCAGTTTGATGAATTCGAGATCAAGATGCTCGACATCCTGCAACGCGACGGGCGCAAGCCGGTCTCCGAATTGGCGCAGGAGATTGGGCTGTCGACGACACCTTGCGCGCGGCGCTTCGAGGCCCTTCAGCAAGCGGGCATCATAAAGGGCTTTGCTGCGGTGCTCAGCCGCCGCGCCGTCGGGCTGATGGTCGAAGTGTTCATCCAGGTGCGCCTCGTAACCCACAGCGACGGTTCGCCCGAAACCTTTATCGCCGCCGTGCAGCGCATGGACGAGGTGTCGTCGTGCTGGACGATGACTGGAGACTACGATTTCCTGCTGCATGTCATGGTGCCGTCGGTCGACGAGCTCAATGCCTTCGTCATGCACCGGCTGATGCGGCTCGAAGGCGTGCGCGACGTACACACGCAGCTTGTGCTGCAGAACATCAAGGGGCCTGGCCATGTGCCGCTTGCACATCTCAGACGATAGGCATTTCTGCGGAAAAGCTGCACACAAACTGCTGAAGCGAGCCAATCTCCGGAACTAGATCGCCGACTACGACATGCGGACCGCCATTGCATAAGGCCCGCCATGAAAATCGTCCTGATCAACCCGCCGCATACCGCCATCGGCAGCCGTGTGCCGGACGACCATCTGCCGCCGCTCGGCTTGCTGGCACTGGGCGGTCCGCTGATCGACGCGGGACATCAACTACGGCTTGTGGACGCCGAATTCGGGCCGATGGCGCTTGCCACGCTGGTCCGGGACGCCTTGAGCGACCATCCCGACTGCATTCTGATCGGCCATTCCGGCTCGACCTCTGCACATCCGACAGCCCTGCTGATCGCCGGCATGGTCAAGGACATCGAGCCAGCGACAATCCTGATTTATGGCGGCGTGTTTCCGACCTATCACTGGCGCGACATACTGGCTGAAACGAATGTCTTCGACGTCATCGTGCGCGGCGAGGGCGAGGCGACAATCGTCGCGCTGGTCGAAGCGCTTGAGAAACGCAAGCCGCTGTCGGACGTGGCGGGGATCGCTTTTCCTGACGATTTGCGCCGTCCTTTTGCCACCCGGCCGGCAAGGACGATCACCAATTTCGACGATTACCGCATCGGCTGGGAACTGATCGACTTCAGTCGCTACAGCTATTGGGGCGGCAAGCGCGCAGTAGTCATGCAATTCTCGCGAGGCTGTCCGCATCTGTGCAACTATTGCGGCCAGCGCGGCTTCTGGACGCGCTGGCGGCACCGGGACGCCGGGAAGTTCGCGCGGGAGATTGCCTGGCTATACCGCGAGCATGGCGTCGAGCTGATCAACCTCGCCGACGAGAACCCGACATCCTCCAAAAAAGCCTGGCGTGCCTTTCTCGACGCGATGATCGCCGAGAATGTGCCGGTGCTGATCGTCGGCTCCACCCGCGCCGACGACATCGTCCGCGACGCCGACAGCCTGCATCTCTATCGCAAGGCCGGCGTCATCCGCTGGCTGCTTGGTATGGAAAACACCGACGAGCAGACGCTCCAGTTGATCCGCAAGGGCGGCAGCACCTCATCCGACCGCGAGGCGATACGGCTGCTGCGCCTCAACGGCATCTTGTCGATGGCGACCTGGGTGGCCGGTTTCGAGGACGAAAGTTTGCGCGACCTCTGGCGCGGCTTCCGCCAGCTGATCGCTTATGACCCCGACCAGATCCAGGCGCTCTATGTGACGCCGCATCGCTGGACGCCGTTCTTCAGGATTGCCAGGGACCGCAAGGTGATCCAGCTGGACGCCCGCCTGTGGGACTACAAGCACCAGGTGCTGCGGATGACCCGCCTCAAGCCGTGGATGTTGTTCTTCGCCGTTAAGCTGATCGAACTGGCCGTGCAGTCGCGGCCCAAGGCGCTGGCGCGCATCCTGTTCCACAAGGATCCGGAGCAACGGCATTCGATGCGCTGGTACACCAAAATGGGCCGCCGCGTCTGGTTCCGCGAAGTCTGGGGCTTTCTGGTCCGCGACCGCCGCCTGAAAAATGGCCCGACGCTCGCCGAATTCTGGGGCGCGCCGCAAGACGAGGAAGAGGAATCGATGGTTGTCGAACGCCTGTCGCGTCAGTCCGTGACCGCTATTTCGCCAAACGCTTGAGCCCCTCAGACACCCGGCCTCACGGCACGATCAGCGTGCCGGCGCCGTGTTCGGTGAACAGCTCGAGCAGCACCGCATGCGGCGTCTTGCCGTTAAGGATGACGACGCCTGCGACGCCGCGCTCGATTGCCTCGATGCAGGTCTCGACTTTGGGGATCATGCCGCCCGAGACCGTGCCGTCCTTGATCAAGGCCTTGGCCTCGGCCACGGTCAACTCGTCGATCAGCTTCTTGTCCTTGTCGAGCACGCCGGGCACGTCGGTAAGGAACAGCAGGCGCGTCGCCTGGCAGGCGCCGGCGATGGCGCCGGCAAAAGTGTCGGCGTTGATGTTGTAGGTATGGCCGTCGCGGCCGGGCGCCACCGGCGCCAGCACCGGGATCATTTCGGACCGCGCCAGGAGGTCGAGCAATGTGCGGTCGACCTCGACAGGCTCACCAACGAAGCCCAGGTCGAGCACCCGTTCGATGTTGGAATCCGGATCGATCATGGTCTTGCGCGCCTTTTCGGCAAACACCATGTTGCCGTCCTTGCCGCACAGGCCGATCGCCCACTCGCCCTCGGCATTGATCAGCGCGACGATCTCCTTGTTGATCGACCCGGCCAGCACCATCTCGACAATCTCGACGGTCTTCTGGTCGGTGACGCGCAAGCCGCCCTCGAATTTGGATTCGATGCCCATCTTGCTGAGCATGGCGCCGATCTGCGGCCCGCCGCCATGCACGACGATCGGGTTGACGCCGGATTGTTTCAAAAGTGCGATGTCGCGGGCGAAAGCCTTGCCGAGCGCGATGTCGCCCATCGCGTGGCCGCCATATTTCACCACGACCGTCTTGTTCTCGTAGCGCTGCATATAGGGCAGCGCCCTTGAAAGCAGCGCGGCCTGCATTTCGGCGGTGGCGGCGACATCCGTCATCGGCGTGGTTCCCAGCTTGGCATGAACGGCGGCGTCTTAGCGGGAATTGGACGAGGGGGCAAACGGCTTTGCTGTCACGATCGATCAAATCACCGCCTATGCCGGCCGCTGGAGCGGCGCCCGTCGGCCCAGCCAGCCCGAGATCCTTTCCATCTGCGCAGCGAACGACAAAAGCGTTTCCTCGTCGCCGGGGCGGCCGGCGGCCTGGACGCCGAGCGGCAGGCCGGCATCGGTGACGTAAACCGGAAGCGTGATCGACGGTTGCCCGCTGACGTTCTGGATCGCCGGCCAGTGGGTGAACCACAGGCTCTTGTCCATCAGCTGGCCGAATAGCGGCTTGAACTTCAGCAGGCCGGCGAGGCGCAGTCTGTCCAGAACATTCTCGATGAATTCGTCGGCGCCTTTCGGGTCCATGGTGCCGCAGGCGAGCGGCGGGTGCGCGATGACAGGCATCAGCACTGCATCATAATGCGCGGTTTCGGCGATAAGCCGGCGCGAGGTTGCGTGCAGCCGCTGCAGGCCGGCATAGATTTCGCCGGCCGAGAGAATTTCACCGAACCCGCTCATCACGCGCGTGGCGCGTTCGATGTCGCCTGAGATGGAGCGGCCGACGCGCAAGGCCTCGCCACGCATCGTGCCGGCCACCGCCGCAGCGACGGTTCTGGCAAAATCGGCGATGAAATCGCGATCGATATAGGGCAGGTCGATCTCCTCGACGCTGTGTCCGCCTTCGCGCGCCAGCCCGATCGCCGCATCCAGAGCTTTCAACGTCTCTTCCGATATCGGCAGGCCGAGCGGCGATTTTCGATAGAAGGCGAGCTTGAGCTTGCCCGGATCGCGCCCGGCGGCCGCAGCGAAACTGCCTTTCGGCGGCGGTGCCGCATAGGGCGACAGTGGGTCCGGCCCGTGGGTCAGGTCGAGCAGCCGGGCCGTGTCGCGCACCGAGCGAGCCAGCGCATGGTCGACGACGAAGCCGTACCAGCTTTCGGTGACGAGCGGCGTCAAGGGCACCCGGCCGCGCGACGTCTTCAGCCCGACCAGCCCGGTACAGGCCGCAGGCACCCTGATCGAGCCGCCGCCATCCGAGGCATGCGCCACCGGCACGACGCCGGCCGCGACCAGCGCAGCCGCACCGCCTGAGGAACCGCCGGTCGTATGCGCGGTGTCCCATGGGTTGCGGGTGATGCCGAAAGCCGCCGATTCGGTCACCAGCCTCAGCCCGTGTTCGGGTGCGGTGCTGGTGGCGATCGGGATCAGGCCGGCGGCCAGATAGCGTTCCGTCATCACCGAGCTGAAATCGGGGGTGAAGGCCGGGATGCGGCTGCCGCCATGCGTCGGCACGCCCTTCATGGCGATGCCGAGGTCCTTCAGCGCAAAGGGCACTCCGGCAAACGGCAGCTTGCGGTCGACGGTTTTCGCCCGCGCCCGCGCCGCCTCATAGAGCGGTTCGGCGATGGCGTTGATCTCCGGGTGGGTGGCCTCGGCCCGGGCGATCGCCGCATCGACGAGATCTTGCGGTGTGATCTCTCCCTTGTGCACGAGTGCGGCCTGGCCGGTTGCGTCATGCTCCCACAGAACCCGCTCGATCGACATGGTCGCCCTCCCGCTCATTGCAAGCTAGCGGGCTGCGATTTCATTGGCAATCGACGCTGGCGCTGCCGGTGCGCAAGACCATTTCAGTCGTTGCAAATACATTGCAATCGCCTAATTTGGCGGCGGATGACGCCGCAGGACATCAGCAACCTGATTGTCCGGACTTCGATGAAGGACCGGGCTGCGTTCGATCTGCTCTACCGGCAGACCAGCGCGAAACTTTTCGGCGTCTGCCTTCGTGTATTGAAGGATCGGGGAGATGCAGAAGAGGCGCTTCAAGAGGTCTTCGTCAAGATATGGACGAAGGCGGACCGTTTCGCCGTTTCGGATCTGAGCCCGATCTCCTGGCTGGTGGCCATTGCGCGCAATCATGCGATCGATCGGATCAGGGCGCGGCGAGAGCCTGCCGCCTATATCGATGCCGCGCTCGACGTGGCCGATCCGGCGCCGGGGCCGGAGGCCATGGCCGTGGCGGGCGGTGAGTCCGAACGCATCTACCATTGTCTCAAGGAATTGGAGAAGGACCGGGCGGCGGCCGTCCGGGGCGCCTATCTGGATGGCAAAAGCTATGCCGAACTGGCGGAGCGCTATGGCGTACCGCTGAACACGATGCGGACCTGGCTGCGCCGCAGCCTGTTGAAACTGAGAGAATGCCTGGAAAGATGACGCTGGCTGACGACAATGGACCGGAACGTGGGGGCGACGACCTGTTCGCCGCCGAATACGTTCTTGGCGTTCTGGCCGCCGATGAACGCGAGATCGCGTCGCGCCGCATCGATGCGGACGCCGCCTTCGCGCGCCTTGTCGATGCCTGGGAGGCGCATCTTTCGCCGATGGCCGCCGCCTATCCGGAGACAGAGCCTCCGATCAGGGTCAAGGAAGCATTGGACCGCCGGCTGTTCGCTGCAGAGCCGCGCGCCGGCCTGTGGTCGAGCCTTGGCTTCTGGCGCGGTCTTGCCGCCGCCGCCATTGCGGCGCTGGCGATCTACATCGCCGTGCCTTACTTCCGCCCGTCCACCGAACCGCCGCAGGCGCGGCTTGTCGCCTCGCTGGCGGCCGAAGGCAGCGACGTCAAATATCTCGTCGTCTACGATGCCGCCCGTCACGAGGTCGGTCTTTCCCACGTTTCCGGCGAGCGGGCCGCCGGCAAGGACTTCGAGCTGTGGATGATCGAAGGCAAGAAGGCGCCGGTGTCGATGGGCGTCATCCCGGCCGGTGCGACCGCGCATTTGGCCATCCCGCCCGCCGTCCAGGAGAAATTGGCGAAAGGCGCCGTGCTTGCGGTCAGCGTTGAGCCTGCCGGCGGTTCACCGACCGGCCAGCCGACTGGACCGGTGGTCGCAGCGGGCGATCTGAAGAGCATCTGACCGCTTCTCATCTCCGGAAGCAGACCTGAAATCTATCTCCCGCGATTGAAACGCCTGCAAAGCTTGTTGGCGGCTGTCGATCCGCGCCGGGCAAATTGCAGCGACAAATATTTTTTTGCGGAGAGGACGAAACTCCAGCATTTCTATCGCGTATCTCCTTGCGTTCCCAAATGAGGGGAACGATAACCCGAGGAGATTGAAATCATGCGTAAATCCGCCACCCTTTTGCTTGCCGGAACGGTCGCCATTTCCGCGCTCGCCACCATTGCCTATGCTCAAAATCCGATGGTCGGCGGCGCCGCCATGTATGCCCAGAAAAACATCGTCGAAAATGCTGTCAACTCGAAGGACCACACGACGCTGGTCGCTGCCGTCAAGGCAGGCGGCCTGGTCGATACGCTGCAAAGCGCTGGCCCCTTCACTGTGTTCGCGCCGACCAACGAGGCCTTTGCGGCACTTCCAGCCGGCACGGTGGAGACGCTGCTCAGGCCTGAAAACAAGGACAAGCTCGTCAAGATCCTGACTTGCCATGTCATCGGCGCCAAAGCGATGGCCGCCGACGTCGCCAAGATGGTCAAGAACGACGGCGGCACCCACAAGGTCAAGACGGTCGGTGGTTGCGAACTGTCGCTCAAGGCCGACGGCGGCAAGGTCACCGTGACCGACGAGAACGGCAACGTCGCCAATGTGACGATCGCCGATGTCGAGCAGTCCAACGGCGTCATCCACGTCGTCGACAAGGTTCTCCTGCCGAAGATGTAACAAACGCACGCTGCCGGCGAAGATATCGCTAAGGGCCTCCCTGCGCACACTCCGCGCCGTTCACGCAAGATGTGGATAGGCGCGGAGTCCCGCTTTGAGGACAGCGATCGTCACCGGCTTTTGATTTCCGTGTGGCGGTCGAATTTGGCACAAGCAATGACAGGAGGAATGGCCATGAACCGTCGCGAGCTTCTTTTGAGTGGTGCGGCAGCCATTGGCGTTGTCGCAGGCGCCACCGCGCTGCGCATGGGCGGAGCCCAGGATGCACGCGCGGCTGAGACTTTCGAGGTTACCAAGACCGAAGCCGAGTGGCGCGCCATCCTGTCCGACGCGGCCTTCAATGTGCTGCGCAAGGAGGGCACGGAATACCCGGGCACCAGTCCGCTGCTCAACGAGCACCGCAAAGGCATCTTCGCTTGCGCCGGCTGCGGCCTGCCGGTCTATTCGTCAGAGACCAAGTTCGATTCCGGCACAGGCTGGCCGAGCTTCTGGCAGGAAATCCCGAAGTCCGTCGGCAAGACCGTGGACAGGTCTTTGGGCATGACCCGCACGGAGGTCCATTGTCGCCGCTGCGGCGGCCATCTCGGCCACGTATTCGACGACGGTCCGCCGCCGACCGGGTTGCGACACTGCATCAATGGCGTTGCCTTGACCTTCAAGCCGGCGACGGCGTGAGGACGGCTGCGACCCTGACTTTGTCGGAGCGCGAGAGGACTTCGTAATGGTTGATTTTGCGCATGACCCCGAAAATCGCTTTTCGGGGTCATGCGCGAGGGCGCCAGGCGGGGGATCCAGCGCGCCTCAATGGCCTACGCCACCGCCGCCCTGAGCGGCTGGCTTGCGGATCACCAGGGTGAAGAGCCCAAGCGTCGCGAACAAAACCGTCAGCATGAAGAATACGTCCATGAACGACAGCAGCGACGCCTGCTGCTGGACCATGCCTGACAGTTTGGAGATGGCCGCCTTGGAGGCGTCGAGCCCGGCGGTCTGCTCGAAGTTGAGCGTCATGTTCTGCAGCTTCTGCTGTGCAGCGGCACTTCCCCATTGCACGTGCTCGGAGAGCCTGGCGTAGTGGAAGGCATTGCGGTCGATCAGCACGGTGTTGATGACTGCCAGGCCGACGGCGCCGCCGAGATTGCGGGTCAGGTTGAACAGGCCAGACGCATTCTTCAGCCGCTCCGGCGGCAAGGTTCCGAGCGCAATGTTGTTGATCGGCACCATGCAAAGCATCATCGAGCAGCCGCGCAGGATCTGCGGGATCAGCAGTTCATAGAAATCCCAGTCGGCGGTGAGATGCGTCATCCACCAGGTCCCCGTGGCGAAGCCGAAGAAGCCGATCATCATCATGATGCGCGGGTCCATCTTGTTCGACAGGATGCCGGAGATCGGCGCAGTGAAGAACATGGCTAGGCCGCTGACGAACAGCGCCTCGCCGATCATCATCGAATCGTAGCCGCGGATCCGCCCCAGGAACACCGGATAAAGATAGGTCAGACCGTAGAGGCCGATGCCGACGACGAAGGAGAACAGCGAGCCGAAGGCAAAATTGATATTGCTGAAAGCCCTCAGATCGACAATCGGCTCCTCGGCGGTGAACACGCGCCAGAAGAACAGCACCGCGCCGAAGGTCATGATGACGGCGCAGATGAACACCGCCTGATCCTGCAGCCAGTCGTTGTTGGGACCTTCCTCCAGCACATATTCCATGCAGCCCAGGAAGGCGGCCATGCCGGCAAGCCCCCACCAGTCGAACTTGCTGAACAGCTTGAGATTGGGTTTGTCGAAGTCGATCAGCGACCAGGCGGCCGTCGTCACCAGAATGCCGGGCACGACGTTGACCAGGAACAGCCAGTGCCAGGACATGGCATGGCTGATATAGCCGCCGACGGTCGGGCCGATGGTTGGCGCCAGCGTCGCTACCAGGCCGATCATCGGCGAGACGATGGCGCGACGCGACGGCGGGAAGATGGTGAAGGCGGCTGCAAAGACGCTCGGGATCATGCCGCCGCCGATGAAGCCCTGCACGGCGCGGTAGACGATCATCTGGTCGATATTGGTTGCGGTCGCCGCCAGCGCGCTGGCCGCGGTGAAACCTGCCGCCGAGATTGTGAACAGCACCCGCGTCGACAGCATCCGGCTGAGGAAGCCCGACAGCGGGATCATCACCACCTCGGCAATCAGATACGCCGTCTGCACCCACGGAATCTCGTCCGAACTGGCGCTCAGCCCCGCCTGGATCTCGGCCAGCGAGGCCGAGACGATCTGGATGTCCAGGATGGCCATGAACATGCCGAACACCATTGCCAGGAAGGCGATGACGCGGCGTGTCGAGATGTGGTCAACCGGCGCCGGCATGGCTGGCGTCGGCGCCGATCCTGCAGTTAGGGTTGCGGTCGCCATGACCTTTGCTCCCGGTTCCGCTTTACTTCGATGCCGCAGGCGCCGTGCGGCTGTCGACGGCGACGACGACGCTCAGGCCGGCGCGCAGCTTGCCCGTCTTCAGCACATCCGCGGGCACGTCGATGCGAACCGGAACACGCTGCACCACCTTGGTGAAATTGCCTGTGGCGTTCTCCGGCGGCAGCAGCGAGAACACTGCTCCCGAAGCCGGGGCCAGCGACGACACGGTACCCTCGATGTTCTGACCGTCGATCGCGTCGACCGACACTCTGACCTTTTCACCAGGCACCAGCCGGGCAAGCTGGGTCTCCTTGAAGTTGGCGACGATGTAGAGCTTGTCCATTGGCACGATGACGGCGAGCTTCTGTCCGGGGCTGATCAGGTCGCCCTGCTCGACCGAGCGGTTGCCGACCACGCCGTCATAGGGTGCGCGCAGCACGGTGAAGGACAGATCCCGCACCGCCTTGTCGTGGGCAAGCTGCAGCGAGGCCAGCGTGCTTGCCGATTCCGCCCGCTGCGCCTGGAGCACGCCGATATTCGCCTGAGCCGCCGCGATCTGCGCGTCGGCGCCGGCTAGTGCGGCATTGGCTTGCTCGACCGCCGTCTGGGCATCGTCCAACTGGGCCTGAGTACCGACGCGGGTCTTGAGCAACTGGGCGGCACGAACCTGAGCTCGCTTCGCATTATCGGCCGCGGCCTGGTCGGCGGTCTTCTGCGCCTGCGCCTGCTTGAGCGAGGCGCGCGCCGCCTCGGTCTGGGCATCGATGCGGTCGAGCGTCTTGCTCAACGTGGCGATCTGCGCCTCGGCCTGGGCAACGGCTATCTTGTAGTCGCCGTCATCGACGATCAGCAGCGGGTCGCCGGCCTTCACCTGCTGGTTCTCGGTCACTTTGACCTGATCGACATAACCCGAGATTTTTGGCGAGATGAACGCCGTGTCGGCCTGGACATAGGCGTCGTCGGTCGTGATCATGAAGCGCCCGTCGGTCCAGTAATCATAGCCATACCAGGCGCCGGCGCCCAGCAGGGCCAGGCCGATGATGGGCAGCAACATCGAGCGCATCGAGCGCTTCTTCTTGGCGGGAGCCAGCGGGGTGACGTCGGCGGGCTTGAGAGGGGCTTCCGGCGCTTCGATCGCAGGCTGGACCTTGGCACTGGGGAACGGGCGGACTTCGGCACTGGTGGGCGCGTTCGAGGACATGATATCTCTCTAAATTAACTGGCGCTGAATTTCGTCAGACTGAACCGTTCGGTTCGATCTCGACGTTGACTTAGCGCTTAAAGAGGCCCATATCAAGAGCAATCGAACCGGATGGTTCGAATTATTTTACGAGGTGTGACATTATGGCCGAAGCCCCCAAGGCCGCTCCTTTGCCTGATTCAGGCCCATTGCCCGGCGCCGGCAAGGACCAGTGCGATCTGCTGGACAGTCTGCCGCGCGGCCGCCCGGCCGCGGGGCAAGACCCGGTCAAGCGCAGCCAGATCATCGAGGGTGCGCGCCGTGTCTTCATCGACAAGGGCTTCGAAGCCGCGTCGATGAACGACATTACGCGCGAGGCCGGCGTGTCCAAGGGCACCATCTATGTCTACTTCGCCAATAAGGAAGAGCTGTTCGAAGCGCTGATCGAGGAAGAGCGCGGCACGATTTTCAAGAACATGTATGAAGTGCTCGACCAGATTGGCGACCTTCGCCAGACGCTGGTGAAGTTCGGCGTCGTGCTGTCCATGAAGATCACTTCGGCGAGGGTCATCCTGGCGCAGCGGACGGTGATCGGCGCGTCGGAACGCATTCCGGAGCTTGGTGCCCGGTTCTACGAACGCGGCCCGAAGCGTGGCCATGACAGGGTCGTCGTTTTCCTCAACATGGCTATCGAACGCGGCCTGCTGAAGATCGACGACGTCGAACTTGCCGCCTATCAGTTCACCGAGCTGTGTCTGGCCGGTCTTTTCCGCCAGTGCATATTCGCCTATCGCACCAAGGCGCCAAGTGCGGCCGAGATCGAACACATCGTCAGGTCGGGCGTCGACGTGTTCCTGAAGGCCTACGGCACCGAACAGCTGGCAGAGCAGGAACGGGCCTCCAGCCCCGCCTGACAGGCTGCCAGGGTCGGTGGCCTATCCGCCATTGGCGGCGAGCACGATCGCCGCACGCAATTCCTCGAGGCCCTCGCTCTTTTCCGACGACGTGGCGAGCACGAAGGGAAATGCCGCCGGGCGTTTCTTGATCTTCTGGAGCGTTTCCTCGATCAGCCGCGGTACCCCCGCCGCTTTGATCTTGTCGGTCTTGGTCAGCACGATCTGATACGACACCGCCGCCTTGTCGAGCAGCGACAGCACCTCGTCGTCCTTGGCCTTGATGCCATGGCGGGCATCGATCAGCACGTAGACGCGCTTCAGCGTCACCCGGCCCTTGAGATAGTCGAACACGAGCTTCGTCCACTCGTCAACCTTTTCCTTCGGTGCCGTGGCGTAGCCATAGCCTGGCATGTCGACCAGCGCCATCGGCGGCAGATCGGCGCCTTCTCCCGAAAATCCGCCAGGCACGAAATAGTTGAGCTCTTGCGTGCGGCCCGGCGTGTTGGAGGTGCGCGCCAGCCCCTTTTGGTTGACCAGCGCGTTGATCAGCGACGATTTGCCGACATTGGAGCGGCCGGCAAAGGCGATCTCGGGCGGTCCCTCCGGCGGCAGGAATTTCATCGCCGGCACGCCGCGGATGAAGATCCAGGCTCGCGTGAACAATTCGATGCCGATCGTGGTCTTGTTCAACGCGTTCAAACCGCTGCCTCCAGAAGAAAAATGTTGCTGCCACGAATGGCATCGAGATTGCGGCTGATCTTTTCCACCGGCCAGTGCCACCACGCCAGCGCCAGCAGCCGCCGGATGGTCCTGTCATCGAAGCGCATCTTCACCACCTTGGCCGGATTACCGGCGACAATCGCATAGGCTGGCACATCGTGCGTCACCACCGACTTTGCCGCGACGATAGCGCCGTCGCCGATTTTCACGCCCGGCAGCATCACCGCTTCCATGCCGATCCAGACGTCATTGCCGACGATTGTGTCGCCACGCACCTCCTTCGACCATGTCGCCGGGTCGAAGCCTTCCTCCCAGCCATGGCCGAAGATGTTGAACGGATAGGTCGAAAAGCCGGACATGGCGTGATTGGCGCCGTTCATGATGAAGCGCGCACCCTCGGCAATGGCGCAGAACTTGCCGATGATCAGCCTGTCGCCGATGAACGGATAATGATGCAGCACGCATTTTTCGGCGAATTTGTCGGGTCCGTCAGGGTCGTCATAATAGGTGAAGTCGCCGATCTCGATATTCGGCGCCGTCACCAGCGGTTTCAGAAAGCCGACGCGTGTGTGCAACGGGATCGGATGCTTGATCGATGGATTGGGTCCGGTCATATCGAGCTCCGTCGGGCAACTGCCAGCCAGGTCAAAATAGCGCGATCCGTCCGGCAGTACCAATCGCTTAATCCAGGCGGGCAGCTTGTGCAAAAAGCCCCGGACGAACCGGGGCTTTTTGGTTTCGCGTCCTAGGAGCGCCGGCTATTCCGCCGGCGACGGTTTCTTGCGGAACAGCGCGACCAGATTGTCCCACAATTCGATCTTAGCGCCTTGCCGCTTCATGATCACGCCCTGCTGCAGGATCGACAGCGTGTTGTTCCAGGCCCAGTAGATGACGAGGCCGGCCGGAAAACCCGCCATCATGAAGGTGAAGATCACGGGCATCCAGGTGAAGATCGCCGCCTGCGTCGGGTCCGGCGGCGTCGGGTTCATGCGCATCTGCAGGAACATCGTCACGCCCATGATCAGCGGCCAGACGCCGATCATCAGCATGTGCGGCAAGGTAACGGGGATCAGCCCGAACAGGTTGAAAATCGATGTCGGGTCCGGCGCCGCCAGATCCTGGATCCAGCCGAAGAACGGCGCGTGCCGCATCTCGATGGTGATGTAGAGCACCTTGTAGAGCGAAAAGAACACCGGGATCTGCAATGCCACCGGCCAGCAGCCGGCGAGCGGATTGATCTTCTCGGTCTTGTAGAGCTCCATCATCGCCTGCTGCTGCTTCATCTTGTCGTCCGCGTATTTCTCGCGGATCTCGAGCATCTTGGGCTGTACCTTCTTCATGTTCGCCATCGACGCATAGGACTTGTTGGCGAGCGGGAAGAACAGCGCCTTGACAATGACGGTGGTGGCGAGGATCGCCAGACCGAAATTGCCGAAGAATTTGTAAAGCGTGTCGATCAGCGAGAACATCGGCTGAGTTATGAACCAGAACCAGCCCCAATCGATCAGCTTTTCGAAAAGCCTTATCTTGCGATCTTTCTCGTAAGCATTGATCTTGTTGACTTCCTTTGCGCCGGCAAAGATCTCCGATTCAATGGTCTTGGATTCGCCGGGCTGCAGCGCAATCGCGTCCGTGCGGAAGTCAGCTTGATAGCGATGACGGCCGTCCTCGTAATAAGCGAAGTTTGGCTGAAACTCCTGCGCCTCTGTCGGCACCAGCGTCGCCGCCCAGTATTTGTCGGTGATGCCCAGCCAACCGTCCTTGGACTTGCTCGGTGTGTACTGCTTGTTTTTCTCGAGATCGGCGTATTTGTGTTCCTGCAGGCCTTCGCTGCCGGTGACGCCGATCAGGCCTTCGTGCAACACATAGGTGCTGGCGACCGCCGGCTTGTCGAAGCGGGTGATGCGGCCGTAATTGAACAGCGAGACAGAGCTGCTACCGGAATTCTGCACGGTGTCGGAAACGGTGAACATGTAGTCGTTGTCGACCGAGAGTGTGCGTTTGAAAGTCAGGCCCTTGTCGTTGGTGAAGGTGAGCGTCACTGGTGTAGCCGGCGTTAGCGTCGGATTGCCGTCGACGTTCCAAACGGTCTTGGGTCCCGGCAGCGTTCCCACCTTGTCTTCGCCAACAAAGCCGATCTCGGCGAAATATCCGTTCGGCAGCGACTCAGGATTGAGCAGCGCGATCTTGGGTGAGTTTTTGTCGACCGTCTCCGTGTAGTGCTTGAGCTTGAGATCATCGAGACGCGCGCCGGTGAGGTTGATCGAGCCTTCGAGGCTCGGCGTGTCGATCTTGACGCGCTTGGTCGAGGCGATCGCCTGGTCGCGGCTAGCCGCGGCGACGGCTTCGCCGCCAGGCGCGCTCGGAATGGCGCCGGGCTGCACCGGTGTTTCGCTGGCGCCCGGACTGGTGCCTTGGGCGGCCTTCTTCTGCTCCGCCACGCGCTGCTCTTCGATGCGGGCGGCTTCGCGCTGCATCTCGCTGCGCGGCATCACATAGAAATATTGCCAAAGCGCCAGGATCAGCACCGACAGTGCGATGGTGATGAAGAAGTTGCGGTTGTTTTCCATCGAAGCCCTTGGCCTATCGTGTTCCACGCAATCTGCGGGAGAGTTCGGCCTTCAACTGGCCGAACGGAGTGGTAAGCACGTCTTCGCGCCCGACGATGACATAATCATTGCCCGGCGCCATGTCATCCGCGGCATGCGTGCGCACGGCCTCTCTGAGCCGCCGCCGGATGCGGTTGCGAACGACGGCGTTGCCGACCTTCCTAGTGACGGTGTAGCCGACGCGCGGCGCCTCGCTGTCGCCGCGGCCCACGACCTCGACGAGGAAAAGCCGCCCGCGGCGCTTTTCGCCGCGGCGGACAGCCAGGAATTCCGCGCGCTTCAGAAGCCGCTTGGGATGGGCACCCGTTGGCTTGCCGGTTGCGGGCAACGATCTTGTCTCTCGCTTGGTGCTCAGGCGCTGAGACGCTTGCGGCCGCGGTTGCGGCGGGCTGCGACGACGCCGCGGCCACCTTTGGTGGCCATGCGGGCGCGGAAACCGTGCCTGCGTTTGCGGACGAGTTTGGACGGCTGGTAAGTACGCTTCATTTGTTTAAATACCGCGGGGTGCGGCCCTTCTTGATTCTGTCACTTTGTAACAGGAGCTTTGCCGGGCCGGTTTTGGCGCGATCGAAACCGCGCCGGGACGAATGGCCCGAGCGTGAGCGGGCTTATAGAAAGAAGGGTTTTGGAAGTCAATCCAGCGTGTCGGGCCGGCATTGTCGGACCGGCATCGGAGTCTTGCGGCCCTTTGTCCGGCTTCGGCCAAGGATGAATTTGGCAAAAAAGCCGCAATCGCCTAATCTCACCCGATCAAGCGATCGTGAAGACGAGCAGTCCCTAAGACAAGCAGCCGTGATGACAGGCAGCCGTGACGACGAGCATGAGTGAAGTCCCAGCAACCGACGAAAGCATCGCCCAGGCGAAGGCGGCCACCCGCAGGGTGCCGCTGGCGCGCGGCCTGTCGACCAAGTTGCTGCTGCTCACCATCGTCTTCGTGCTCTTGGCCGAAATCCTCATCTTCGTGCCCTGGATCGCTAGCTACAGGCTGAGTTGGCTGAAGGAGAGGCTGAGCACCGCCGCCGCGGTTTCCATCGTCCTGGTGCAGGGCGAACCTGCCTCGCTGTCGCGTGCCGCCCAGAACGACGTACTGATGGCGATCGGCGCCAAGGCGATCGCCGTGCGCGACGGCGGCGTCTCGCGGCTTCTGGTCGTGGCCGAAATGCCGCCGCAGGTCGACGAGCATATCGATATCGCCAATGTCGGCATGATCAAGGGCATGACCGGCGCGCTGGACACGCTGTTTTTCGGCGGCAAGCGGATGCTGCGCGTTTTCGGGCCGGTCGGCGACAGCGACAAAGAATTCGAGCTGATCATGCCCGACCACCGCCTGCGCAATGCCATGCTGATCTATTCGCGCAACGTCGCCTTCGTCTCGCTGCTGATCTCGCTGTTCACCGCCATGCTGGTCTATGCCGCGATAGACCTGATCATGATCGGCCCGATCAGGACGATGACACGCTCGATGCTGTCCTTTTCGGAGGCGCCCGACGATCCCGGCCGCATCATTCACCCCGCCGCCCGGGCCGACGAGATCGGCGTCGCCGAACGCGAGCTGTCGCAGATGCAGGAGCGGCTGCAGAAGATGCTGACCGAGCAGAAGCACCTGGCCGATCTCGGCCTGGCCGTGTCGAAGATCAACCACGACATGCGCAACATCCTCGCCTCGGCGCAGCTGATGTCGGACCGCCTGCGCCAGGTCAAGGACCCGACCGTGCAGGCCTTCGCGCCAAAACTGCTGCGCGCGCTCGACCGTGCGGTGTCCTACTCGGAGGGCGTGCTGGCCTATGGCCGCACCCAGGAGCCGCCGCCGTCGCGCCGCAGGCTGCGGCTGCGCCAGCTGGTCGAGGACGTCCAGGGCCTGCTCGACATCGAATGCGGCATCGAATTCGTCAACGCCGTCGATCCGGTGCTCGAGGTCGACGCCGATTCCGACCAGCTGTTCCGCGTGCTCACCAATCTCAGCCGCAACGCCGTGCAGGCGATGGCGGCCGATACCGAGAGCGCCGTGGTGCGCCGCTTGACCATATCGGCCGAGCGCATCGGCAGCGTCAGCCGCATCGTCGTCACCGACACCGGCCCCGGCCTGCCGCCAAAGGCGCGAGAAAACCTGTTCGCGGCATTTCGCGGCTCGGCCCGCAGCGGCGGCACCGGCCTTGGCCTGGCGATCGCCCATGAATTGATCCGCGCCCATGGCGGCACGGTGGAGCTGGTCGAAAGCATCGGCGGCCGCACCACATTCGCGGTCACCATTCCCGACCAGCCGGTCCGGCTCGACCAAGCCCGCAACGGTCTGCGCCGCCCGGCGTAACGAACCGTTTCGTTACGGACCGTTTCAATTCGCAAATGGTTGGTCCGAGACTACGAGCCATCGGCTCGGCCGCTGTGCAACGGCGTGTTTCGTTACGGGCCGTTCCGATTGGCAAATGACTGATCCAAGACGACGACCTATCGGCTCGGCCGCCGCGTGACGCGATCTTGCCTTCGCCGGCCGGCGCATGAGGGCAAAACATGACGGCAAAACTTTTGGCCAGGATCGGCTTGCTTTTCGCAAATTCAGTCGCTAGGGAACAGCTCACATTCGCGGCCGGTCGCCAGGATCGGATCGCGGGGCTATGCAAAGCATGGCCTGTTGCGCGCCCGTAGCTCAGCTGGATAGAGCACCAGACTACGAATCTGGGGGTCAGGAGTTCGAATCTCTTCGGGCGCGCCATTAAACTCATGCCTACCCCGGGAACATAGGTAGCAGAATCTACCACCGGTGGCCGGAAAGTCGCGAGGGCTGAGCGCCATCCATGCCAAAAAGGGGATCGTCAGCTAATGCTGCTCAGTCGGCCTGCTTAATCTCCGGGCCCGGTTCAGTCGGCGGGCCTGGCGTGCAATCCTGGCCAGTGCATTCCTGCACGGGATCTTTCGCCGGCGGGAGACAATTTTGGCCTTCACAATGAACGGGCGGCTGCGTTGTTGCGGCTTTATTGTTCTGCGGCACAGGCCGATCCTCAGCGCGAACGGCCGGCATTCCAAGGTCGATCATGGCCGTGCACAAGAGCGCAATCCGAACCAAATTCATTTTCGCCTCCGCAACTGACAGCGAGACGCAGATTATACCTTCGAACTGCGGCCAACATCCTGTCACCCGCGAACGGCGTTAACAGCGCGTTTCATTGCCGGTCGGAAAGGCGTACCGATTGAGATCGAGCGTCGTCCTCTTCCTGACAAAATAGCGCCAGAAACGGGGCTTTCGGCCAGAGGTGACTGAAGCCAACCTTCCGATTTTCCTGTACACCTGTTCGAAGGGTTCGAGGTGCGTTAGGGCCTCGCATATTCGAGTTCTTTCACGGGGGAACGTACATGACGGCATTCAACAGCGTCCGCTTCCGGGTCAAGCCGGGTAGTGAAGATGAATTCATCGACCTGTTCAGCAGCGCTCCGCGCAATTTCGAGGGATTGCGAAAAATGGCTCTCATCAAATCGGGAGATGGCGCCTTCTTCTCGATTGGAGAGTGGGACACTTTTCAGCACATGGTCGATGCCAGGCCCAAAATGCTGGGCAATCTTGATCGGTTCCGCCATACGTTGCAGCAGCTTGAGGGCGGATATACGGATGCTGTTTCCGGCGAGACTGTCTTCGAAACGGACGGCAGGAGCGGCGGCAGGTCGGTATAGTATCGCACTTCGAAAAAGCTTATGCCGTGCGCCACTTCCCGGCTCTATCACCTAAACCGCACATTCGCTCTCGAAAGCTCTGCCACCGACCTGCATCCCATCAGCCGCATGTCGCGTTCGATCTCGGTTCGCATCAGGCCGAGCGCCCGTTCGACGCCGGCCTGTCCGGCGGCGGCCAGCGGGAAGAGATAGTAGCGCCCGACGCCGACGGCCTTGGCGCCCAGTGACAGGGCTTTCAGGACATGCGTGCCGCGCTGGACGCCGCTGTCGATGATCACGTCGATCTTGTCGCCCACCGCGTCGACGATCTCCGCCAACTGGTCGAAGGGGCTGCGCGAGCCGTCCAACTGCCTGCCGCCGTGGTTTGAAAGAACGATGCCGGTACAGCCGATGTCGACCGCCTTTCTGGCATCGGCGACGCTCATGATCCCCTTCAGGCAAAACTGGCCGTTCCAGAAACGGACCATGTCTTCGACGTCCTTCCAATCCAGCGACGGCTCGAGAATCTCGGTGAAATAGCGGCTGATGGAAAGCGCTCCGCCGCCGAGATCGATATGGCCGTCCAACTGCGGCAGGCTGAACTTTTCGTGCGTCAAATAGTCGATAGCCCATCTCGGCTTGATCGCAAACTGCATCATGCCGCCGAGCGTAAGCCGAAAGGGGATTGAAAAGCCGGTCCGCAGGTCACGCTCGCGGTTTCCACCGGTGACGCTGTCAACCGTCAGCATCATCACCTCGACGCCGGACGCCTTGGCGCGCTCCATCATGGCGCGGTTCAGGCCGCGATCCCTGTGGAAATAGAACTGATAGACCTGCGGCGTCCTGTGCTTGCGGACTTCCTCCAGGCTGACCGTGCCGAGCGACGAGACGCCGAACATCGTGCCGAACTTCGCCGCCGCCGCGGCGACGGCGCGCTCGCCGCTATGGTGAAACAGTCGCTGGAGAGCCGTCGGCGAACAATAGACCGGCATCGCCAGCTTCTGGCCCATGACGGTGACCGACATGTCGACCTGTCCGACGCCGGCAAGGACGTTGGGGACGAGATCGCAGTCCTCGAACGCCGCCGTGTTGCGCCGCAGCGTCGTCTCGTCGTCCGCGCCGCCATCGATATAATTGAAGATCGGACCTGGCAGGCGCTGTTTTGCCAGCCGGCGGAAGTCCTGAAAATTGTAGCAGCTTTGCAATCTCATGAAATCAATCGGGTATATGCCGGGCCCGATGTCAAGCCTGTGCCATGGTCGATCGCCGGCGCTCTCGCCTCAGCCCGCCAGAGCGCCAACCGACTCCCGCTCCACCAGCGGGCATTCGAGCTTGGTGATGGGATAGCGGCCACGACCGGGAGCAGCGGGGACTTCGAGCTGCTCGATCGCCCATTGTCCCATCGCCATATGCGGCAGGATCGACGTCGTCAGCGGCGGGAACAGATGCCGCGCGATCTCCTCGTCGTCATAACCGATCACCGAAATATCCCGGGGGATGTGCAGGCCGGCCTCCTTTAGCGCCTCGTAGCAGCCGATCGCGGTGCGGTCGTTCTGGCAGAAGATGGCGGTCGGCCGGTCCTTCAGCGCCAAGAGCTTGACGGTCGCGGCATAGCCGGCGCTCGCCGACCAATCGCCTTCGACGACCAGCGCCGGGTCGAACGGGATGTCGGCTGTCGCCAGCGCCCGGCGGTAACCCTTCAGGCGGTCCTGCGCCGCCTGCATCCAGGGCTCGCCGGTAATGGTGGCGATACGTCTGTGGCCATGGCTGATCAGGTGGCGGGTGGAGCTCTGGCCGCCGGCGATCTCGCTCGGCACCACGGCGGGGAAGGCATAGTCGGCGGTGTAGCAGTTGAGCAGGATGACCGGAATGTCGAGGCCGTAGAGATAGTCCGGCGCGACGATCTCGCGGGTGAAAATGGTCATGTAGATCAGCGCCGAAATGCCCCGCTTGGTCAGTGCCGCGATGGCCCGGGGCTCCATCACCTCGTCGCCCATGGTCTGCGCCACCAACACTACATTGCCGGCGTTCCATGAGGCTTGCCGCGCCCCTTCAATGGCGACGACCGCCTCCGGGCTGGTCGCCAACTGGTCGACGGCGAAGCCGATCACGCCATCCAGCCCGTCGAATGCGGCAACCGGGGCTCGCAAGGCAGAAAACACGGGCGGCGAATAGCCCAGCGTTCGCGCCGTCTCGATCACCCGCTCTCGGGTTTGCTGCGACAGCCTGATGCCCGGCGTGTTGTTGAGCACGAACGAAACCGTCGCCTGCGAACAGCCTGCGGCCCTGGCGATGTCGGTCATGGTAACGCGGCCCTTGGGGTTTTTCCCGGACAGCTTGCGCCGCCTGGTACCCTCAAGGACGGGATCACGCAGTGGTTCGTTCATATCATTGGTCCCTCGAATCTCGCATTTATAGGGCGAAGCGATACTAATAGATATAATCGACCCTCTTAGGCGATTTAGTCCCCGATCCAAAACGGTTGCGACTGGGGAGGCCTCTCTCGTTTGTGGCGAGAATCCCGACCAAACTAATACTCTTTACTAATATCTGGCATCCCTATAACGTCAATCCATCATGCCCGGACGACGTCAGACCGCGCATGTTCGGAACGCAAGTCAGCCTGGTATCGGACGGTTCTCGTCAGTCGAAGCTTGCCTGCCGCTCCGGGAAATGTCAGACAAATCGGACTATTTACGAACGGCCAATGAGTCTCTAAAGTCGACGATAGCGGCTGGAATGGCGTCGTTCTTCGCTGCCGGAAACCCTTGAGGAGGAGGGCGTCCAAGCCGCGCCGGCACGTTCATCATCAGCGAAAATTACTGAGTCAAAATGGGAGGTTGAATATGAAATCTGTGATACGAAATGCGTCCGTCGCCGCTGCGGCCCTGCTGCTCGGCCTTTCCGCCAGCGCAATTGCGCGGGCCGACGACAAGCCGACTCTGGCCTTCGTCGTCAACGGCGCTTCCGATTTCTGGAAGGCGGCCGAAGCCGGCGTCAAGAAGGCTCAAGGCGAACTGCCCAATTACAATCTGGAACTCAAATATCCGGAGCAGTCCTCGGTCGCCATCCAGCAGCGCCTGATGGACGATCTGGTGACGGCCGGCGTGAAGGCGATCATGGTCTCGGCCGTCGATCCCAAGACGTCGACCGACGGGCTGAACAAGATCGCCTCGGAAACGGCGTTGTTCACCACCGACAGCGACGCACCGCAGACCAAGCGTGTCGCCTATATCGGCTCTTCCAATGTCGATGCCGGCAAGCAGGCGGCAGAGATCGCCAAGAAGGCAATGCCTGACGGCGGCAAGTGCCTCGGCTTCGTCGGCCTGCTCGGCGCCGACAATGCTAAGGAACGTATCCAGGGCATGAAGGACGGCCTCGCGGGCACCAAGATCGAATTGGTCGACGTGCGTGGCGACGACATCGATCAGGCTCGCGCCAAGAAGAACGTCGAGGACGCGCTGGTCGCCAGCCCCGACGTCACCTGCATGGTCGGCTTCTATTCCTACAACACGCCGCGCATCTATGAGGCGCTGCGCGATGCTGGCAAGCTCGGCCAGATCACCGTCGTCGGCTTCGACGACGATCCGATCACGCTGGGCGGCGTCAAGGAAGGTACCGTCGCCGCCACCGTCGTGCAGCAACCCTTCGAATGGGCCTATCAGGGCATGAAGCTGATGGCTGCCTATCTCGAGGGCGACAAGTCGGGCATTCCCGCCGATGGACTGATCATCATCCCGACCAAGATCATCGGCAAGGACGATGTTGACGCCTACGCCGCCAGCCTCAAGGCGATGTCTGGAAACTGAGCGAATTAGGTTGCGCCGGCTCAAGGTTCGCCTTGAGCCGGCGTTCTATTGACGGGCTTCGCGAGGCCCGTCAGTCTGAGACCAAACGGCTCACCGGCTGCTGTCAGGCGTGATGAATTATTCCGACCCATCCATCGTTGCATCCACGGACGCTCCGTTCCTGAGCCTCGACGGTGTGCGCAAGACCTATCCCGGCGTCGTCGCGCTGGACGGATTCTCGATGGACGTAAGGCCCGGCGAGGTCATCGGCCTGGTCGGCGAAAACGGCGCCGGCAAATCGACGCTGATGAAGATCCTCGGGGGCGTGACCAGGCCGGACACCGGCACCATCACCGTCGATAGCGTCGCCCATGACGGGCTGACTGTCGAGGCGAGCATCGGCTCGGGCATCGCTTTCGTCCACCAGGAACTCAACCTGTTCGAAAACCTCGACGTGGCCGCCAATATCTTCTTTGGCCGCGAACCGCTGCGCGCCGGGCCGCTCAAGCTCGTCGACCGCGCCAGGCTGCGAGCGCAGGCGGCGCCGCTGCTCAAACGCGTGGGCGCCAATTTCTCGGCCGATACGCCGGTGTCGGCGCTGTCGCTGGCGCAGCAGCAAATGGTCGAGATCGCCAAGGCGCTGTCGATCGAGGCAAGGCTGGTTATCCTCGACGAACCGACATCGAGCCTGCCGATCGCCGAAACCGACAAGCTGCTCGGCGTCATCAAGGCGCTGAAGGCAGACGGCATCAGCGTCATTTTCATCTCGCACCGCCTGCACGAGGTCGAGCGCGTCGCCGACCGCGTCGTCGTGCTCAGGGACGGCATGCTCGCCGGAACCTTGCCGAAGAGCGCCATCAATCACGACCAGATGGTCAAGCTGATGATCGGCCGCATGCTGAAGGAGCGCGAGAAGGCCGCGGAATCGGCGCGCCCGCCGGGCTCTGTCGCGCTGTCGGTCAAGGCCATTCGCACCGCTGCCTATCCCGACCGGCCCGTCGACCTCGATGTCAGGCATGGCGAGATCCTCGGCCTCGCCGGTCTCGTCGGCTCCGGCCGGACGGAGCTGGCGCGCGTCCTGTTCGGCATCGACAAGAGCTTTGGCGGCTCGTTCCAGCTTGACGGAAAAGATCTGGTTCTTGGTTCGGCCGCGGACGCAGTGGCCAACGGTATTTTCCTCGTCCCCGAGGATCGCAAGCTGACCGGCATCCTGCTCGACCTGTCGATTGCCCAGAACATCTCGCTACCCAATCTGCCGGCGCATTCGCGGCGCTCGCTGGTCTCGGCCGGCGCGGAATCCGCCACCGCCGAGAAGCAGAAGACCAATCTCGGCATCAGGGCGCCCTCCGTCCAGACGCGCACCGGCACGCTGTCGGGCGGCAACCAGCAAAAGGTCGTGCTGGCCAAATGGCTGGCGATGAAGCCGAAGGTGATGATCCTCGACGAGCCGACCCGCGGCATCGACATCGGCGCCAAGGCCGAGATCTACGGGCTGATGCGGGCGTTGGCCGATGCCGGCGTCGCCGTGCTGATGATCTCCAGCGACATGGAGGAGGTGATCGGCGTTTCCGACCGTATCGCCGTCATGCATGAAGGCCAGATCTCCGGCATTCTCGACAAGGACCGGTTCAGCCAGGAAAACGTGCTGCTGCTGGCGGTCGGCAAGCAGCCGAAGTAGTTCGCAGGCATTGGGAGAAGACGATGAGCAAGAAAGATCTCGGCCTGCTGATCCTGATCCTGGTGGTCGGCGCGGTGGTGGCTATCATCAACCCACGCTTCCTGCTGCCGATCAATCTCGCCAACACCTCGAACCTGATCGGGTTGTTCGGCATCCTGTCGATTGGCCAGGCTTTCGTCATCATCACCGGTGGCATCGAATTGTCGGTCGGCTCGGTGGTTGCGCTGCTCGGCGTGCTGTTCATCGACTTCATCGCCACGCGCGGCATGGCCTGGCCGGTCGCCCTGCCGCTGATCCTGGTGCTCGGCGGCATCATCGGGCTGGCGCATGGCTGGCTGATCACCCGGCTCAAATTGCAGCCTTTCGTGGTGACCTTGTGCGGCCTGTTGATCTATCGCGGCGTGGCGCGCTTCTACACCGCCGACGGCACCGCCGGCTTTGCCTTTGGGCAGAACTTCCCGGAACTCGAGTTCCTGACGGCCGGGCGGTCCTGGGGCGTGCCGAACAGTTTCATCGCGCTGATCGTCATCGCCGTCGTCATGTGGGTGGTGTTGCACCGGTCGGTGTTCGGGCGCTATCTCTACGCCATCGGCAAGAATGAGGAAGCGGCGAAATATTCCGGCATCCGCACCGGCCGCATCGTCATGGCCGCCTATGTCATCTGCGGCGTGCTGACGGCGCTGTCGGCTATCTATTTCGCCATGTACACACGTTCGATCTCGCCGGCGAGCCACGGCCAGTTCTACGAGCTCTATGCCATCGCGGCCGCGGTGCTCGGCGGCTTCTCGTTGCGTGGCGGCGAAGGCTCGCTGATCGGCGTCCTGCTCGGCACGGTGCTGCTGCAGGAGCTGCAGAACCTCGTCAACCTGCTCGGCATCCCGTCCTCGCTCAACTTCGCCGTCATGGGCGGGGTGATCCTCATCGGCGTGCTGGTCGACCAGCAATGGGGCGTGTTCAGGGCGCGACGGCGGATGCTGGAAGCCACACGCAAGGGCGTGGCGGGTGCTGCCGCTGAGTGACGCAAAAATAGCTGGATGAAATACGCCGACTGCCATGGCAGGTGGCGTGAAAGAGTCAGCCGGAGCTTCGCGACAGCAGTTCAGGTCGGTCTCTATTTGGAACGAAACCCGTATCTGAGCGTTTATTTAAGCTTTGCTACGCGGAGGCGTTTCATGCCCACGAATCCAGTTAGTACCGCCAAAGTAGGAACTCACCCCCTCCACCCGATGCTGATACCTTTTCCCGTCGCGTTTCTTGTCGGTGCGTTTGTCACCGACCTGGTTTTCTGGGGGACTGCCGATGCCTTCTGGGCACGGGCATCGATGTGGCTGATCGGGGCAGCCATAGTAATGGCCCTTCTCGCTGCGACAGCCGGTTTTATCGACTTCCTCAACGAGCCGCGCATTCGCGCCTTGTCCGACGCCTGGTACCACATGCTGGGCAACTTGACCGCGGTCGTTGTGGCACTGATCAATTTCTACCTTCGCTATGCGCAAGGCGCCGAAGCCGCGGTCCGCCCATGGGGTGCGCTCTTGTCGTTCATAGTGGTCTGCATACTGCTGTTCACCGGCTGGAAGGGCTGGGAGATGGTGTATCGGCACCACGTTGCAGTTCTGGACACACCAGCGGATGCGCCAGCGAAGCCTTCGACAACCACTGCCACGGATACTCGTCACGCTGGTCGGGGCCGGCACGCCGCATGAGGCCATAATCCCGAAAAGTGGATACCGGTTTCCAAAAAGATATCGGTTAGACAAGTAGCGCCCATACCGAATGCATCGGATGGGCGCTACTTTAGATAAGGCCCGACATGTCGGAGAAGGCCATGGCCTTGCGCAGCACCTCGGCGAAGCGCTCGCCGGCGGCTTCACGAGGGCCGCTATTGTCGATCGAGGTGACACCCGGTCCGGACAGCGCCACATTGGCACTGCGCGCCAGCCGTGCCAGCACTTCGCCGCGCGATTCGCGACCGCGCAATGCCAGCCGCTCGGCCAGGATATCCGGTGTAGCCGTGATCTCGACGACAGCCAGATTGGCGTAGCGCTCCCGCAGCGCCGGGATGATCGCGCGCGAGACGTTGGCGATCGCGACACGGCCGTTTGAGACCGACCAATCGACTTCGGCCGGGATGCCATAGCGCAGGCCATGCGCCTCCCAGGAAATCGCGAAGGCGCCATCCGCTTCGGCCTCGACGAAGGCAACGTCGGCGAGCGTGTCGTGATCCTCGGTGGCCGCATCGCTCGGCCGGGTGATCACCCGGCGCACGAACTCCAGCCGGCTCTCGTCGGCAAACACGGCGCGCGCATAGCCGATCACCGTGTCCTTGCCGGCACCGCTCGGCCCGACGACGGCGACGAAGACACCGTCGCGGATCGGAAATCCCGTAGCGGACAATTCACGCTCGACCGATGCCGATACCATCATGCGACTCGGCGTCCCTGCCGCCAGACCGTGCGGACGACCGGGACATGGTCGTCGACGCGCACGCGAACCAGATCGGCGCGCCGGCCGGGCTCGATGACACCGCGATCGCTGAGGCCGACCGCCTCGGCCGGGTTCTTCGAGACCATCGCCACCGCCTGTGGCAAGGAAATGCCCTCGACCACGTCGCCGAGGAAGAAGGCTGACTGGATCAGACTGAAGGGAATGTAGTCCGACGACAGGATATCGAGCAGGCCATCGCCGGCCAGCGTGCGGGCCGAGACATTGCCCGAATGCGACGCGCCGCGCATGACGTTCGGCGCGCCCATCAATACGCCGAGCCCTGCCTCTTTTGAAGCCCGCGCCGCCTCCTCAGTGGTCGGGAACTCGGCGACGCGCACACCTTGCTCGATCGCTTCGTCGACATGGCCGACGGTTGCGTCGTCATGGCTGGCGAGCACGATGCCGCGCTCTTGGCAGGCAGCGGCGATGAAGCTGCGGTTCGGGCTCGAATTCCTCGCCGATTCCGCCATCCGCTTTTCGCAGAATTTCTGGAAATCGTGATCGGTCAGCTTCAGCTTGCGCTGGTAGTAATAGGCGTAGGTTTCCAAATTGACGAACTGGCGCTGTCCGGGCGCATGGTCCATCAGCGACGCCAGCCTGACCCGCTCGTCGCCGTCGAAATTGGCGAAGGCCGTGAGGCAGTCCGGCGCCGAAACCTCGCAACGCAGATGGAGGAAATGGTCGGCCCTGAGCCGGTCCTGCTGCACGCTGTCCTCGATCGCGTCGGCCAGCTTGCGTATGTCGGCGGCCGTCAGGTCGGCATCCTCGTCCATGCCGACGCGCAAGGCGTCGAGCACGGTGGTGATGCCGGCGGTCGCCACCTGCGCGTCGTGCGCGAGCACAGCTGCGATCGGGTTCCAGCGCACTTTCGGCCGCGGCGCGTAATGGCCTTCGAGATGGTCGGTGTGGAGCTCGACCAGGCCAGGGATGATGAAGTCGCCGCCCATGTCCTCGCCGCTGCGGCCAGCGCCGGGATCGATGGCGGCGATCACCCCATCGCGCAGCACGATCGACCCTTCGACGATCTGGTCGGCCAGCACAATACGGGCATTGTCAAGAACGGTCTCGGCAGTCATTTCAGGCAGTCCTTGCAGCATTTTGCAGCCAATTGAAAATGAATTGGCGTCGCACCATGCGGTTAAAGCAAATAGTCATTTAGGCAGTTCTTCTGGCCGGGCGGCGCCCGAGCGCGTGATGGGACAGCACCATGAACGGTGCGCCCGGTTCAGTTTCCACAAACAGCGTCAGCGCGTCCACCGCCACCGGCCGTTGCAGCACGTCCGCAAACAGGCTGTCGATTGCTAGGCGAAGACGAGGGCTTTCCTGTGACGACACCCGGCCGGACAGCGTCATATGGAAGCGAAACGTCTCGAAGACATAGGGATAGCCCCACTGGCAGAGATTGCGGAACTCGTCGGGCTTCAGCGAATCGGGGCTGCGCCGTTCGATCTCGGCTTCCGTCAACGGCGCGCGGAAGCGGTCGAAGTCGCGCACCACGTCGTCGGCGAAGCGGTTGAGCGCCGGCAGCGGTGCTTCCGGCAACAGCGCGAAGAAGCCGTCGATCTGGCTGACGATGAGGCGCGGGATCGTAACCACCGGCGTCGCCTCGGCAAAATCGTCGAGTGCTGCACGAAGCGACGTTTCCGTCTCGTTGGAGGCCAGTCTGAAGGGCGCCTTCAGTGTCGCATGAAAGCCATAGCGGCGCGCCGAGGCGGTATGGAAGGCAACTTCTGCCGCCGACAACTCGCCCGCAGCCTCGACCGGCTTTGTGGCGGCACCGAATGGGTCGCGGCCGAGCCAGTTGGCGGCGATACGTGCCAGCGGTTCGTCTTGTCGGGGGGTGAAATAGATCGCGTAGCGCATCGAAAGTCCTCGTCAGCCCCGCTGCCATAGGTGATTTCCATGACGAATTGACGAAGCTTTGCGGCGTTTTCGGTAACAAAACCACACAGCCGGGTCGTTAGCCGACGATTTTTCGCTTGGACCAGCGGTTGGGGCGAAGGGGAAGTGGTTAGGCCTTCATCAGCCATTCGTGCTCGGGCGCGTTATGGAATTTCCACGTCCGCTTCGGTCCGGCCATGACGTTGAGATAATAGAGATCATAGCCGTGGCAGGCTGCGCAGGGGTGATAACCCTTGGGGACCAGCACGACGTCGCCGTCCTCGATCGCCATCGTCTCGTCGAGCGAACGAGCACCGTTCTCGTCGGCATCGGTGTAGACGCGCTGGAAAGCAAAGCCCTGTGGCGGGTTGAGACGGTGGTAATAGGTCTCCTCGAGATAGGATTCAGCCGGCAGATTGTCCTGGTCGTGCTTGTGCGGCGGATAGCTCGATGTGTGGCCGCCGGGTGTGATGACCTCAACCACCAGCAAGGAATCGGCCGGCTTGCCCTCCGGCAGGATGTTGGTGACATAGCGCGTGTTGGTGCCTTTGCCGCGAACCTCCTGCCCGAGATCGTCGGGCCCGATGACACGGACCGGCAGACCGCCGCCCAGTCCTGGCGCCGAGCAGACGGCAAGTTCGAGATCGGTATCGGCGCTCACCGACCACTCCGACCCCGGCGGCACATAGACCGACCACGGCTTGCCCTCGAACGGCGACATGCGTTCGCCGAGCAAGCCGAGATCTTTGCCGCCGGCCTTGGCCTTGCCCTTGCCGGTGACGAACACCAGGCAGACCTCACGATCCGCGGTTTGCCCGGAAGCGCTCTCGCCGGGCCTGAGCCGATGCAGATCGAAGCCGACATAGGTCCAGCCGGCGCTTTGCGGCGTCACATGGGCGATGCGGCCGTGGCCCTTATTGGCTTTGACGAGCAGTTTCGACATGGTCATTCCTTCGGTTTGGCGTCTGCCAATGGCTCGTCCTCGTCAGCCGGCTTGTAGAGGTAGAAAAACTGCCAGACGGCATAGCCGGCGAAGCCGAGCGCGATCACGCCCCAGAACGGCGTGCCGGTGGCGAATTCGATCACCGACCAGACCAGGCAGACCGCGACAACGGCGACGCGCCGCCACAGCGGCCGGAAAAACGGGTGCTCGGAGTCTTTCATCGGATCAACACCTTTCCTCGCGAACTCTCAAGCATTGGGAAAGCCCTGTGTCTCCACCGTATAGCCGGCCGCCGTCATAGCCCGCATCAATTCCTTGTAGCCGACCTGCGCCATCTTGAGCGGCGGGTTCTTCTTCGGATCCTGCTCGGCCTCGACCACGAACCAGCCTTCATAGCCATGGTCGGCGAGCCTCTGGACGATGGCGCCAAAATCCAGCGAGCCATCTCCCGGCACGGTGAAGGCGCCAAGTGCCACCGCGTCGAGGAACGATTGCTTCTCGCGATCCAGTCCCGCGATCACCTCCATGCGCACATCTTTCACATGCACATGGTTGATGCGCGGGTGGTGGTTATCAATAGCGCGCAGCACATCGCCGCCGGCAAAGGCCAGGTGACCCGCGTCGAGCAGCAGCGGAATGCCTTCGCCCGAATAGCGCATGAAAGCGTCGAGCTCCGGCTCGGTCTCGATCACCGCCGCCATATGATGATGGTAGGAGAGCGGCATGCCTTGCTCTGCACACCATTCGCCGAACTGCGTGAGCCGCCGGGCGTAGGCTTTCATTTCCTCGTCCGAAAGCCTGGGCTTGCTGGCGAGCGGCTTCGAGCGGTCGCCCTGGATGGAGCGGCCGACTTCACCATAGACGATGCATGGCGCGTTCACCGCCTTGAACAGGTCGATCATCGGCTGGATACGATCCTTGTTCTTCGCCATGTCTTCGTCGACCAGCGTCCCCGAGAACCAGCCGCCGCAAAGCGTCACGTCGGCCTCTTTCAGGATCGGCAGCATGATTTGCGGATCGTTGGGAAAGCGGCGGCCCATTTCCATTCCGGTAAAGCCAGCCGAGCGCGACTGGCGCAGGCACTCCTCCAGCGACACATCATCGCTGAGTTCGGCAAGATCGTCGTTCCACCATGCAATGGGGGACATGCCCAGTTTGGCTTTCAAGTCGTCACTCCAGTTTCAGACATTCGAGGCGCGTTCGCGGATGGCTAAAGAACCCGCCCGCTCAGCGCTTCCTCATATTTCTTGCGCGCCGCATTCACTTGCGGCCGTGCCGAGACTTCCGGCACTGCGACATCCCACCAGCTTCCACCGGCCTCGGTCGAAACCAGCGGGTCGGTGTCGATGACCAGCACGGTCGTTCGCGTGTTCTTCTTCGCTTGCGCCAGCGCCGTTTCCAGCCCGGCGATCGATGGCACTTTTTCGGCAATCGCACCCATGCTCGCAGCATGCGCGGCGAAGTCGATCTCGGGCAAGGTTTCGTGACGGGCGTCCTTCAGCAGATTGTTGAAGTTGGCGCCGCCGGTCGCCATCTGCAACCGGTTGATGCAGCCATAGCCGCGGTTGTCGAGCAGCACGATGGTCAGCTTGAGGCCGAGCATCACCGAGGTCGCGATCTCGGAATTGAGCATCAGGTAAGATCCGTCGCCGATCATCACCACGACCTCTTCGTCCGGCTTGGCCATCTTGACGCCAAGCCCGCCGGCGATTTCGTAGCCCATTGTCGAGAAGCCGTATTCTGCGTGATAGGAGCCGGGCGCGCCCGCCTGCCATAGCTTGTGCAATTCGCCGGGCAAGCCGCCGGCGGCATGAAGCAGTACCACGCCGGAGCCCATGGCGCGCTGTACTGCGCCGATCACTTGCGCGTCGGACGGATAGGCGGCATTGGTCGACGCCGTCACCTTGTCGGCATCCGCTTGCCAGTTCTTCTTGCCCGTGATCGCATTGTCGGTCCAGCCTGAAGGGGCTTTCCAGCCTTTCAGCGCCGCAGCGAGTTCGGCGAGCCCTTCCGCCGCATCGGCGACCAGCGGCAGCGCCTGGTGCTTTCCGGCGTCAAAAGGCTGCACGTTGAGCCCGATGATGGTCCTGCCGGCATGCTTGAACAATGCCCAGGAGCCGGTGGTGAAATCCTGCAGTCTGGTGCCGACGGCAAGCACGACGTCGGCCTCTTCGGCCAGCCTGTTGGCCGCCGAAGTGCCGGTAACGCCGACCGCGCCCATATTCAACGGATGATCGTCCGGGAGCGAGGATTTGCCGCCTTGCGTCTCACAAACTGGAATGCCGGCGCCTTGCACCAGTTTTGCCAACTCCTCGGACGCCTGCGAATAGAGTACGCCGCCGCCCGCGATCACCAGCGGCTTTTTCGCCGCTTTGAGTACCGCGACTGCGGCCGCCAGTTCGTTGCGGTCCGGGCGCTGCCGTCGCGGCGTCCAGAGTCGCTCGGCAAAGAAACTTTCGGGGTAGTCATAGGCCTCGGCCTGCACGTCCTGGCACAGCGCCAGCGTCACCGGGCCGCATTCGGCGGGATCGGTCAGCACCTGCATGGCGCGGTTGAGCGCCGGCATGATCTGCTCCGGCCGCGTGATGCGGTCGAAATAGCGCGACACCGGGCGGAGGCAGTCATTGACCGTCGCCGTGCCGTCGGAAAAATCCTCGGCCTGCTGCAGGACGGGATCGGGAATGCGATTGGCGAAGACGTCGCCGGGCAGAAACAGGACAGGCAACCTGTTTACATGCGCAAGTGCCGCAGCGGTCACCATGTTGAGCGCGCCGGGGCCGATCGAAGTGGTTGCGGCCATGAAGCGACGGCGGAAATTGGCCTTGGCGTAGGCGATCGCCGCATGCGCCATTGCCTGCTCGTTATGGGCACGGAAGGTCGGCAGTTCGTCGCGAACCTGGTAGAGCGCCTCGCCGACGCCGGCGACATTGCCGTGGCCGAAGATCGCCCAGACGCCGCCGAAGATCGGCACTTTCTTCCCGTCCATCTCGGTCATCTGTCGAGCAAGAAAGCGGGTCAGCGCCTGCGCCATCGTCAGGCGGATTGTCTTGGTCATGTCGGTTCCTCCGCAGTCCTTATGCCGCGCCTTCTTATGCTGCTTTGCGGCCGCGCGCCGCAAGCCATGCCTCTGTCAGTCTCTCGAAGCGAGATGCCATGTCGGCAACCGCTTCATCGTCTGACATCTTGCCGGCAAGCCATTGTTCGGCCGCGTTGATGAAGATGGTGCGGCCGACGGCAAAGCCCTTGACGATAGACGCCTTGGCGGTGGCAGCAAAGGCCGCTTCCAATTCGTCCTGCGGCGCTTCGAGGCCAAGCAGCACAATCCCGCGGCACCACGGATCGTTCTTCAGGATCACCGCCTCGATCTTTGCCCATGCGCCGGCCGATGCCTGCGGTTCGAGCTTCCACCAATCGGGCTTGATGCCGAGTGCGTAGAGTTCCTCGAGCGCGCGCGGGATGGTCATGTCGTCGAGCCTGCCGTGCTTGCCGGCGATGATCTCGACCAGAAGTTCTCTGCCCACTTTCCGCGCGGCCTCGAACAAAGCGCGCAGTTTCTGCTGCTGTTCGCTCTTCAGCGCCGCGGGATCGTCGGGATGATAGAAGCACAGGCACTTGATGCAGTGGTCGACCGGCCATTCGGTCAGTTGCGAACCTATGTCTTGCGAGAACTCGAAGCGAAGCGGCCGCGAACCCGGCAACTCGACCGGCCGGCCGAGCCAGGCGAAGGAATGGTGGGCGAATTCGAACATCGCCTCGCGTCCGTATTTTTCGTCGAGCAGCATGCCGTAGCCGGCGCGGCCAGCCGCGACCTTGGCCGCAGCCTTGACCGTCAGCACCTTGAAAGCTGGGATTCGCGACGGATCGGCGCCGGCTTTTGCCGCGACATCCTCCAGCTGGACGCGGTGGTCGCAGGCGAACGCCATCAGCGAGGGGATGTCGCGCCGGCGCGTGGTCGCCCAATGGATGTGATTGATCGCCTCGTCCTTGCGCAGCGCCAGATGCTTGCTGCCGTTTTTCAGGAAGAACTGCAATTCCTCGAAAGTCGGGTATTCCGGTGCGCAGAGCAGCCGCGACACGGCAAAGGCGCCGCAGGCATTGGCCCAGGTCGCCGCCGTCGCCAGGCCTTCCTCGCCGAGCCAGCCGCGCAGGAAGCCCGACATGAAGGCGTCGCCGGCGCCGAGCACATTGTAGACCTCGATTGGAAATCCCTTGCCGACGATACCGTCCTCGAGGTCGTCGCTGATCGGCCCGTCATAGACGATGCAGCCCATGGCGCCGCGTTTCAGCACGATGGTTGCCGCCGACAGCGAGCGGATGGTTTTCAGCGCGCTCAGGCAATCGTCTGCACCCGAGGCGATCATGATTTCCTCTTCGGTGCCGACGATGAGATCGCAATCGGGCAGCACCGTCTTCAACTGCGCCGAGACGCGGTCGGATTTCACATAGCGCTCGAAGCCTTCGGCGTGGCCGGCGAGACCCCAGAGGTTGGGGCGGTAGTCGATGTCGAACACCACCTTGCCGCCCTTGGCTTTCATGACACGGATCGCCTTACGCTGGGCGGCGTCGCTGTTGGGCCGTGAAAAATGCGTGCCGGTGACGACGACCGCGCGTGCCGAAGCGATAAACGCCTCATCGATATCGTCTTTCGAAAGCGCCATGTCGGCGCAATCGCTGCGATAGAAGATCATCGGCGAGACGCCTTCATCCTCGACCGACAGCAGCACCAGGGCGGTCAGCCGCTCCGGATCGGTCTTGAGGCCTTGGACCGAAACGCCCTCGCGGGTCAGCTGCTCGCGGATGAAGCGGCCCATCTGCTCATTGCCGACGCGGGTGAGCAGCGCCGAGCGCAGGCCGAGCCTGGCAGTACCGACCGCGATATTGGCCGGACAGCCGCCGACTGACTTGGCAAAGGAAGTAATGTCCTCGAGGCGCGAGCCGATCTGCTGACCATAGAGATCGACGGAAGCGCGGCCGATGGTGATGATGTCGAGCGGCGAATATTTCGCTTCCACGGCTTCGCCCATTCGAACCTCCCATCGGCTTTGTTGTCTTGGGTAACACGCGCGAGCGGCAGCGTGGCGCCGGCAATATGAAATAATAATTCCAATCCATAGTCAATATGGAACGAGCATTCCCAAGGCTGAAAAGTGCTGTGCAAGGCTCGCGCGTTCAGAAACTTTGAAGTCAGACGAACGTCAAGTGTCTACCACTGAAACCAGCTGATTTACCAAGGAAGCGGGCCATCATCGTTGAAGAACCCGGCGGTCGGGCCATCGGCGTCCAGGGTCGCCAGGTGAATGACGATCTCGGCCGCCTGCTGCACCGTGCGGTGACCTCTATACCCGTTGAGATCGGTGGCGGTATAGCCGGGCGCCGCGGCGTTGACCTTGATGTCTTGCGGCGCGAGCTCCCTGGCGAAGGCCACGGTGATGGCGTTCAAGGCCGTCTTGGAGCTGCCGTAGCCCATAATGTTGACGGCGTGATTCGCGCTGGCGGGATCGAGCGCCCGGCCGATGGACCCGGTGGAGCTGCTCACCATCACGATCCGGGCAGCAGGTGCTGCTAGCAGCAGCGGCAGGAATGCCTGGGTCACGCGGATCGGGCCGAAGACATTGACGTCGTAGGTGGCCTGGATGTCGGCGATCCGCTGCTGGCTCGGCGGCAGGTCGTAATTGATGGCGACGCCGGCGTTGTTCACCAGCACGTCGAGGCAGGGGCTGGCCTGCCTGAATGCCTCGGCTGCCGCCTTCACACTGTCATCCCGCGTGACGTCCAGCTCAAGCCACTCCAGGTCGAGGCCTTCGGCGCGCAATGCCTGCGCCGCCGCCATGCCGCGTTCGGCGCTCCTGGCGCCGAGCCAGACCTTGAAGCCCATGGTCGCCAGTCGCCGGGCGATTTCACGGCCTATACCCTTGTTGGCGCCGGTCACCAGCGCGCTTTTCGATGTTCTCATAATCGGTGTCTCCATTTTTCTTGTGGAAGACCCACAAATGGTGCGAGGCAGCGGGGGTTGCGCGCCGGAAATTCTCCGGCTCTTGCCTAATCCTCTCACGCTGTTGCGCCGCCGGTGCGAATGCGCGATGCTGGCGCAATGAGCGAAGCGCTGCAGGAGTTGATCGAGATCGCCAGCCGCCATGCGCGCGGGCGACGAACAAGAACGGCGGTTCCCCGCGTTTCGATAGGCCGCAGCGAAGTCGCCACGGCGCCAATGCCAGGGGTGTGGGGGTCGGGGATCTTATTCGTATTGCAGGGCGCGAAGACGGTTCTGATCGGCGACCGGGCTCTTCGTTACAATCCGGCCAGCTATTTCATCTATACTGTCGAGACGCCCACCATCAGCCAGATAATCGAAGCGAGCGCGGCGCGTCCTTACCTGGCCATTGGCTTGACCCTTGACCTGCAGGCCGTCGCCGCGCTCCTCGTCGAGCACGCGCCGGCCCTCAGTGGCGACAGTTTCTCCACCTCTCCCGCTGATGACGATCTGCTCGACGCGTTGCGTCGAATGATGCGGCTGCTTGACCGGCCAGCGGAGATTCCCGTGCTCGCGACCATGATCGAGCGAGAGATGCTGTTTCGGCTCCTGCAAGGCCCCCAAGGCGGAAAGCTTCGTGAACTTGCGCGCGCCGATGGCCATCTGTCCCGGATTGGCCGGGCGATCGCCTGGATCCGTTCGCATCCCCATCAGCCGGTCCGGGTCGGCGATCTGGCCGAGATTGCCCGTATGAGCAGTGCTGCGTTTTATCGTCACTTCAAGGCGGCGACGGCCATGAGCCCAATCCAGTATCAAAAGCAAATCCGCTTGCTGGAAGCCCGCCATCTGCTGATTGCCCAGCCGGGCAACGTCGCACGTGTCGCCTTCGCCGTCGGCTATGAGAGTGCTTCCCAGTTCAGCCGGGAGTATGCCCGCCAGTTCGGGTCGCCGCCTGTCCGCGACGCAGCGCGGCTTTCGGCAGAAGGCGAAACGGCAATAGAGGTGATCTAAGGCTTGCGCTTCTTGCCAGTATCGCGCCGCTTCTCGCCGACCGCGACGGTCAGCGCCATAGCCAAAGCCATCGTCGCCGACAGCGAGCGGAAGCCGGCGAAATCGGCCTCGGCGACCTCGAACCAGACCCTGGCGAATTGGGCGAGTGGCGAAAAGGAGCTGTCGGTAATCGCCACGATCGGCACGCCTTGCTCCGAAATGACGCGCGCCTCCTCGATGGTGGCCGGGGCATAGGGCGAAAAGCTGATGGCGATCACTGCGTCCCTTGGAGAGGCAAAGCCGATCATCTCTGCATTGAGGCTGGCGGCCGATTCGATCAGCTGGTTGCGGATCTTGAGCTTGCCCAATGCATAGGCGATATAGGAGGCGACCGGGTAGGAGCGCCGCTTGGCCAGCACGTAAATGGTTTCGGCCTTGGCCAACACGGTGATTGCATCTTCGAAATGGTCTTCATTCAGCGTGCGCGAAATGTCGTTGAGCGAGGTACTGGCTGCGGCAACAAAACCGTCGAAAATCGCGCGGTGGCCGGCGCCTTCCTCGGCCTTGGCGCGCAATGCCGCCAGCCTTTCATCATAGGATGAGTTGCGCTCGCGCAGGCGCTCGCGAAACACCAACTGCAGGCTGGTGAAACCATCAAAACCAAGCTGCTGGGCAAAGCGGATCAGGGTCGAAGGCTGGACACCGGCGGAAGCGGCGATGCTGGCAGCGGTGCCGAAGGCGATATCGTCTGGGTTGTCGAGCGCATAGGCGGCGATCTGGGCGATACGTTTCGGCAGGCTGTGGCGCCGCTCCAGGATCGTCGCCCGCAGCGTCTCGAAATCGCGCGGCACCCGTTCGTCCATCGTCGCTCCGCCCAGGCTCATCGTCTGGTTCCCTCTGTGCCCCATCATAGCGGGCCTGTGCAAGAACACCATAAAAAATGAGACAAGCGTTCCATCTGCAGACAAAATGGACTAATTCATCCACACAAATTTTGCACACAGGGAGGCAAGCGGATGGTCGGGGTAGGTCTTATCGGCACGGGTTTCATGGGCAAGTGCCACGCCATTGCCTGGAACGCGGTCGGCACCGTCTTTCCCGATGTGGCCAAGCCAAGGCTGGTCCATCTGGGCGAGGTCAACGAGGATCTTGCCAAACGCCGTGCCAGCGAATTCGGCTTCGCCAAGGCGTCCGGTGACTGGCGCGCCGTCGTCGACGACCCGGATGTCGATGTCATCTCGCTGACCACGCCGAACCAGTTCCACCCGGAAATGGCCATCGCCATCCTCGAAGCCGGCAAGCATCTGTGGTGTGAAAAACCGATGGCGCCAAGTTTTGCGGAGGCGCAAGCAATGGCTGCGGCGGCCCAAAAGTCCGGCAAGGTGGCCGCGCTTGGCTATAACTATATTCAGAACCCAGCGATCCGCCATATCGGCGCGCTGCTCGACGAGAAGATCATCGGCGAGGTTAACCATCTCCGTATCGAGATGGACGAGGACTTCATGGCCGATCCGGAGGCGCTGTTCTTCTGGAAGCACGAGGCGGCGTCCGGTTACGGCGCGCTCGACGATTTCGCCGTGCATCCGCTGTCGCTCATCGCCGTACTGTTCGGCCGCGTTGCCCGCGTCATGTGCGACATGGCCAAACCCTATGCCGACCGCCGCGTCGCCTCGGGCGGGCGCCGCGCGGTCGAGACCTACGACATCGCCAGCATCCTGATGCATCTCGAAAACGGCATCGCCGGCACGCTGCTGGTCAACCGTTCGGCCTGGGGCCGCAAAGGCCGGATCGCCATCCAGATTTTTGGCTCGAAGGGCTCGATCCTGTACGACCAGGAGCGGATGAATGAGTTCCAACTCTATCTGACGGCCGACCGGCCGACCGAGCAAGGCTACCGCACCATCCTGGTGGCGCCGCATCATAAGCCTTATGACGCCTTCCTGCCGGCGCCCGGCCACGGCCTTGGCTTTAATGACCTCAAGATTATCGAATGCCGGGAACTGTTGACGCGACTTGCCGGCAAGCCGGCGCGGATCATCGATTTCGACGAAGGCCTGGAGATCGAGCGCACGGTGCACGCGATGGCGCGCTCGTTCGCGGAACAGCGCTGGGTGGAGGTGCGGTAATAAGCCCCTTCTCCCCTTGTGGGAGAAGGTGGCCGAGCGAAGCTCGGTCGGATGAGGGGTGTTGGACGGATCGCTACAGCAAAGAAATAAGCGCTTCAAATCCCTCAATATTTTTGCGCCGAGATCCTTCCGGCACCCCTCATCCGGCTCGGCGCTGCGCGCCGATCCACCTTCTCCCACAAGGGGAGAAGGGACAGGGCCGGCATTGGCTGCCTCAGGCGGCTCCCGGACGGCCAGCGATCATGGCGCGTCGCACCGACCGGCGCTGCTCGACGGCGTCGGCAAGGCCGTGCAGCACCGTTTCGGTGGTTTCCCAGTCGATACAGCCGTCGGTGATGCTCTGGCCATAGACGAGCGGCTTGCCGGGCACGACGTCCTGCCGGCCGGCGACGAGGTTGCTCTCGATCATGATGCCGATGATGCGCTCGTCGCCCGCCGCGATCTGGCCCGCCACGTCTGCCGCCACCAGCGGCTGGTTTTCCGGCTTCTTGTTGCTGTTGGCGTGACTGACATCGATCATCAGCCGAGGTGCCACGCCGATCCGGCCGAGCTCAGCTGAGGCAGCAGCTATGCTTGCCGCGTCATAGTTGGACACAATGCCGCCGCGCAGGATGACGTGGCAGTCCTCGTTGCCGGTGGTCGTCGCGATGGCGCTGCGCCCGCCCTTCGTCACCGCCATGAAATGATGCGGCTGGGCGGCGGACTTCACCGCCTCGGCGGCAATCCGCAGATTGCCGTCGGTGCCGTTCTTGAAACCGACGGGGCAGGAGAGGCCCGATGCGAGCTCGCGATGGATCTGGCTCTCTGTCGTGCGCGCGCCGATCGCGCCCCAGGCGACGAGGTCGGCGATGTATTGCGGAGTTGTCATGTCGAGGAACTCGGTCGCTGAGGGAAGGCCGAGATTGTTGACCGCCGAGAGCACGTTGCGGGCCATCCTCAGTCCTTTGTCGATGTTGAAGCTGCCGTCGAGGTCGGGATCGTTGATCAGGCCCTTCCAGCCGACCGTAGTGCGCGGCTTCTCGAAATAGACGCGCATGACGATCTCCAGCCGGTCCGACAGGGTCTCGCGCAGCGCCGCTAGCCGGCTGGCATAGTCCACGGCGGCGACCGGGTCGTGGATCGAACAAGGGCCGACGATGACCACCAGCCGGTCGGCGGCGCCGGTCAAGATGGAATGGATCGCGTTGCGTGAGGCGGTAACGGTGCGCGTCGCCGTCAGCGTGCGCGGTATCTCGCGCATCACCTCTTCCGGCGTGCTCAGTTCTTTGAGTTCCTTGACCCGAAGATCATCTGTGGTGGTCAACACGGCTTTCTGCTCCTGATTGGGAGACCTGCCGGCTGAAACAAAAAAGCCGCCAGGTCTGGCGGCTGTTCGGATGTTGATGCTGCAATCTTCAGATCGAGCGCAATCCTCCCGCCGCCAGCGAGTAGCTAAAGTACCAAAACGAGGCGGTCGGGTTGATCATGCCAGCCCTATAGCCGAAGCCGAGGTGCTTGTCACGCTCCCCTCAGTTTGAATTTTGACGGCCCTGCCCGTCGCGATCCAGCCCGAACTCTTATACGCTCAACGATATGGACCAAGATCCCGAAGAACCCGTCGATGTTTATGCGCTGCTGCGAGCGGCGGCAGACGCACGCCTAAGATCAGCCAAAGCTATGTTGAGCGCCTACGAGGCCAACGCCTTCGGGACGCCAGCTACGCCGGAGGATATTGCCTACTGGAAGCAAGAGCTGGCCGACGTTCAGGTCGAGTTGGCGGGGTTGCACAATGCACACCGGACCTGAGGCCCCGACGTTTTCAACTGATGCTACTCCGGTGACGACCCTGCGATACTCTGGTCGTAGTCGACCAGCGACCCGGTCATGACGCCGGACTGCGGGCTGATCATATAGCTGATCAGCCGGGCAAGCTGCGCCGGCTTCACCAGTTGGCCCATCGGCTGCGCGGCTTCGGCCTTTTCCAACCAGTCGTCTGGCGCGTCATGCCATTTCTTCTGCACGATCGCCTCGCCCTCGGTGTCCATCCAGCCGGGCAGCACCGCGTTGCAGCGGATGCGATTGCCGCGATAGGCATTGGCGACATTCTTGGTGAGTGTCGCCAGCGCTCCCTTGCTCGACGAATAGGGCGCCAGGAACGACTGGCCGCAATGCGCCGACATCGACAGCACGTTGACGATCGAGCCCGGTACCTGGCGCGCCAGCAAATGCGCCACCACGCCCTGCATCAGGAAAAACGGGCCGCGCACATTGGTCTGGAATATCTGGTCGAACAGATCCTCGGAGGTCTCGACCAGCGAGCCGCGAGCCGAGGTGGCAGCGGCGTTGACCAGCGCGTTGACGGTACCAAAATGGCCAATCGCCGTTTCGACCGCACGCTTGCAGTCGGCCACTTTTGAGACGTCGGCGCTGATGAAGATGGCATCGACGCCTGCCCCCTTAAGGATGGCGACAGCCTTGTCGCCCTTCTCCTGCGAGCGGCCGATCAGCGCCAGCGCCCGGCAACCCTCATCGGCCAGCGCTTTGGCGACGGCAAAGCCGATGCCTTGTGCGCCGCCGGTGACGATGGCGCGTGTTTCGGAATTGCGACCGGCTGAACCGTTCATCGCCTTGCTCCTGTGCTTGATAGTCAGATTGTTTTGTGGAGGCGGACGGTCTTGCCTTCCTTGGCCGATTTCAGCGCCGCATCCGCCAGCCTGAGCGCCACCAGCCCGTCCTTGCCGCTCGGCGTCGCCTTCTTGCCTGACGTCGCTGCCGCGATGAAGGCAGCGATCTCGTTGGCATAAGCGTCGAGATAACGGGTCATGAAGAAATCGTGCAGCGGCGGCCGCGTATAGCCTTTCTCATTGGCCAGTTCGATCGACACCGGCCGCTGGTTCTCGGCCGCAATCATGCCTTTGGAGCCATGCACCTCGATGCGCTGGTCGTAGCCGTAGGTGGCGCGGCGTGAGTTGGAGATAACGCATTGCTTGCCGGAGGCAGTTTCGAGGATGACGCTGACGCTGTCGAAGTCGCCGGCCTCGCCGATCTTCTTGTCGACCAGCACCGAAGCATGCGCGCTGACCGCCACCGGCTCCTCGCCGAGCAGGAAGCGCGCCATGTCGAAATCATGAATGGTCATGTCGCGGAAGATGCCGCCCGAGCGGCCGATATAGTCGAGCGGCGGCGGGCCGGGATCGCGCGAGGTGATTGTCACCATTTCGACAGTGCCGATGGCGCCGTCGTCGATCGCCTTGCGCACGGCGGCAAAATGCGGATCGAAGCGGCGGTTGAAGCCGACCATCAGGGTGGCGCCGGCCTTGTCGACGACGGCCAGGCATTCTTCCACTCTGCCGGCGTCGAGATCGATCGGCTTTTCGCAGAAAATCGCCTTGCCCGCTTTGGCGAAGCGTTCGATCAGGTCGGCATGAGTGTCGGTCGGCGTGCAGATGACGACCGCGTCGATATCGCCGGCCTTCTCGATGGCATCGATGCTGCGCACTTCGGCGCCATAGGCAGAGGCCAGATCGGTCGCCGCCTTCTCGAAGGCGTCGGCAACTGCGACCAGCCTGGCCTCAGGATTGGAACCGACGGCGCGAGCATGGACCTTGCCGATACGGCCGGCACCGAGAAGAGCAAAGCGAAGAGGCATGAAGAGTTTTCCTTTGAGGATGGTTCGGAAGGGAGGGCGCGTCAGCGCCTGTGGCTCGGCGTTGGCCGTTACGCCGCAAGTTCCGCCTGCCCGGTCTTGGCGCCGGTGATGTAGGAGACGATATCGTTGCCGTCGGTGTCCTGCTTGCGCAAATTGGCGACGATGCGGCCGCGCCGGAAAACGACGATGCGGTCGACCAGGTCGAACACCTGGCGCATGTTGTGAGAGATCAGGATCAGCGGTTCGCCATTCTCCTTCAGCGTGCGGATGATGTTTTCGACCTGCATCGTCTCCTGCACGCCGAGTGCCGCCGTCGGCTCATCCATGATGATGAGCTTGGAAGCAAAGGTCGCGGTTCTGGCAATTGCTACGCACTGGCGCTGGCCGCCCGACATGTGGCGGATAGTATTGGAAAGATTGGGGATCTTGACCGCTGTCCGGACCAAGGCTGCCTCGGTCGCCTTGCGCATGAACTTGCGATCGAGGATCGAGAAGGGCCCGAGATTGAAAAGCACCCGCTCGCGGCCGAGGAACAGGTTCGACGGCACGTCGAGGTCGTCGGCGAGCGCCAGGTTCTGGAACACCGTCTCGATGCCTGCCTCGCGGGCTTCGATGGGGCCGGCAAAATTCACTTCCTTGCCGTCGAACCACATCCTGCCGCTGGTGCGCTGCTCGACGCCGGTGATCTGGCGTACGAAGGTCGATTTGCCAGCGCCGTTGTCGCCCATGATGGCGACATGCTCGCCCTTGCGCAGCTCGAAGTTGGCACCCTCCAGCGCATGGACGCCGCCATAATACTTGGTGAGGTTTTCGGTCTTCAGGACGATGTCTGACATGATCAAGCCCTCATCGCCCGCAGGCGTTGGCGCCACTGGTCGAGTACGACTGCGCCGACGATGATCACGCCTTTGACCATCTCCTGATAATAGGCGTCGAGGCGCAGAAAGGTGAAGCCGGAGATGATGACGCCGAAGATCAGCGAGCCGATCACTGTCCCGATAATCGAACCGCGGCCGCCCGACAGCGAGACGCCGCCGATAACCGCCATGGCGATCGCGTCGAGCTCGTACATTACACCCATGCCGGCCTGGGCGGTGAGATTCTTGGAGCTCAGCACCACGGCGGCGAGCGCGGCGAGGACGCCGGCAATGACGTAGACGAGGATCTTGTGGTTGGCGATGTTGATGCCGGACATGCGCGCGGCGTCCTCATTGGAGCCGATTGCATAGCAGTGCTTGCCATATTTGGTGTAACTCAGGATCAGCTGGAACAGCACTGCGAGCGATATGAAAATGATGACCGGCATCAGCCCCTTGCCGATGGCGGCGAAACTCTCGGTCGGAAACGAGATCGGCTGCCCCTTTGACCACCATTTGGCGATGCCGCGCGCGGTGACCATCATGCCGAGCGTGGCGATGAACGGCGGGATGCGCGTGTAGGCGATCAAAGCGCCGTTGACCAGGCCGGCCAGCAGGCCGCAGCCGATCGCGACCAGCACGGGCACGATCACCGGCAGGTCGGTCCAGCCCTGGGCGATGAACATCGCCTTCGGGTTCGGGTTGCCATTGACGGTCGCCACCTGGGCGAAGCTCATGGCTATCATCGCCGTGGCGCCGACGATCGAACCTGAGGACAGGTCGATGCCGCCGGTAATGATCACCTGCGTCACGCCGATGGCAATGATGCCGACTATCGACACCTGCAGGATGATGATCTGCAGGCGCGCTTCGTTGAAGATCGCATCGATATTGTCGCGGGTGTTGAACAGGAAGCTGTCGCCCAGGAAAACCCGGCCGATCAGCTCGAAAGCGCCGACCAGGATGACGAGCGCCAGGAAGACGTTGAATTCGGCCGGCCATGCGCGCCGTTTCGCATCATAGCTGAGCCCGCCGACGCCGTGAGATGTCTGTGCCAATCGTGCTTCCTCCGTCAGCCACGGTCTCCACTCGGCGCTGTTCAGGCCGAGAGGGAAAAAGCGGAGCGGCGCTGTCTTACTTTGGCGCGCCGCTCCGTATCGGACAGGTCCGCCTCAGTTCTTCTTCAGGAACTTGTCGATGTTTGCCGGCGTGACCAGCTGGAACGGGATGTAGACCTTGTGCTCGACCTTCTCGCCCTTCGCCAGCTTGAGCGCTGCGTCAAGCGCGCCGGCACCCTGGCCGGCCGCGTCCTGGAACACCGTCGCATCGAGGTCGCCCGCCTGCATCGCGGCAAGCGCATCCTGGGTAGCGTCGACCCCGCCGACGACAACCGACTTCATGTCGATGTTGGCGGCCTTCATCGCCTGGATGGCGCCGATGGCGCTTTCGTCATTATTGGCGATGACGCCGTCGAACGGCTTGCCGGTCGACAGCCAGTTGGTCATCAGGTTTTGCGCTTCTTCGCGCTTCCAGTTCGACGTCTGCTTGTCGATGATCTTGATGAAGCTGCACTCCGGCGTGGCGATCACGTCGTCAATGTCCTTGGTGCGCTGCACCGCTGCCTGGTTCGACAGCTCGCCCATGATCACATAGACGTTGGCTTCAGTCTTGCCGGCCTCCTTGAACAGGCGGCAGACCTCCTTGGTCTCGAGCGTGCCGGAATCGGCTTCGTTCGAGGCGACGAAGGCCTGGTTTTCGGGCAGCGTGTCGACGTTGACCGGCTCGCGATTGACATAGACCAGTGGAATCTTGGCAGCGGCGGCTGCGTCCGACATCGCCTGAGTCGCCGAGGTGTCGACCGGGTTGACGATGATGGCGTCGACGCCTGAGGCGGCGAAGTTCTTGATCTGGTCGAGTTGCTTGGCGACGTCGTTCTGCGCATCCTCCACCTGCAGCTCGACGCCGTCCATGCCCTTGGCCTGTTCAATCATGCCGTTGCGCAGCACGGTGAGAAAATTGTCGTCGAACAACGCCATCGACACGCCGATCTTGGCAGCAAAGGCGGACGAACTCATCAGCGCCGCGAACGCGACGCCCAAAAGCAGTTTTTTCATTTTATTTCTCCTCCACATTGGTGTCCGGCTGCACCGATCTACCCGGAATCCCCGATCTCGCAGGGAATTCTCTCCCGATTGCCATTTTTAGTTCCGGAGGCATTTGCCTGAAACAGATCTTCCGGAACGAAAGAACCAAAATTCTCAGTTGGTGAAATATTTATTCCATTTCGCTTGGGCGTCAAGCGAGATTTCGCCATGAGGAATGGATTTTCGGCATTTCGAGCGCTTTTAGACGGACGCTAACGCAAGCCAGGCCTGAAAGCGTTCTGATAGATTACATCATGTCTGCCGCCGATGACCGCGACGTCAGATGTTTTCCGGCAGATAAATGTCGAAGGGCAGAAAGGTCTGGCCCGGCGCATTCGCAGCGCCGGTCTCGATGGCATGCGCCATCAGCCCGACAAGCTCGCGGCAAAGCGCCGCCAGTGGCGTCGAGATCACCATGGTCAGGAAATTATCTGCCAGCGCCGCGCGGGAGTCGGGCGTGATCTCGTTGCAGACGACCGCCGGCATCTCAGCCGGCTTTGCCTCCCTCAGCGCCGAGATCGCGCCTTCCATGCCGCCACCGGCGACATAGCAACCGGCGAGATCAGGGTGGCGGGCCAGAAGCTCGATCATTGCATCATGCGTGATCTGGTTCGCTTCCAGATTGACCAACGTCTCGAGGAGAGTGAATTCCGGCGCCTGCTCGCGAAAGAAGGAGCGAAAACCGATCTCGCGAAGCTCATGGCCATGGAAGCGATGGCTGCCGACGAAGAGGGCAACCTTGCCAGGTCTCTTCGCGGCCTTCGAGATCATCCAGGCAGCGGTGCGGCCGACCTTGCGATTGTCCAGGCCAACATAGCCCTCGCGAATACCGGACGCAAAGTCGGAAAGCAGGGAGAACACCGGTACGCCATTGGCTTTGAGAGCCTCGACGGCGACCGTCAGCGTCGGGTGATCAGGCCCGACCAGGGCGACGGCCCTGGATTTGGCGGCCAGCTTGCGCATCCGCTCGACGATCTCGTCCGGCGCCAGCGAAGCGGCGAAGTCGATGGTGGCCACGCCGCGAAAGCGCGGCGACTGCGATACCGCCAGTTCAAGCTCGCGGGCAAATTCACTGTAGAAGACGTCCTCCCGTCTCAACAGCAGGAACCCGAGCCGGTATTCGGGCAATTCATGGCGCATCCGCTGCTTGATCAATCCGGCTGCGTGATAGCCGATGCTGGTCGCGGCCTCATAGACGCGGCGCGCGGTTTCCTCGCGCACCGGCAAGCGGTTGTTCAGCACCCGGTCGACGGTGGCAACGCTGACCCCCGAAATGCGCGCCAGGTCGGTGATCGTCGGCCGTTTCGCCATCGCTGCCTTACTCCACTGTTTGGCCCTTTTACACCATTCTGATGGAAAATGATAGAAACTATCTTTGTGATATTGAGCCTATCAGGGCTCGGCGTTATTTTGAACGCTGACCGAATATGATCGAGGCCTTCGCTATGGTGGATATTGGACTCCGAACCGGGAATACGAGTTCCGCAACAGCGTCCCGACGCGACTATAGCCTGATCGGCCGCGACGCGAAGCTTGCCGTCGAGAGCGGGCTGGCGGCGGCCGAGTGGTATCACACCGACGTGCCGCGCAAGCAGATGAAGGAGCTGATGCAGCGCTCCGACGGCCCGGCGATCCGCGATACCATCATCTGGCTCGGCACCATGATTCTCAGCGGCGCCGGCGCCGCCTGGTTCTGGGGCAGCTGGTGGTGCGTGCCGTTCTTCTTCGTCTATGGCGTCCTCTACGGTTCCTCCACCGATTCACGCTGGCACGAATGCGGCCACGGCACCGCTTTCAGGACGCAGTGGATGAACGACGTGGTCTATCAGGTCGCCTGCTTCATGATCATGCGCAATCCCGTGACCTGGCGCTGGAGCCATACGCGCCACCATACCGATACCATCATGGTCGGCCGCGATCCGGAGATATCGGTGATGCGTCCGCCCGATCTTCTGCGCGTGGGGCTCAACTTCGTCGGCATTCTCGACGCCTGGCACGCGATGAGCGACATGCTGCGCAATGCAGCCGGCATCGTCAGCCCGGCCGAAAGAACCTTCATTCCCGACCAGGAGCAGCCGAAGGCAATTCGCATTGCCCGCATCTGGACGACAATCTATGCCGCGACCATTGCGCTGGCGCTCTATACCGGCTCGTTCCTGCCGCTGATGCTGGTCGGTCTGCCCAGGCTTTACGGTGCCTGGCACCATGTCATGGTCGGCCTGCTGCAGCATGGCGGCCTGGCTGAAAACGTCACCGATCACCGGCTCAACAGCCGCACCGTCTACATGAACCCGATAAGCCGCTTCATCTACTGGAACATGAACTACCATGTCGAGCATCACATGTTTCCCATGGTGCCCTATCACGCGCTGCCCAGGCTGCACGAACTGATCAAGCACGATCTGCCGACGCCGACACCGTCCATCCTGGCCGGCTACCGCGAGATGATACCGGCTTTCCTGCGCCAGCTGCGCACTGAGGATTATTTCATCAAGCGCGAACTGCCGCCGACGGCGAGGCCCTATCGCGAGGATTTCCACAGCGATAACGCTGCTGTTGCGGTGGCTGCTGAATGACAAGCCCATGCCAAGGCACCAAACATCGAGGGACGCGTAAATGAGCGACTGGGTCGAGGCCTGTGACGCCGAGGACATCGACGAAGAGGACGTGATGCGCTTCGACCATGGCGGCCGCACCTTTGCCATCTATCGCAGCCCCGACGACGGGTATTTCGCCACCGACGGGCTTTGCACGCATGAGAAGGTGCATCTGGCCGACGGGCTGGTGATGGACGATATCATCGAATGCCCGAAGCATAATGGCCGCTTCAACTACAAGACAGGGGCTGCCAGGGGCGCGCCGGTCTGCGTCGATCTCAGGACCTATCCGGTCAAGGTCGACGCCGGCAAAGTCCTTGTCCGGATCGGTTGATGATGACGAAGGGAATGGTAATCATTGGCGCCGGCGAATGCGGCGGGCGCGCCGCCCTTGCGCTGCGCGAGCTCGGCTTTAATGGACCGGTGACGCTGGTCGGCGACGAGCCGCATCTGCCCTATGAGCGCCCGCCGCTGTCGAAAGACACGATGGTTGCCGACGCGCCCCTGCTCAAGGCAATCGCCACCGACGCGATCCTGGCCGAAAGATCGATCAGACATATCCATTCGATTCAGGCGGTGGCGATCGACCGCGCGGCGCATGTCGTGCGCCTCTCGGACGGTTCCGTCCTGGCCTACGACAAGCTCCTGCTGGCGACCGGTTCGGTGCCGCGCAAGCTGCCGATGCCGGGCCTTGGCGGGCGCTGCGTCTACCTCCGGACCTTCAACGACGCGCTGGCCATTCGCGCCCATCTCAGCGCCGGAAATCGCATCGCCATCATTGGCGGCGGCTTCATCGGGCTTGAGCTTGCCGCGGCGGCACGCAGACTGGGTGCGGCGGTCACAGTTATCGAGGCGCAGCCGCGCATCTTGATGCGCGGCGTGCCGGCCGAGATCGCGCAAATCATCCATCAGGCGCATGAAGCCGAAGGCGTGAAAATCCTGTGCGGCGAGGGCATCGCCGCCATTGCCGATGATGGCGCCGAAGTGCGCATCGCGCTCGCCGGTGGACACGACATTGTCGCCGATCTTGCCGTGATCGGCATCGGCGCCGTGCCGGTGACCGGACTTGCCGCGGAGGCGGGGCTGACCGTCGACAACGGTGTCGCCGTCGACGCCGAGCTTCGCACCAGCGACCGGGATATCTTTGCCGCCGGCGATTGCTGTTCGTTTCCGCTCGCCATCTATGGCGGCCGGCGCGTGCGGCTCGAAGCTTGGCGCAATGCACAGGAGCAGGGCGCGCTCGCCGCAAGGAATATGCTTGGCGCCGGCGAGTCCCATGCGGCGGTGCCGTGGTTCTGGTCGGATCAGTACGGCCTGACCTTGCAGATCGCCGGCCTGTCGGACGAAGGCCGCAGCATCGTGCGCCGCGACCTCGGCGACGGCGCCTTCATCCTGTTCCACCTCGCCGAGGACGGCAGGCTGGTTGCGGCAAGCGGCATCGGCCCCGGCAACGCGGTCGCCCGCGACATAAGGCTGGCCGAGATGCTGATTGCAAAGCAGGCAAGGCCGGCGCCCGAATCGCTAGTCTCGCAGGCGGTCAAATTAAAATCGCTGCTGGCGGCTTGATCCGCCGCGTGGATAATTGGCCGAACGCGTTCCGCTAAAACAGCGCTTTCAGCTCCGGCAGCTTGTCGTTGACCAGCCAGCCATAGTAATTTTCCTCGGGCAGCTTTTCCGGCTCGCCCGCAGCGCGGCGCTTGTCGTTCTCGGCTTTCAGCGCATAGGCGCGCTGTTCGGGATTGCCGACATTGTAGAGCGTCGACGTGATGCCGGGATTGCCTGAGATGTCGAAGCCGGCAATGCTTTTATAGGCGTCGATCGACTTCCTTATCGTCGCCGCGACATAAGGCAGTGTCAGGTCAGGGTCCATGATCGTCTTGTAGACCGCATTGGGGTCGCCGACGTCGAGTTCCGGCAGGCCGGAAACCTTGTGCACGAGATCGCTCATCTGCAGTGCCGTCAGCGGATTGAGCTGGCCAAGGCCAAAAGTCTGGCCGGCATAATAAGGCTGGAAGAAAGTGGCGCCGAAGCGGTCGTTGGGAAAGCTCTCGCCGTTGACGGTTTTGCCGCGGAACGACCGGTTCCACACCTGTTCGCGGCACTCCCACAGATCGTAGCTGTCGGACTTCCCTGCGCATTTCGCAAATTGCGGCCGTTGCACGAAATCGGTGATGTCCTCGCCATCATAGGCAAAGGAGAGCTTGCTCGACAGATACGAGATCGCCTTGACGTAATAGGTCTGCAGCCGGTCATAGGCATCGACATTATAGGTATGCTCGCCGACGATGGCTCCAACGATATGCATTGGGTCGATGTCATAGGCCGCGGCTGCCTGCTTGATCTTGCCGCGCAGCTCGGCATCGTTCTGGAGCAGCGCAAAGACTTTGCGGTATTTCGCCTGGAAGGTGGTGTTGGTCGCCTGGGTGCGCCGGCTCGAAGCGCCCGGTATGTCGGGCTGCTCGGTGTTGCGGTTGCCCGGCGGCACCATCGTTGCCGCTTGCGCGGCGAACATGGCTGCCGCCAGCGTCAGCCCCAAAATGACGAGGATCAGTTTTTTCATGCGCCGCCGCCCAAATAGTCGCCGGCAAACTAGGTAATGCTCCACCGGGAGTCGAGAGACGCCTGCACCCGACGGGACGAAAGCTTGCCGGATGCTTCCATTTGGCCACACATCGGGAATGCTGGGCCAAATTGGGGAGGCCGGGAGCAATTCCCCGACCCTCTTCGAGAATGAAGCGTCTCCTACAGGATGAAACGCGACAAGTCCGTGTTTCTGGAGAGGTCGCCGACATGCTTCTCGACATAGGCGGCATCGATTGTCACCGAGGTGCCGTTGCGGTCCGGCGCGTCATAGGAGATTTCGTCCAGCACCCGTTCCATCACCGTCTGCAGCCGCCTGGCGCCAATATTCTCGACGCTGGCGTTGAGGTCCACGGCGATGCCGGCCAACGAATCGATGGCGTCGTCGGTGAAGACCAGATCGACGCCTTCGGTCTTCATCAGCGCAATATACTGCTTGATCAGGCTGGCTTCGGTCTCGGTGAGGATGCGGACGAAATCGCCCTTCTCCAGCGCCCGCAGCTCGACGCGGATCGGCAGGCGGCCCTGCAATTCCGGCAGCAGATCGGAGGGCTTGGCGACGTGGAACGCACCCGAGGCGATGAACAGGATGTGGTCGGTCTTCACCGGTCCGTATTTGGTCGCAACCGTGGTGCCTTCGACCAGCGGCAGCAGGTCGCGCTGCACACCTTCACGCGAAACACCGGCACCGATGCCGCCTTCGCGCGAGGCGATCTTGTCGATCTCGTCAAGGAAGACAATGCCGTCGTTCTCGGTCGATTCGAGTGCCCTGCGCACCACCTCGTCCTGGTCGAGCAGCTTGTCGGACTCGTCGCTGATCAACAGCCCGTAGGACTCCTTGACGGTCGTCTTGCGCATCTTGGTCTTCTGGCCGCCCATTGCCTTCGACAGCATGTCGTTGATGTTGAGCACGCCGATATTGGCGCCCGGCATGCCGGGGATCTCGAAGCCGGGCATGCCGCCATTGCCGGTATCGGCCACTTCGATCTCAATCTCCTTGTCGTCGAGCTCGCCGTCGCGCAGCTTCTTGCGGAAACTGTCACGGGTGGCCGGGCTCGCCGTCTTGCCGACAAGCGCTTCGAGCACCCGTTCCTCGGCGTTGATGTGGGCACGCGCCTTGACGTCCTCGCGCATCTTCTCGCGAACCAGCCCGATGGCGATCTCGACCAGGTCGCGGATGATCTGCTCGACATCGCGGCCGACATAACCGACCTCGGTGAACTTGGTGGCTTCGACCTTAACGAAAGGCGCACCGGCAAGGCGTGCCAGGCGGCGCGAAATCTCGGTCTTGCCGACGCCGGTCGGGCCGATCATCAGGATATTCTTCGGCATCACCTCTTCGCGCATCTGGCCCTCGAGCTGCTGGCGGCGCCAGCGGTTGCGCAAGGCAATCGCCACGGCACGCTTGGCGTCTTTCTGGCCGATGATGAAGCGGTCGAGTTCCGAAACGATTTCGCGAGGAGAGAAGGTGCTCATGTCACTAAATTCCACTTTGCCACTGCCGAATGGACTCGAACGGATGCAGCAGCATGATCACGTTGAGTGTCAGATTGTCCCGGATGAGATAGCCGACACCGAATTCGAAGATGAGGGCGAGGGTTACGACCACCCATATAGGAAGCCTTCGCGCCATGACAAACCCCAGCACCATGGCCAGCGTGTCCGACACCGAATTGATGATGCTGTCGCCATAATAGTCGAGCGAGATCGTGCCGGCGCGATAGCGATCGATGATGAAAGGGCTGTTCTCGAGCAGCTCCCAGCCGCCCTCTATAACCACCGCAAAGGCCAGCCTGAGCCCGATCGGCGAGCGCGGGAAAAGGAACCACGCCAGCGCATAGAACAGGAAACCGTGAATGATGTGCGAGAAGCTGTACCAGTCGGAAATATGCTGGGAATTCTCCGAGCTTTGCACGATGCCGTGCCACAGCTTGACATAGCCGCAGGTACAGATCGGCGTCCGCCCCATGCCGTAAAGAACCCCGGCCTGGAAGATGACCAGGCCGAGAACCAGCAGAAGCCCCATTCGCCAACTGTCGTAGTAGGCCGAGACGGTTTTGTCGCTGGATACGCTCATGCTGCTATTGCCCCTCTTCTGCGTCACCCTGTCCGGCATCACCCTCTGGGGCATCAATCGCCATCAGCACGGCATCGCCATATTCCGACTTCCTGCGATCGATAGCCGTGAAACCGGCCTTTTCATAGGCACGGATAGCCCGTGCATTGGCGGGGTCCGGGTCGATGATGACGCGCGGCGTACCTTCCTCGAAAAGCTGCTCGACGAACTGCCGGACGATCGCCGAGCCGTGGCCGACCCCGACAAGCTCCGGCACGCCGATCGACAGATCGATGCCGAGCGTGCCGAACGGCTGGTCGCTATAGGGATGGCCGTCCTCCAGATGCGGATCGTAGCTCTGCAAATAGCCGATGGGCTTTCCGTCGAGCTCGATAATCAGCGGCTCGACCGAAATGCTGTCGATATGCTCGCGGATCTCCGCAATCTCGGTCTCTGGGTCGTTCCACCATTTGGCGACATGCGGCTCGGCAAGCCAGCCGGCGATCATCGGCAGGTCCCTCTGGGTCACCGGCCGAAAACCATAGCGGAGGCTCCGCTCAGGCGGCATCGAGGGTTTCGACGACGAAGTTGTTGTTGGTGTAGACGCAAATGTCTGACGCGATCTGCATCGCCTTGCGGGCGATCTCCTCTGCGCCCTTGTCGCTGTCCACCAGCGCGCGTGCCGCTGCCAGCGCGTAATTGCCGCCCGAGCCGATGGCCATGACGCCAAATTCGGGCTCCAGCACGTCGCCGGTGCCGGTCAGCGCCAGCGACACCGACTTGTCGGCCACCAGCATCATCGCTTCCAGCCGCCGCAAATAGCGGTCGGTGCGCCAGTCCTTGGCAAGCTCGACGCAGGCGCGTGTCAGCTGGTCGGGATATTGTTCGAGCTTGGCTTCAAGCCGCTCGAGCAGAGTGAAGGCATCGGCGGTGGCGCCGGCGAAACCGGCAATGACGTTGCCGCCCTTGCCGATGCGGCGCACCTTCTTGGCGTTGCCTTTCATGATCGTCTGGCCGAGGCTGACCTGGCCGTCGCCGGCGATCACCACCTTGCCGCCCTTGCGCACGGTCAGGATGGTCGTGGCATGCATGGTCAGTTCATTCGACATTTTCTGCTCCGATAAGCACCGATCCCATCGAGGCGATCGGCGCGTTACGAGTGACTTGATCGGCCATATGTATGCATAGGCCGGACGATTGCAAACCGGCCATCCGCCGGGCCGGACTGTGCTCCGCAGCGGTAACTGGCAATCGCCGGATCATGCTGCTAGAAGGCTTTCGTTTTCAGGCATGTGAACGCCTGAATCGTGCAAAATCTGAGACAAGGATGAGGTCATGGCGCCCCGTTCCGCCGAGATAAGCCGCAAGACCAGGGAAACCGACATCGCCGTATCGGTTCAGGTCGACGGCTCGGGCAAATCAGACATTTCGACGGGCGTCGGCTTCTTCGACCATATGCTGGACCAGTTGTCGCGCCATTCGCTGATCGACATGACCGTGAAGGCCAAGGGCGACCTGCACATAGACGACCACCACACGGTCGAGGATACGGGCATTGCGCTCGGCCAGGCGCTGGCCAAGGCATTGGGCGAGCGGCGCGGCATCATGCGCTACGCCTCGATCGATCTCGCCATGGACGAGACACTGACGCGGGCGGCAATCGATGTCTCCGGCCGGCCTTTTCTGGTCTGGAATGTTTCATTCTCGTCGCCGAAGATCGGTACGTTCGACACCGAGCTGGTGCGCGAATTCTTCCACGCGCTGGCGCAGAATGCCGGCATCACGCTGCATGTCACCAATCATTACGGCGCCAACAACCACCACGTCGCCGAGACCTGCTTCAAGGCCGTGGCGCGTGTGTTGCGTTCGGCACTTGAGCGCGACCTGCGCCAGCCGGACGCGGTTCCCTCCACCAAGGGATCCCTGAAAGGGTAACGCCATGGCCATCTATGTCGTAATGGAGCCGCCAGGCCGCAGCGAAAGCGTGGACACTACCTTTATCCGTGAAGGCTTTGCCTGGCTCGGCTTCTTGGTGCCGCCGCTGTGGCTGGCCTGGCACCGGCTGTGGGTCGAGGCGGCATTGGCGTTTGTCGCCATGGGCCTGCTCTCGATGCTGGGCGAAAGGCTGGACCTGGAAACAGCCGGCTCGCTTTTATCCCTGCTTGTCATGCTCTTTGTCGGACTGGAAGGGCAGGGCTTGCGGATCGCAGCCTTGCGCCGTCGCGGCTGGCATGAATGGGGCGTGGTCGAGGCCGACAGGCTCGACGACGCAGACGTCCGCTATGCATTGGAAGCCGATGCTCAGTCGGATGAACAACCGACGGTGCAACGCATCGTCCCAGACGCAGCACATGCCCGGTCGGCGCAGATGGGCCTGGCGCTGGGGCTGAACCATATTCCGGGAAAGCCCTGAGATGAGGGTTGCGATCATCGATTACGGGTCGGGCAATCTGCGCTCGGCCACCAAGGCCTTCGAGCGTGCCGCGCATGAAGCCGGCATTGCCGCCGCGATCGAACTCACCGCCGATGCCGAGCGGGTCAGGACCGCCGACCGCATCGTCCTGCCCGGCGTCGGTGCCTATGCCGATTGCGCCGCTGGACTGCGTGCGGTCGCCGGCATGTGGGAAGCGGTCGAGGAGGTGGCGATCGCCAAGGCTCGGCCGTTCCTCGGCATCTGCGTCGGCATGCAGCTGATGTCGGAGCGAGGCCTGGAAAAGACCGTCACAAAGGGCTTTGGCTGGGTCGCCGGCGACGTCAAGGAGATCACGCCGGCCGATCCGACACTGAAGATCCCGCAGATCGGCTGGAACACAATTGACCTGAAGCGCAAGCATCCGCTGTTTTCCGGCATTGCGACGGGTGGCAAGGGACTGCACGCCTATTTCGTCCACTCCTACCATCTCGATGCACGGAAGGAGGATGAGGTGCTGGCGGTTGCCGACTATGGCGGCCCGGTAACGGCCGCTGTCGCCCGCGACAACCTAGCCGGAACGCAATTCCACCCCGAGAAGAGCCAGGCGCTGGGCCTGGCGCTGATCACCAATTTCCTAGGCTGGAGGCCCTGAACCATGAGCAAGAAGGGCTATTGGATGGCAATGGTCGATGTCCACGATCCCGAGATCTACAAGCAGTACATCGAGGCCAATGCCGCGGCTTTCGCGAAATACGGCGCGAAGTTCCCGGTGCGCGCCGGGCGGTACACCAGCCCGGAAGGACCGGCAGGCAATCGCCACGTGCTGGTGGAATTCGAATCCTATGCAAAGGCGCTGGAATGCTACGGCTCGCCTGAATACCAGGAGGCCTCGAAGTACAGGCTCGCCGGCTCGACCGGCCACTTTGTCATCGTCGAAGGCGCCTGAAGGTGTTTCTGTTTCCGGCGATAGACCTCAAGGACGGCAAATGCGTGCGCCTCAGGCATGGCGACATGGCGACCGCCACCATCTACAATGACGATCCCGCCGCTCAGGCGCGCGCCTTCGAAGAGCAGGGCTTCGAATGGTTGCACGTCGTCGACCTCAACGGCGCCTTCAAGGGCCAGAGCGTCAACAGCGCCGCGGTCGGCGCTATCCTGAAGGCGACGAGCAATCCGGTGCAGCTCGGCGGCGGCATCCGCACCCTGGCGCAGATCGAGGACTGGCTCGACCGTGGGCTGGCCCGCGTCATTCTTGGCACCGTGGCGGTGCGCGATCCGGATCTGGTCAGGCAGGCCTGCAAGGCATTCCCGGGCAAGATCGCCGTCGGCATCGACGCCAAGGGCGGCAAGGTCGCGGTCGAAGGCTGGGCTGAAGCCTCGAGCCTCGGCGTCATTGAACTGGCGAGGAAATTCGAGGGTGCCGGCGTCGCCGCCATCATCTACACCGATATCGACCGCGACGGTGTGCTGACCGGCATCAACTGGGACGCCACCATCGATCTCGCCGACGCGGTGTCGATCCCGGTTATCGCCTCGGGCGGGCTCGCCTCGATCGCCGACATCGTGCGCATGACCATGCCCGATGCCCGCAAGCTCGAAGGCGCGATCTCCGGACGCGCCCTCTACGACGGCCGCATCGACCCGGCCGAGGCATTGGCGATCCTGCGTGGCAAACCGATGGCAGGGGTGTGAAACGTGAAGGTCTCGATTATCGTTGCTCCCTACGACAGCGGGCACTATCACGAAGGGTGCGGCCAGGGGCCGGACGCCATCATCGGCGGTGGGCTGGTCGAAGCCCTGACCGTGGCTGGCCATGACGTCGCCGTCGAAGATATCGGCAAGGTCGGAGACGAGCAGGGGCGCGAAATTGCAACCGGCTTCGCCGTCTGCAACGCCGTCGCGACCAAGGTTAACCTCGCCCGCGATGGAGGGCGCTTCCCCATTATCCTTGCTGGAAATTGCCTGACCGCCGCCGGTGCGGTCGCCGGTGAAGTTGCGGATTCGATCATCTGGATCGACCAGCATGGCGATCTCAACACGCCGGAGACGTCCTCCTACGGCTTTCTCGACGGCATGGCGCTGGCGGCGACGCTCGGGCTCTGCTGGCATCCGATGGCGGCAGCAATTCCGGGGTTCCGGCCGATAGACCCGGCGCGCTGCATGCTGGTCGATGCCCGCGACCTCGATCCCGACGAAAAGCGACTGCTGGAAACTTTGCCGATCGTGCGCACCGAATGTGCCGGTGCACTCGATATGATCGGAAAGCTCACGGCGACAGGGACTGTGCGGGCGCATCTGCATCTCGACCTGGATGTCCTCGATCCGGATGTGTTGCAGGTGAACCGCTACGCGCACCCGGGCGGCCCGAGTCCGGAACAGCTACGGCAGCTTGCCTGCGGACTGGCCAGGTCAATCCCAATCGTCGGCGTGACGCTCTCGGCCTACGACCCGGCCTTTGATTCCCAGTCCGAAGTTCCGCGCGTCGTCGGCCAGCTGCTTGTCGACTTTCTTGCGGCGATCGAGAGGATCTGATGCTGAAAGCCCGCGTCATCCCCTGTCTCGACGTCAAGAACGGCCGTGTCGTCAAGGGCGTCAATTTCGTCGACCTGGTCGACGCCGGCGATCCCGTCGAAGCGGCAAAAGCCTATGACGCGGCCGGCGCCGACGAGCTCTGCTTTCTCGACATCACCGCCTCGTCGGAAAACCGCGAGACCATTTTCGATGTCATCGCCCGCACCGCCGAACAATGTTTCATGCCGCTGACCGTTGGCGGTGGCGTCCGTCAGGTCGCCGACATCAGGAAGCTGCTACTGGCCGGCGCCGACAAGGTGTCGATCAACACGGCGGCGGTGAAGACCCCAAATTTTGTCGCCGAGGCTGCCGACAAATTCGGCAACCAGTGCATCGTCGTCGCCATCGATGCCAAGAAAGTGTCCGCTGCGAGCGAGGCTGATCGCTGGGAGATATTCACCCATGGCGGCCGCGAGAAGACCGGCATCGACGCCGTCGAGTTCGCTCGGCGAGTGGTCGATCTCGGCGCCGGCGAGATCCTGCTAACATCGATGGACCGCGACGGCACCAAGGCCGGCTACGACATAGCCCTTACCCGCGCGGTCGCCGATGCCGTACGCGTGCCGGTCATCGCTTCCGGTGGCGTCGGCACGCTCGACCACCTTGTCGAAGGCATTCGCGACGGCCATGCCGGCGCGGTGCTGGCGGCGTCGATCTTCCATTTCGGCACCTACAGCATCGCCGAAGCCAAGCTGCACATGGCTCAGGCCGGACTGCCGATGCGGCTGGACTCGCCGGGTAATCGGTCCTAGAGCCTTTCCGGCTAAGAAGAGGCTGTAAACGCCGTCATGACCGAGTTCTCGCTCTCCGATCTGGAGAAGATTATTGGCGAACGCGCACGTTCCGGCGATCCGGATTCGTGGACGGCCAAGCTCTTTCAGCGTGGCATGAGCAAGGCAGCGCAGAAACTCGGCGAAGAGGCAGTCGAAACGGTGATCGCAGCCGTCAGCGCCGACCGGGACGCGCTTGTTTCGGAAAGCGCCGATCTCATCTATCATTGGCTTGTCGTTCTCGGCATAGCGGACATTCCGCTGAGCGATGTGCTCAACGAGCTTGAACGCCGCACCGGTCGTTCGGGCATCGCCGAAAAGGCGTCTCGGCTGGACCGGGGCTGATCGCTGCGGAGGAACTCGATGGACCAGCTCGCTCCTACCGAGAAGTATTCACCCTATCGTTTCTTCTCGGCCGAGCAATGGTCGCGGTTCCGCGCCGATACGCCGATGACGCTCACCGAGGACGAGGTCCGTCGTCTGCGGTCGCTGAACGATCCGGTCGATCTCCACGAGGTCGAGCGCATCTATCTTTCGATGTCGCGGCTGTTGTCGGCTCATGTCGAAGCCAGTCAACTCCTGTTCAGGCAGCGCCAGGCCTTCTTCAACGCGCTGGACGCGGCCAAGACACCGTTCATCATCGGCATTGCCGGTTCCGTCGCGGTCGGCAAATCGACCACGGCGCGCGTGCTAAAGGAGCTGCTGGCGCGCTGGCCGTCGAGTCCCAAGGTCGACCTGGTCACCACCGATGGTTTCCTGCTGCCGAACGAAGTCCTGCGCCGCAACAATCTGATGGAGCGCAAGGGCTTTCCGGACAGCTACGACGTCGGCGCGCTGCTGCGCTTCCTGTCCGGCATCAAATCGGCGCAGCGCAACGTCCGCGCGCCGGTCTATTCGCACCTGACCTATGACGTCATTCCGGGCGAGTTCCAGACCATCGACCGGCCCGACATCCTGATCTTCGAAGGCATTAATGTCCTGCAGCCGGGCAAGCTGCCGAAGGACGGCAAGATCGTGCCTTTCCTGTCGGATTTCTTCGACTTTGCCATCTACATCGATGCCGAGGAGGCGCTGATCCATCACTGGTATATCGCCCGCTTCATGCGGTTGCGCGAAACCGCCTTCCGCGACCCGGCCTCCTTCTTTCACCGCTATTCGCAACTTTCCGAGGATGCGGCCCGCGCCATCGCCGAGGGCCTGTGGACCAACATCAACCTGAAGAATCTGCGCGAGAATATATTGCCGACCCGCGCCCGAGCCGATCTCATCCTGCGCAAGGGCGCCAACCATCTGGTCGAGGAAGTGGCGCTCAGGAAACTGTGAAATCCCGGGACATTCCTTAAAGTCATCTTAACCCAGTCTTTCTATTGTCGGGCCTGATCTGCGGGCTCGGCAAACAAATGAACGCGCCATTCCTAAACATCGATCGGCCGGCAGCTGACCGCATCGCACGTCCGGGCAGCGGCGGCGCAACGATTGCCCTGATCGTGCCTGTCCACAATGAGGAAGGCGCAATTGCTCCATTCCTGAAGGCGGTATGCGAAAGCACCGCGCCGCTGAAGGACAAAGGCGTTGCCCTCGAGTTCATCTTCGTCAACGACGGCAGCAGCGATACGACGCTCGAAAAGCTGATCGAAGCCCAACAAACCGATCCACGCATCCACGTAATCGACCTTTCACGCAATTTCGGCAAGGAAGCCGCGATGACCGCGGGGCTCGACAGCTGCGATGCCGATGCAGCGATCCCGATGGATGTCGATATGCAGGATCCGCCGCATGTCATTCCGCTGCTTGTGGAAAAGTGGCGCGAGGGTTTTGAGGTTGTTCTGGCCAAGCGAGCCAATCGGTCGAGCGACAGCTTTCTCAAGCAGCGCTCCGCCTCGATGTTCTACCGCGTTCACAACTGGATCGCGCAGCAGAAGATCCCGCACGATGTCGGCGACTTCCGTTTGATCGACCGCCAGGTCATCCAGGCGCTGCGGTCTTTGCCGGAACGCCGTCGTTTCATGAAGGGCCTGTTCGCCTGGGTCGGGTTCCGCACCGCAAGCGTCGAATATGTCCGCGATCAGCGCATCGCCGGCCAGTCGAAATTCTCCGGCTGGAAGCTGTGGAACTTCGCGCTCGAAGGCATCACCAGCTTCTCCACCGCTCCGCTTGAAATCTGGACCTATGTCGGCGCGACGATTTCCGCGCTGTCGTTCCTCTACGGCCTGCTGATCGTCGCCAAGACAATGATCTTTGGCGTTGATGTGCCCGGCTACGCCTCCCTGCTGGTCAGTGTTCTTTTCCTTGGCGGCATCCAGTTACTCGGCATCGGCATCATCGGACAATACCTCGGCAGGGTCTACGCCGAGATCAAGCAGCGTCCGATCTACATCGTGCGCCGCAAATATGAGGGAATGAGCTGATGGAGATCGACGCCTACCGACAGATGGCCGCCACCGAAGACGAGCATTGGTGGTTCTGCGGGCGTCGCGCCATCGCCGAGGCGGTCATTCGCAGCATCGGCCTGCCTGAAAACGCGCGCATCGTCGAGATCGGCGCCGGCACCGGCGGCAACATCCGGATGCTGGAGCAGTTTGGCGCAGTGACGGCAGTCGAGATGAGCGATCTCGCGCGCAGGATTGCCTGGGAAAAGACCGGCCGCGAGTTCCTCGCCGGACATCTGCCGGACAACATTCCTGTCGCGCCGCAAAGCTGCGACCTCGTCTGCCTGTTCGACGTGCTGGAGCATGTCGCCGAAGACGAGGCGTCGCTTGCCGCGATCCGCCAAGTGCTGAAACCGGGCGGCAGCGTCGTCCTCACTGTGCCCGCACACCAATGGTTGTGGAGCACGCATGATGTGGGGCTGCATCATATGCGGCGCTATTCACGCAATCTGCTGCGTGAACGAATCGAAAGGGCTGGTTTCGCGATCGACCGGCTGAGCTACACAAATGCCGCGCTCTTCCCGGTAGCGGCGCTGGCACGACTGGTGGACAGGTTGCGCAAGTCGGCCTTGCCAGCCGGCCATGCCACGCCGCCAAAACCACTGAATGCGGCGATGAAGGCAGTGTTTTCGGCGGAAGGCCGCATCATACCAAATGCAAGCTTGCCCTTCGGGGTTTCGCTGCTGGCGGTATTCCGCAAGGACAGCGCCGTCGAAACCGCTCGCCTCGACGAGAAATTGGCAGCTTGACCGCGTCATGGGCACCGGCTCGTATCGTCGACTATCGCGCTTTGCGCTGATTGGCATCGCGTCGACGCTGATCTACGCCGTTTGCGCTTTTCTGCTGTCGCGTGGACAGGCAACGGCGGCCCTGCCGGCGGCGCTCACATCGTTTGCGGCCTACGCCGTCGCCGCGCTGTTCTCCTACACCGGGCATAAATATTTCACGTTCACCTCGGGCGGCAGCCACGCTATGGAATTGCCCCGCTTCCTCCTGCTCACCGCTTCCGGCCTCGCCGTCGCGATCGCCCTGCCGGGGCTTTTGACCCAGATGCTCGGCGTCCCTGCCGCAATCCCGATCCTGCTCACCTGCATTGCCGTGCCGGTCATCAACTATGTCGTCCTCGGGCGGTGGGTGTTTCGTGGTCTCTAGCGCGCGATCCCTCAGTGAACTGCTGCCCGGCGCCAACCGCTTCTCGCCCTTTGTGGGCGTAGCGGGTGCTCCGTTGCTGCTGGCCAGTCTGGTCGTCACATACGCCGTCTGGCTATCGACCGTTGCAATTCCGACCAATGTTGACGTGTCGTGGCTTCTGGTCGTCTGCGACCGCCTGCTTGGCGGAGAGCGGCTCAACACCGCCATCGTGGAGACCAACCCCCCTTTCTCGATCTGGCTCTACATGCCGTTCATGCTCCTGGAAAAGCTCACTGGCATGCGTGCGGAATTCTGGCTGACGCTTGGCGTCGTTTGCCTGAGCCTGGCCAGTCTTTCCGTTTCCGTCCGCATTCTCGCGCGCGATGAACCGGTCTACCGGCAGCCCCATGCGCTGTGGGCGGCAGCGGCGGCCCTGTTTTTGATCCTGTGTTTCATGCCGGATCAATTCGGCCAACGCGAGCACTTCGCATTGATTGCCATTCTGCCTTGGGTGGCGTTGCAATGCACACGTCAGCGGAACCTGGATTTCAGCGCGGGCTCGCGCCTGGAGCACATGGTCGCGGGCTTCGGCGCGGCGGTCGTGGTCATGGTCAAGCCGCCCTATTTTGTGCTGGCCTTCATGTTGCCGTCGCTCTGTCTTGCGCTTGAAAGGCGGTCGCTGAGACCGCTCTTCGTCGCAGAGAACCTGGTGGGCGCTGCGATCGTGGCCGCCTATATCGCGTCCATCGCGCTCTTCGACCGCGCTTACGTCAGCGACGTCCTGCCCTTGGTCAGGGAGGTCTATCTTCCGTTGAGGGCCTCTGCCGCCGATATGCTGGCAAACTGGCCGAAAGTGGTGCTGCTTCTGGCCGCCGCCACCGTGCTTGCGGCCGGCGGCCTGAGAAAGACGAACTGGGACGTCAGGATTCCGCTCCTGACCGCCCTGGGGTTCATTCCGGCCTTCATCGTCATGGGCAAGGGTTGGCCCAATCACGCGCTGCCGATGGTCGTTGTTGCGACACTTGCATTTGGCATCCAGCTTGTGCGGTTCGGCACATTCGGCAGTGCAGGCTTCGTTCGCAAGGCCGCCCTGATCTTCGGCTGCGTGCTGGTGCTGCAAATAGCGGTCAGGGCACAGTACGCGGCGCTGACGACCGATAACGGCCCGATCGCCCGGTCTGTCGCCGCGATCCGCGCAACGGTCGAAACCCCGACCATCATGTCGATTGCCGACCAGATGCAGGTTGCCCATCCCCTCGCCAGGCTGGTCGGCGGCAGGTTCATATCACGCCATCCGAGCGCCTGGGCGGTCTCCAACGCGGACACGCTCGCCCGCATCACCGGCGATCTCGAACGGAGACCGGAACTTGAAAGCATCCGCGATCGGGTGATCGGCGAAAACGCCGCCGAGATATCAGCGAAGAAGCCCGATATCGTGCTGTCAGGCTCGCCCGCGTGGACTGCCCTGATGCTGCAGGACAAGCGGATCCAGGTCGCCTTGGCCGACTATCGTCTGCTGCACGCCGAGCCGGAAATCACTGTCTATCTGCGTTACACGGCGCCTGCGCCGCTCCAAACCGATTGAGCAGGAGCCCCCGGAAACCCATGACACGGCTGGATCCAATCGCTCCGCTGGACGACAGATGGCTCGATCTCGAGAGCCTCGGTGCAACAGCATGAGCGTCTCGAACGACATTGGCGGCTTGAGCCGCTGGCGCGACCGGGATATTGCGGCGTCGCTGCTTCCTAGCCGCAATGTCCTGGCCATTGCCGCAGTCACCGTCTTCTCGATCTTCTGGCAGCGACGTTGGGGGACTGTTCCCGACACTAGCTGGCTGATCACGGTCTGCGAGCGTATGCTGTCCGGTGAGCGGCTTTACTCGCAAATCTACGAGACCAATCCCCCATTCAGCGTCTGGCTCTATCTGCCGCCAGTGGCTGCGGCCAGATTGCTGGGCACCGCCCCGGAAATCCTGGTTGAGGCCTGGACATACCTTGCCGTGCTTATCGGACTTTCGCTCTCGGGCGTGATCGTCAAGCGTGCGGGTTTCACCGAAACTGCATCATTGTTTGCACTGGGGCCAGCGTTTTGCGCAATGTTGGTGGTCTTCCCCGGAAATGCCTTCAGCGAGCGGGAGCATATCGGCATGGCACTTTTCATGCCGCTGCTTGCGCTTCATGCCTGGCGCGCGCGCAGAGATGCAGCTGCCCAACCAGACCCCGGGCTCGCCGTACTCGCCGGCCTGTCGGGCAGCATTCTGCTGCTGGTCAAGCCCTACTATGCGATCATGGTGTTGGCGCCGGCGCTGGTCGTTGCAGTGCGCCGGCGCAGTCTGAAATCGATCTTCGCCCTGGAACACTGGGTCATTGGCGGCATCTGCGTTGTCTATCTCAGCACAGTCACGCTGATCCATCCGGAATTCGTGCGCGACATCTATCCCCTCTTGGCGGACGTTTATGCAAAGATCGGCATCTTTTGGCCGATTGTGATCGGCTACGGTTTCTCGTGGTGTTTCCTTGTCTTCCTGATCTGGTGGCTGTGGCCTGCCAGGCGGTTTCCAGAGCTGGCGGCGGTAGTGTTGGCGGCATCGATCGCCGGCATGTTTCCCCTGTTCTACCAAGCCAAAGGCTGGTCTTATCATGCCTATCCCGCGATCTTTTGCGCTGTGGCAGCCATTTTCTGCCTGCTGGCACTGCCCCGGATCGTGCAGCAGCCGTCGAAGCAGTTGACGTTCGTGACGGCTCCTTCGCGAGCTTGGGCATTGGCGGCGGTGGCAATCGCTTTCTTGCCGTACTGGAGCACCCAGAAACCAGGGCCGGCGCTGGTTGCTGCAATTCGCGCCGCCACCGATCGGCCGACCGTAGCGTTGGTCAGTTCGGATATTTCCTCGGGACATCCGTTGAACCGTATGATCGATGGGCAGTTCGTTTCGACCCACGTCAGCGATTGGCTTGGAGCGTTCGCACTTTCCCTGTCCCGGCAGGCAGCTCTCTCGGGTGACACCCCCGAAGCCATGCGTTACCAAGCCATCATGGCGCGCTACGTCGAAAGCAAACGCGAAGAGTTCGCGCGTCTGCGCCCGGATATCGTCGTCTTCAAGAAAAACAACACAATGTGGACAAGCCAACTGATGGGGCGTTTTGGCTTTGACGCCATCCTGGCGCACTACCGCATTCTTATCGAGGACGAGACCGAGCGCATCTATCTGCGCGACGATTATGTCCGCCCGGGCCACCGGCCACCCGAACAGCCTATTTCGGCATCGTCACCCGTCGCAGCGTCAGATTGATGCGGCCGCCACCCCTGAGCAATGCCGAGGTCGACGGGTAGATACGGTCGACGCCGTGAAAGCAGAGCCGCCCTTCGCCGCCAAGCACGACGACGTCGCCGCTCCTCAGCCTGAACGATTTGGTGGCGCCGTCGCGCGTCGTCTGGCCGACCCGGAACAGGCAATCGTCGCCGAGCGACACCGAGACGACAGGCGCGGAGAAATCGCTCTCGTCGCGGTCCTGGTGAAGACCCATCTTGGCATCCTGCGAATAGAAATTGACCAGGCAGGCTTCCGGCGGGTGCGCATAGGCAGATACATCCCGCCACAGTTCGAGCAGCATCTCCGGGATCGGCGGCCAGGGCCTTCCGGTCACCGGGTGGGTCGGCTGGTAGCGATAGCCGTGCTCCTTGTCGGTGACCCAGCCCAGCGGACCGCAATTGGTCATGCGCACGCTCATCTCCTTGCCGGTACGCGGCATCGCCGGCACGAACAGCGGCGCCTTCTGCACGACCTGCCTGATATCTTCCACCAGCACTTCCTGCATGGCGCGCGACAGGTAGCCGGGCATATGGCGGACGCCTTTGGGCAGTACGAGCATCGCGTCGCTTAATCCGTTGGTCTGGAGAAATCAGAATGCCACCGTCAAATGAAAACGGCGACCCGAAAGCCGCCTCCGACGGTGGCTGCGCGCTTTAACCGGCGATCTGAGATCCGAAGCCGCTTCGGCTGTCACTCATCCCCGACCCGGCCGCGCAGTTTCTTGATCGAGCCGCGCCCGGCCTTGCTCTTGAGCCGTCTTTCGACCGCGCCTTTAGACGGCCTGGTCTTCTTGCGCGGCGGTGGTGGTGGTTCGGCGGCCTTGGCGACCAGTGCCGTCAGCCGCGCCCGGGCGTCCGCCCGGTTCTGCTCCTGGGTGCGGAAGCGTCCGGCTTCGATGACGATGACGCCGTCCTTGGTGGCGCGCTGGCCGGCAAGCTTGATGGTCCGTTCGCGCACCCGCTCCGACAGGCCAGCCGCATTGGCGGCATCGAAGCGCAATTGCACTGCCGTCGCCACCTTGTTGACGTTCTGGCCGCCCGGGCCGGACGAACGGATGAAGTCCTCGTGCAGGTCGCCCGGATTAATCACCGCATCGTCGGTAATGATGATCTTGTCGTCGGCGTTCATGCCGCACTCATGGCGCGGCAGGCGAAAAAAGAAAAGGCCCGATCGAAGCCGGGCCTTGAAGCATCACCAGGGGCGACGGCTATTCAGCCGCTACCTGCATGCGCGGTGCGGCGCCGAGCACGGTGGCGTCGACATGGGCTTCGAACTTTTCGAAATTGTCGACGAACATGCCGACCAGCCTTGCCGCCTGCCGGTCGTAGGCGGGCTTGTCGATCCAGGTCGATCTAGGGTCGAGAATGGCGCGGTCGACGCCGGCAACCGTCACCGGGACGTCGAAACCGAAATTGGCGTCGGTGCGGAAGTCGGCCGCTTTCAGCGAGCCGTCGAGCGCCGCCGCAAGCAGCGCCCGCGTTGCTTTGATCGGCATTCGCTTGCCGGTGCCGTAGGCGCCGCCGGTCCAGCCGGTGTTGACCAGCCAGCAATCGACGCCGTGGCGGGCGATGAGCTCGCGCAGCAGATTGCCGTATTCCGACGGATGCCGCGGCATGAACGGTGCGCCGAAGCATGTCGAAAATGTCGCTTCGGGTTCCGTAACGCCCTTCTCGGTCCCCGCCACCTTGGCGGTATAGCCGGAGAGGAAATGGTACATGGCCTGCGCCGGGGTCAGCCGCGCGATCGGCGGCATCACACCGAATGCGTCGGCGGTCAGCATGATGATGTTCTTCGGGTGGCTGGCGCGCCCCGTCTTGCTGGCGTTGGGGATGAAGTGGAGCGGGTAGGCGCAGCGTGTGTTTTCGGTCAGCCCGCCGTCGTCGAAATCCGGCACGCGGCCTGCGTCGAGCGCCACATTCTCCAGCACCGTGCCGAAGCGCTGGGTGGTGGCGAAGATCTCCGGCTCGGCTTCGGCCGAAAGCTTGATCGTCTTGGCATAGCAGCCGCCCTCGAAATTAAAGATGCCGTGCGGTCCCCAGCCATGCTCGTCGTCGCCGACCAGCGTGCGCGACGGGTCGGCCGACAACGTCGTCTTGCCAGTCCCGGAAAGGCCGAAGAAAACGGCCGCGTCGCCGACGGGCCCTTCATTGGCCGAGCAGTGCATCGGCATCACACCTTTTGCCGGCAGCAGATAGTTGAGCACGGTGAACACCGACTTCTTCATCTCGCCGGCATACGAGGTACCGCCGATCAACACGATCATGTGCGAAAGATCGACGGCAATCACCGTTTCGCCGCGCGTGCCGTGGCGGGCGGGATCGGCGCGGAACGACGGCAGGTCGATGATCGTCAAATCGGGCATGAAATGCTCGAGTTCGGCGGCGGCCGGTCGGATGAGCAGATTGCGGATGAACAAGGAGTGCCAGGCAAGCTCAGTGATCACCCTGGTCGGGAGCTTCAGCTCCTCGTCGGCGCCGCCGACCAGGTCCTGCACATAAAGGTCCTTTCCAGCCGCGTGGGCGCGAAAATCGGCAAGCAGCGTATCGAACTGGATCGGCGAAATCGCTTTGTTGTTGTCCCACCATACATGCGGCGCGGTGCTTTCGTCGCGCACCATGAATTTGTCCCTGGGCGAGCGGCCGGTGTGCTGCCCGGTCTCGGCGGCAAGCGCGCCATGCGCGGTGAGTCGGGCCTCGCCACGGCGGATTGCCTCCTCGTAGAGCGCGGCCGCGCCGAAATTATAGCGCACCACGCCCGTGGTTCTTAGGCCGATCCGATCGATTGCACATGCAGGATTGCGTTTGCCGGCTTCCGACATGGGTGTCCCTTCTTCGATTTACCGCGTCTTTACCGGCGAATTCCGGAACCCCCATTGCAGGAGCTAAAAACGTCAAAACCAGAAAAGACGAATGATATCAAATCATTAATCGATTTAAATATTTTGAAAGTTGTTTAAATCGTTTATATGTGCAAAAACACTGATGGTTGCCCAAAGGATTGGCGATGTTCATTCGTCCAATCCATATCGAGGTACAATTGTGGCCGTCGACATGCCGCGCGTGACAGCGGATACAGCCTATGCCACATTTTGTACCTAATTTGTCCTGCAAAAGCCCCTTCTCGACGAAAGAAGGGACAGCTCATGAGGGAGCCGCTTGAAATGGCAACAATCGCGCTTGTCGACGACGATCGCAACATTCTGACTTCGGTTTCGATCGCCCTCGAATCCGAGGGTTATCGGGTCGAAACCTACACGGATGGGGCATCGGCGCTGGAGGGACTGGCGGCGCGCCCGCCGAACCTCGCCATCCTTGACATCAAGATGCCGCGCATGGACGGCATGGAGTTGCTGCGCCGGATGCGTCAGAAATCCGACCTGCCGGTGATCTTCCTGACCTCCAAGGACGACGAGATCGATGAACTGTTCGGCCTCAAGATGGGCGCCGACGACTTCATCCGCAAACCCTTCTCGCAGCGTCTTCTTGTCGAACGCGTCCGCGCCGTGCTGCGCCGCGCCAGCACCCGCGAGGCGGCTGCCAAGGCGCCCAACCAGCAGGCTCGGTCGCTTGAGCGCGGCCAGCTTGTCATGGACCAGGAGCGCCACACCTGCACCTGGAAGGGCGAGCCGGTGACGCTTACCGTCACCGAGTTCCTCATCCTGCATTCGCTGGCCCAGCGTCCGGGCGTTGTAAAAAGCCGTGATGCGCTGATGGATTCGGCTTATGATGAGCAGGTTTATGTCGATGACCGCACCATCGACAGTCACATCAAGCGGCTACGCAAAAAGTTCAAGGCCGTTGATGATGACTTCGAAATGATCGAAACCCTTTACGGAGTCGGATATCGGTTCCGCGAAGCTTGAGTCGAGCGGGAGCTGCTATTCGATGGCAGTGCAAGTAGAGCGAGTGAGACGGTCGGGCGCCGCCAGGCGCCCGCCGCGGATTCTGCCCGCCTTCGTGTCGAAAATTACGGTGCCGATGCGCCGGTTTCTCGGCCATCACATCTTTTCCAGCCTGACGCGGCGTATCCTCTTTCTCAACCTTGCCGGCCTTGCCGTCCTGGTCACCGGCATTCTCTATCTCAATACCTTTCGCGACGGGCTGATCGACGCCCGTGTCGAGAGCCTGATGACTCAAGGCGAGATCATCGCCGGCGCGATCGCCGCCTCGGCGACGGTCGAGACCGATTCGATCAGCATCGATCCGGAGAAGCTGCTCGAGTTGCAGGCCGGCGAAAGCCTCGGCCCGGGCTCCGATCAGCTCGACAATCTCGATTTCCCGATCAATCCGGAGCGCGTGGCGCCGGTGCTCAGGCGGTTGATCTCGCCGACGCGGACCCGAGCCCGCATTTACGACCGCGACGCCAACCTGCTGCTCGATTCCCGCCATCTCTATTCGCGCGGCCAGATCCTTCGCTACGACCTGCCGCCGGTCGAAGAGGAGCAGCCGGACCTTCTGGAGCGCATCCAGAAATTCGTCTTTGATTTCTTTCGCAACAAGCAGCTGCCTGTCTATCGCGAGCAGCCAGGTGGCAACGGCGCCGCGTTTCCGGAAGTGGTCAAGGCGCTTACCGGCAGTCCGTCGACGATCGTGCGGATCTCGGAGCAGGGCGAGCAGATCGTTTCTGTGGCGGTGCCGATCCAGCGCTTCCGTGCCGTTCTCGGCGTGCTGATGCTGTCGACCGAAGGCGGCGACATCGACAAGATCGTCGCGGCCGAGCGCAAGGCGATCCTGCGCGTGTTCGGCATTGCCGCCCTGGTTACCGCCATCCTGTCGATGCTGCTGGCCTCCACCATCGCCAACCCGCTGCGCCGGCTTTCCGCGGCGGCCGTCAGGGTTCGCCGCGGCGTCAAGAACCGCGAGGAAATCCCCGACTTCTCCGACCGCCAGGACGAGATCGGCAATCTGTCGATCGCCGTGCGCGACATGACCAATGCGCTCTACGCCCGCATCGAGGCGATCGAAAGTTTTGCCGCGGATGTCTCGCACGAGTTGAAGAACCCGCTTACCTCGCTGCGCAGCGCGGTGGAGACATTGCCGCTGGCCAGGAACGACAATTCGCGCAGCCGGCTGATGGATATCATCCAGCACGATGTGAGGCGGCTTGACCGTCTCATCACCGATATTTCCGATGCCTCCCGTCTCGATGCCGAGCTGGCGCGGGAAGATGCGGGAACCGTCGACCTCAAGAAGTTCATCACCGATCTGGTCGCCGTCTCGCGCGAGGCCACGCGCAACAAGAAGGCGGTCGAGATCGAATTCAAGGTCGCCAAACTGCCACAGGGCGTGAAAGGCTACTTCGTCGTCGGTCATGACCTGAGGATCGGCCAGGTGATCACCAACCTGATCGAGAATGCCCGCTCGTTCGTTCCCGAGGAACGTGGCCACATCACCATATCGCTGGCGCGCGCCGGCAAGTTCAACATCGTCACCATCGACGACAATGGACCCGGTATCCGTGCCGATAACATCGACCGCATTTTCGAGCGGTTCTATACCGATCGGCCGGCCGGCGAGGCGTTCGGTCAGAACTCGGGCCTTGGCCTGTCGATATCCAGGCAGATCGTTGAAGCCCATGGCGGCACGCTGAGCGCCGAGAACATCCCGGCCACCAAGCCTGGCGAGATCAAGGGCGCGCGCTTCGTGGTGACGCTGCCGGCGGAAGGCTGACGGATGAATTCCAATCACGCCTGGTCCTATTGTGCAGCCTGAAAACATTCACGGCACCGCGATCCTGATAGGGGATTGCGGCATTCTCATCACCGGACCGTCCGGCTTGGGCAAGACGACGCTGGCGCTCGCCTTGATCGATCATTGCAGCCAGCGTGGGCTGTTTTCCCGGCTGATCGGCGATGACCAGCTCTATGCTGCAGATTGCGACGGGCGGCTGGTCTGCCGCGCACCAGCCAGCATAGCCGGCCTCGTCGAGGTGCCGGGATTCGGCCCCAAACCGATACAGTTCCAGCCAAGCTGCGTGATCGACCTCATTATCCGGCTGGTGCCAGCCGGCAAAATGGCCCACTTCCAGGAAGACTGCAGCGAACTCGTTGTCGGCATACCAGTGCCGCGCATCGATCTTGCCGGGCGCAATGTAGCGGCGGCCTTGCCGGCAGTGATGTCGCGCCTGTCGATTGCGCCTTTCCTGTGATCCGATTTCGATTTTTTGCTGCAATGCGTCAAATTGGCTTGGGCCGGCGCAATTTTGGGCTTGTCAACGGGCCTTGCGTCGACAAGATAGCGCTCCCGCCACCTGGAACGGTCGGCGAGCATAAAATGCGCCTGTGAAGCGGCGATGACGGGAGCCACCAAAGAATGATCGGACTCGTGCTTGTAACGCACGGTCAACTGGCCGCCGAGTTCCGCAATGCCGTGGAACATGTCGTTGGGCCACAAGACAATTTCGAGACCGTGGCGATCGGTGCCGACGACGATATGGAACAGCGCCGCCGCGACATTATCGAGGCAGTCGGCCGCGTCGATACGGGATCAGGTGTCATCGTTTTGACCGACATGTTCGGCGGCACGCCCTCTAACCTCGCCATTTCCGTGATGGAATCCGGGCGTATCGAGGTCATTGCCGGCATGAACCTGCCGATGCTGATCAAGCTGTCCAGCGTTCGCAAGGGCGACAACATGACGGCCGCGCTGGATGAGGCGCAGGCTGCCGGCCGTAAATACATCAATGTCGCCAGTCAACTCCTGAGCAGCAAATGAGCGCGCTGTTGCCGGAAAAGGACAAGATCGTTCGCGACTTTCCGATCGTCAACCAGCGCGGCCTGCACGCACGCGCCTCGGCCAAGTTCGTTCAAATCGCCAGCGGCTTCAACGCCACGGTCCAGGTCGAGAAGGACGGCGTCAAGGTCGGCGGCACCTCGATCATGGGCCTGATGATGCTGGCGGCGAGCCCCGGTTATTCGATCCGCGTCACCGCCACCGGCCCGGAGGCCGAAGAGGTCATCGATGCGCTGGAGCAACTGGTTGCTTCCCGTTTTGGCGAGGAATGCTGACGTGCTGATCGCTTCTGAAGACATGCACGGATAAAGATTTCTTTATATCCCATTGTCGTCCGACTCCCGATCTGCTAGTCAGGCCGGCACCTCGCGCCCTCCGACACGCTTTCGGGGCGGGCGCGTCCCGCAATCAATTCGCATCGGAGCACTGCCATGACGGGTAGCAAGGACTATGTGGTCGCAGACATCGCGCTTGCCGGCTGGGGCCGCAAGGAGATCGAGATCGCCGAAACCGAAATGCCGGGCCTGATGGCCTGCCGCGAAGAATTCGGCGACAAGAAGCCGCTCAAGGGCGCGCGCATCACCGGCTCGCTGCACATGACCATCCAGACGGCGGTGCTGATCGAAACGCTTAAGGCGCTCGGCGCCGATATCCGCTGGGCTTCCTGCAATATCTTCTCGACCCAGGACCACGCTGCCGCGGCCATTGCCGAGGCCGCAATTCCGGTGTTTGCCGTCAAGGGCGAGACGCTGGAGGATTATTGGGTCTACACCGACAAGATCTTCCAGTGGGCCGATGGCGGCACCTCCAACATGATCCTCGACGACGGTGGCGATGCCACCATGTACATCCTGATCGGCGCCCGCGCCGAGGCCAGCGAGGATGTGCTGTCCAATCCGGGCAGCGAAGAGGAAGAGATCTTGTTTGCCCAGATCAAGAAGCGCATGCAGGCATCGCCCGGCTTCTTCACCAAGCAGAAGGAAGCGATCCGCGGCGTCACCGAAGAGACGACGACCGGCGTCAACCGGCTCTATCAGTTGCAGAAAAAAGGCCTGCTGCCGTTCCCGGCGATCAACGTCAATGATTCCGTCACCAAGTCGAAATTCGACAACAAATATGGCTGCAAGGAATCGCTTGTCGACGGCATTCGCCGCGGCACCGACACGATGATGGCCGGCAAGGTCGCGGTTGTCTGCGGCTATGGCGACGTCGGCAAAGGCTCGTCGGCTTCGCTCAAGGGCGCCGGCGCCCGCGTCAAGGTCACCGAGGTCGATCCGATCTGCGCGCTGCAGGCGGCGATGGACGGTTTCGAGGTGGTCACGCTCGAAGACGCAGCGCCGACGGCCGACATCGTCATCACCACCACCGGCAACAAGGACGTCGTTACCCTCGACCACATGCGCCTGATGAAGGACATGGTGATCGTCGGCAACATCGGTCACTTCGACAACGAGATCCAGGTGGCCTCGCTGCGCAACCTGAAATGGACCAACATCAAGCCTCAGGTGGATATGATCACCTTCCCGGACGGCAAGCGGATGATCCTTTTGTCGGAAGGCCGCCTGCTCAACCTCGGCAACGCTACCGGCCACCCGAGCTTCGTCATGTCGGCGTCCTTCACCAACCAGGTGTTGGCCCAGATCGAGCTGTACACCAAGCCCGGCCAGTACGAGAACCAGGTCTATGTCCTGCCGAAGCATCTCGACGAAAAGGTCGCGCGCCTGCATCTCGACAAGCTCGGTGCCCGCCTGACCGAACTGTCCGGCGAACAGGCCGCCTATATCGGCGTCACTCAGCAGGGACCGTTCAAGCCGGAACACTACCGCTATTAACCACGGCGAAACTTGCCACTAGATATTGAAGCCGGGCGATTGACTTTTCGCCCGGCTTTATTTTTGCGCTGATTGATTCTTCACGCCGATTCGCGCAAGCGCTATGGTGCTGATTCGCGGTCCGGGGACGAGGCCCGGGCGCACGCATCAGGGCGGTCTTGCATTCAGGCGGCGAAGAGGACCAAGACATGCCGGGGGATAACCCGCCTTGCGCGGGACAGGCCGTTTCCGGCGGCCATAACGATTCGATCACGGGCTCCGCTGCCAGAGGCGGCAGCCTTCTATGGCGCGCCGGCAGCCGTGTCGGGGTGCTGCTTGCTTCTTCCGCGCTGGTTGGTCCGCTGCTTGGCTTTACTGCACATGCCCAAACCCGCGTGGCGCAAAAGGCCGGGCTGTCGGTCAGCACGGTCGAGGTCATGCAACTCGCCATGTTCGTCGGCGTCATGGGGGCGGCATTGCTGTCGGCCATCTTTCTGATCCGCGAACGAGCGCGCACCGCGGCGGAAAATGCCGAGCTCAGGACCCGTATCGCCGACGTCAATGCCGCGCTGCAGCGCTCGGAGGCGCTGCTCCATTCCCGCGATCAGCGCGTGGTGGTATGGGCGGCCGAGAACAAGAAGCCCGAGCTTGTCGGGACATTGCCGATCGAGAGCGGCGCGCCGGAGGACCGGGCGGCCTTCCTGGCTTTCGGCCGCTGGCTGATGCCGCGTTCGGCGGCCGCACTCGAACATGCCGTCGCGGCACTGCGGGACAAGGCAAAGCCGTTCGATCTGGTCATCGAATCGCAGGCCGGCCAGCCGCTCGAGGTTCACGGCCGCAAGAGTGCTGCGCATGTGCTGGTTCGCTTCGTCTCGCTTTCGGAGACACAGCGAAGCCAGGCCAGGCTGAAGATCGAGAACCAGCGCTTAGCCGCCGACCATGAGACGCTGATCGGTCTTCTGGATGCGCTCAAGATGCCGTCATGGCTGCGTACTGTCGACGGGCGGCTGAAATGGGTCAACCGCGCCTATGCCGAAGCGGTCGAGGCCGAGAATGCCGAAGCGGCGGTCCGCGATGGCAAGGAATTCCTCGGCGGCCAGGCGCGCGACACGATCGCTGCGCAGCACAAGTCGCGCGCGGTCTTTGAACAGACGCTCTCCACGGTCATCGAAGGCGACCGCCGTATGTTTGCCGTGACCGATTTTGCCGGGGCGGATGGTTCGGCTGGTCTTGCCTGCGACATCAGCGCTATCGAGGCCATTCGCGCCGAATATGAGCGGACCATGCAGAGCCACGCCGACACGCTCGATCAGCTCAACACCGCCGTGGCGATTTTCGACACCGACGAGAAATTGCGGTTTTTCAATCAAGCGTTCCAGAAACTATGGGGCCTCGACAGCGGCTTCCTGCACAGCGCGCCGGACAACGCCTTACTGCTCGACCGCCTGCGCAGCGAAGGCAAGATCGCCGAGCAGCCCGAATGGCGGCGCTGGAAAGAGAGCCTGCTCGGCGCTTACCGCGCGGTTGAATCGCAGGAGCATTGGTGGCATCTGCCGGACGGCAAGACCATTCGCGTCGTCGCCAATCCGCAGCCCAAGGGCGGCGTCACCTGGGTGTTCGAGAACCTGACCGAGAAGATGGACCTTGAAAGCCGCTACCAGACCGCCGTCCGGGTCCAGGGCGAGACGCTCGACAACCTCGCCGAAGGCGTCGCTGTGTTCGGCCCCGACGGCAGGCTGAGATTGTCGAACCCGGCGTTCGCGGCATTGTGGGGGCTGAATGCCGATGCCTCAAAACCCAACGTCCATGTCTCGACCATCCGCGACCTTTGCGACCGCCGTGCCGTCGACAGTCCGTGGGGCGGGTTCGTTGCCGCCATCACCGGCTTCGACGACGAGCGCCGCGACCGCCACGGCCAAACCGAATTGAACAACGGCACCGTTTTGCGCTACGCCGTCATCCCTTTGCCCAACGGCCAGGTGATGATGACCTTCGTCGACGTTACCGACAGCGTCAATGTCGAGCGGGCGCTGAAGGACAAGAATGAGGCGCTACAAAAGTCCGACCAGATCAAGAACGAATTCGTGCAGCACGTCTCCTATGAGCTTCGCTCGCCACTCACCAACATCATCGGCTTTACCGAGCTTCTTTCACTGCCGTCGACTGGTCCGCTGAACCAGAAGCAACGCGAATATATCGGGCATGTCGGCTCGTCCTCCTCGGTCCTGCTCACCATCGTCAACGACATCCTCGACCTGGCGACGGTGGATGCCGGCATCATGGAACTCGACATTTCCGAAGTTCACATCGATCGAACCATTACGGCTGCCGCCGAACTGGTCGCCGACCGGCTGGAGGAACATGCGATCAAGCTTAGGATCGACGCGGCGGCCGCGCCGAAAACCTTCCACGGCGACGAGATCCGCGTCCGCCAGATCCTCTACAATCTGCTCAGCAATGCCGCCAATTACGCGCCGGAGGCGAGCACCATAACGCTCGCCTGCCGCCAACTTGCTGACGGCGTGGAATTTTCCGTTCACGATGACGGCCCCGGCATGCCGCCGGACCTGCTTGACTCAGTGTTCCGGCGCTTCGAGCCGCGCACCAATGGCGGCCGCCGCCGTGGCGCCGGGCTCGGCCTGTCGATCGTCAAGAGCTTTGTCGAACTGCATGGCGGCAGCGTCCGCATCGAGACCGGCAGGGATAAGGGCACCACGGTTGTTTGCACCTTTCCCGACACGCCGTCCGGCATCCGCGCGGCGGCCGAGTAGCGCGTTCGATGGCGGTATTGGTGCTGGAGCGTTTTCTCGCCGACGAGGCTGCGACGGCAAGGTTCGGCGAGGATCTCGCCATGTCGCTGCGCATTGGCGACGTGCTCGCCCTCAAGGGCGATCTCGGCGCCGGCAAATCGACCTTGGCACGGGCGCTGATCAGGGCACTGGCCGACGATGCCGGACTCGACGTGCCGAGCCCGACCTTCACGCTGGTCCAGAGCTACGACACGCGTGTGCCGGTTCATCATTTCGATCTCTACCGCTTGGGCACGGCATCCGAGCTGGACGAGCTGGGCTTCGACGAGGCGCTGACGCAAGGCGCCGCGCTGGTCGAATGGCCGGAGCGGGCAGAGGCATATCTGCCGAAAACCTCGGTGCTGGTCGAACTTCTCCAGCAGGGCGACGGCCGACTGGCGAGACTATCGGGAGAGGGCGCCGCCTTCGAGCGCGCGGCGCGATCGCTGGCAATGCGCGATTTTCTCGGGCAGGCCGGTTGGGGCCAAGCGCAGCGACGATATTTCATCGGTGATGCCTCGGCTCGCTCCTACGAGATCGTCACGCTCGCCGGATTTCCGCCGCGGGTGCTGATGAACTCGCCAAGGCTGGTGCTCGGACGGCCAGTCCGCGACGGCAAACCCTATGCCGAGATCGCTCACACCGCGCAATCCGTTTCGGCGTTCGTCGCCATCGACCGGGCCTTGCGGGCCGGCGGCGTCAGCGTCCCGGAAATCTATGCCCAGGATCTCGACCAGGGTTTTCTCCTGCTGGAGCATCTCGGTTCCCAAGGGTTTCTCGACAAGCGCGGCCAGCCGGTGGCCGAGCGCTACGCTGCGGCGGCCGAACTGCTTGCCATGATGCACGGCAAAACATGGCCGACCCGCATGCAGGCCGGCCCCGGCGTCTTCCACGAGGTGCCGCCTTTCGACCGCGACGCCATGATGATCGAGGCCGAATTGTTGGTCGACTGGTATGTCCCGGCGATATCAGGCGCTCCGCCTAGAGAGGGGCTGCGCGCCGGTTACCGCAGCGAATGGAGTGCGGTGCTCGATCGGCTGGAGGGGCGCGAATACACGCTGATGCTGCGCGATTTCCATTCACCCAACCTGATCTGGCGCGCTGACCGTTCCGGTCACGATCGCCTCGGCGTCGTCGATGTCCAGGACGCGCTGATCGGGCCGTCCGCCTACGACGTCGCCTCGCTCGCCATGGACGCGCGCGTCACTATCTCACCCGAAATCCAAAAGCACACGCTCGCCGCCTACATCGCCGCGCGACGCGCTGCCGGTGCCTTCGATGAGAACGAATTCCGCGAAACCTATGCAATCATGGCCGCACAGCGCAATTCCAAGATCCTCGGCATCTTCGTGCGGCTCGAAAAACGCGACGGCAAGCCTTATTATCTGAAGCATCTGCCGCGCATCCGCGACTATCTTCGCCGGGCACTGGCGCATCCGGCGCTGGCCGGGCTGCAGGATTTCTACATCGCCCACGGCTTGCTGGAGGAACGCTCGATTTGACGGCTAAGGATTTGGGCCTGAAGGCGTCGGATGAGCAGCCGATGCCGACGACCGCCATGGTGCTCGCCGCCGGGCTCGGCAAGCGCATGCGGCCGATCACCGACACCATGCCGAAGCCGCTGGTCAAGGTCGCCGGCAAGACATTGCTCGACTGGGGGCTGGACTGCCTAGCCGGAGCCGGCGTCGCCAAGGCCGTCGTTAACGTCCATTACCTCCCGCAACAGATCGTGGACCATGTAGCCCGCCGCAGTGCGCCGAGAATCGTCATCTCGGATGAGAGTAGGGGCTTGCTTGACTCCGCCGGTGGTATCGTCAAGGCATTGCCCAGGTTAGGGGCGCCCTTCTATGTGCTCAACGCCGACACCTTCTGGATCGACAGCGGCGTTTCCAATCTCAGGCGTCTTGCCCTTGCATGGGAGGGCTCGACGATGGACATTCTGCTGATGCTTGCGGATCTCCAGTCGGCAACCGGACATAGCGGCGGCACCGATTTCCTGATGGCGCCGGCCGGCGCCTTGCGGCGTGCGAACAACGATCCGGCCGGCCTGATCTATGCCGGCGCCGCAATCGTCCATCCGCGCATCTTCAAGGATGCGCCGGCCGGTCCACACTCTCTCAACGCCTATTTCGATGCGGCAATCGCCGCCGGCCGCCTGTTCGGCATGAAAATGCATGGTCACTGGATTACTGTCGGCACACCTGACGCGATCCCGCGGGCGGAAGCAGCGGTCGCCGCCGCACTTGCCGGCACGCCCAATGCTGTTGCTGAGGCACCCGGCGCTCTTACCGAGTCGAAATGAGCGGCTCACGCCGCGTTTTCTCGATCCCGCCTGGAGCGCCGTTCCTGCCGACGCTGGCCGAGGCGCTGCTTGCGGGGCGCTTGGTTCCCGGCTTCGCCTATGACGGCGATCCGCTGGCGCTGGCCGATCTCACCATCTATGTGCCGACGCGCCGTGCGGCGCGGGCGCTTCGCGGCGTCTTCGTCGATGCTCTCTCGCGCTCGGGAAGCCGCTCGGCGATCCTGCCGGTCATCCGCCCGCTTGGTGAGTTCGATGAAGATGAAGCCGCCTTCGAGGCAGGAGGTTCGGTCGCCATCGACCTTGCGCCGCCGATCGCCGCGGTCGAGCGTCTTCTGCTGCTTGCGCCGCTGGTGCGGGCGTGGAAACGCCGCCTGCCGGCACATGTCGCGGCATTGTTCGACGAGGAGATCGTCATACCGGCCTCCACCGCCGACGCCATCTGGCTGGCGCGCGACCTTGCACGCCTGATGGATGAGATCGACACCGAAGGTACGGATTGGGCAAGGCTCGCCGACCTTGTAACCGGCAATCTTGCAGGCTGGTGGCAGGTGACACTCGACTTCCTGACCATCGTGACGGAGAACTGGCCGAACCTGCTCAAGGAACGCCATCGTTCCAATCCGGCCGCGCATCGCAATGCCCTGATAAGGCTGGAGGCGGCGGGGCTGAAGCGTAATCCGCCGGCCGGACCGGTGATCGCCGCCGGTTCCACCGGCTCCATTCCCGCCACGGCCGAGCTGCTTGCCGTGATCGCCGGTCTGCCCAATGGCGCCGTCGTGCTGCCCGGGCTCGACCGGGCGTTGGACGAGCCGTCCTTTGCCGCGATCACCACACCGGGCGCGCGCCCAGCCGTGCTTGGCCACCCGCAATACGGCCTGGCAAAGTTGATCGGCAAGATCGGCGTGCCGCGCGCCGATGTCGAGGAGCTTGCCGTTGCGCCGCGACCGCTTGCGCTGCGCGCCGCACTTGTCGGCGAAGCGCTGCGCCCGGCGGAGACCACCGAGCTCTGGGCCGAGACGCGCGCCCGCTTTAGGGCCGGCGATATTGCCGAGGCCTTCGCCGATGTGACGCTTCTCGAAGCCGCCAGCGAACGCGACGAAGCCGTGGCGATCGCCGTCGCGCTCAAACAGGCCGTCGAACGGCCCGGCCAGCGCGCCGCACTCGTCACCGGCGACCGCGCTCTGGCGCGGCGCGTCTCAGTCGAGCTGCTGCGCTTCGGCGTTGCCGCCGATGATTCCGGCGGCACGCCGCTGATCAACACACCAGCCGCCAGCCTGCTCAGGCTGGCGCTTCAGGCAGCCTTCCGCCCGGGCGACCCCGTCGCCCTGCTGTCGCTGCTCAAGCATCCCCTGCTTGGCCTCGGCCTGGAGCGGGCAAGCGTGCGCCATGCGGCCGAAATCGTCGAACTCGTGGGGCTGCGCGGCGGCACAGGGGGTCCGGACGTGGCGTCGCTGCCGCAGCTCTTCGACACCCGGCTCCTCGAATTCGACGGCGGCGGCAATCGCCGCCCACCCTTCTGGTGGCTGCGGCTTTCGGTCAGGCGCATCGAACAGGCGCGCGACCTGTTGATCCGGCTAACGGCCGCGCTGGCGCCGCTGGTTGCTTTTCGCGGCGACGAGAATGCCGATCTTGCCACCCTTGTGCGCGCCAGCGTCGTTGCGCTCGAAAGTCTCGGCCGCGCCGGTGACGGCAGCCTGAGCGAACTCTATGCGGGCGATGCCGGCGAAAAGCTCGCCGAGCTCTTGCGCGGGCTGGTCGCGGCCTCGGTGTCGTTCTCCTTCGCGGCTGACGAATGGCCTGACGTGATGGAGGCGCTGATCGCGCCCGAGACGGTCAAGCCGGCGCAGGGCACCGACAGGAACATCGCCATCTGGGGTGCGCTGGAAGCGCGGCTTCAGGATGTCGACACGCTGGTCGTCGGCGGGCTCAACGAAGGCGTGTGGCCGCGCAAGCCGGAGAGCGACCGCTTCATGTCGCGGCTGATGAAGACCGGCATCGATCTTGAACCGCCCGAGCGGCGCATCGGCCTTGCTGCCCATGATTTCCAGATGGCCATGGGCGCCAAAAAAGTGGTGCTGGCTCGCTCCGGCCGCTCCGGCGACGCACCGTCGGTACCTTCGCGCTGGCTGCAGCGCATCCTTACATTCGTCGGCGAGGACCACGCTGCTGCACTTCGCCGGCGCGGCGACGAACTGCTTGCCTGGGCGCGTGCGCTCGATGCCGGCGAAAAGCAGGACTTTGCGCCGAGGCCGCAGCCGAAACCGCCGCTCGCCGCGCGGCCGCACCACTTCTCGGTCACCGAGATCGAAACGCTACGCCGCGATCCCTATGCGGTTTATGCCAGAAGGATACTCGGCCTGATGCCGCTCGATCCCGTCATTCGCGATCCGGGCGCCGCCGAGCGTGGCACGCTGTTTCACGCCATTCTGCACCTCTTCTCGGCGAGGGTGGCCGACCCGCGCGCGCCGGAGGCGCTGGACGGGCTCATCGCCGCAGGCCGCTCCTGCTTTGCCGACGCGGCCCTGCCCGCCGATGTCGAGGCGGTGTGGTGGCCGCGTTTTGAAAAGCTTGCCGCCGGCATCATCGAATGGGAGCGCGGCCGGGCCGCAGCCGTGGCACGGCGGCACGCCGAGGAACGCGCCGAAAAGACCGGTGTGGGCCGATCCGGTGTGACCCTGTCCGGCTATGCCGATCGCATCGATCTGCTGGCCGGCGGCATGGCCGACATCCTCGATTACAAGACCGGCTCCTCGCCATCTAAGGCACAGGCGCACACGCTGCTCGCGCCGCAACTGGCGCTGGAGGGCGCGCTGCTCAGGCGTGGCGCTTTTGCGGAGCTTGGCGCGTGCGAGCCGTCGCAACTGGCCTTCGTGCGGCTGAAGCCAAATGGCGAAGTATTCGAGGAATCCATCCTCGAATACAACCGCAAGCCGCGAACCGCCGCCGATCTCAGCGAAGAGGCGTGGGCGCGGCTGGAAAAACTGCTGATCCACTACGCCGACCCGGCGACCGGCTATCTGTCGCGGGCGCTGCCGTTCCGCGAGGGTGAGACCGACGGCGACTACGACCATCTCGCCCGCGTGCTCGAATGGTCGGCCGGCGGCGATGCCGACAACGAGGGAGGGGAGGCATGAAAAAGGCCTACCCCATTCCAAGCGACACTGCCGCGAGCCAGGCAAGCGCGTCCGACCCGCGCAATTCCGCCTGGGTGTCGGCCAACGCCGGATCCGGCAAGACCCATGTACTCGCCCAGCGCGTTATCCGGCTGTTGCTGCGCGGCACCGATCCGTCCAAGATCCTGTGCCTGACCTATACGCGTGCCGCCGCCGCCAACATGTCGAACCGGGTGTTTTCGACCCTGTCGCAATGGACGGCCCTGGGCGATACCGAGCTCTCGACACGGATAGAGGCGCTGGACGGCCGCCAGCCCGACCGCGAAACCATGCGCCGGGCGCGGCGGTTATTTGCCGAGGCGCTGGAAACACCGGGCGGGCTGAAGATCCAGACCATCCACGCCTTCTGCGAATCGGTGCTGCATCAGTTCCCGCTGGAAGCCAATATCCCTGCGCATTTCGAAATGCTCGATCCGCAAATGGAGGCTTCGCTGTTTGCCGCCGCCCGCCGCGACATGATTTCGGGCGGCGTTGCAGGCGATGCGGCATTGTCCGAGGCCTTCGCCACCGTGCTGGAGCGCGGCGGCGAGCATGGGCTCGACGCACTGCTGGCCGAGATCGTGCGCAAGCGCGATGGTTTGCGTGCGTTCATCGCCGCGGCCGGCGGCGATGGTTTTCAGGCGCTGTTCGACGAGTTCCATTTCCGCGCCGGCCAGACGGCCGAAGGTATAGCTGCCTCGGTCTGGCCGCTGCCCGGCTTCCTGCCGGATTATCTCGTCACCTTTTCACGGGCGGCCGAGGCCGCCGATGCGCGCATCGTGCTGAACAATCTGCTGCCATACGCCCGCCTTGCCTTTACCGAGGAGGATCCGGTACGTCGCCTGAATTTGCTTTCCAAGGCTTTCCTGAGGGCCGACGGCGAGCCTTACGATCCGGCAAAGACATTTAAAAGGGCATTGCTTGACCGGCTGCCCGATCTTGCCGAACGTTATCTGGCGGCGGTCGACGCCATTCTCGAAATCTCCGACCGGCTGGCCTTGTTCAGGATGCTGGAAGGCACGCGTGCGGCGCTGACCATCGCCGACTGGCTGATCGCCCGTTACGAGCAATTGAAGCGCGCCCGCGGCTTCCTCGACTTTAACGACCTGATCACCCGTACGGTCAACCTTTTGGCACGGCCCGATGCCGGCCCTTGGGTGCAGTACAAGCTCGACCAGGGCATCGACCACATCCTGCTCGACGAGGCGCAGGACACCAGTCCCGACCAGTGGGAGGTGGTCAAGCGGCTGGCAGAGGAGTTCTTTGCCGGGCTCGGCGCACGCGACGCGGTCCACCGCACCATCTTTGCTGTCGGCGACGAAAAGCAGTCGATCTATTCCTTCCAGGGAGCCGCCCCGGATTCCTTTGCCGACAGCCGGCTTTTGTTTGCCGGCAAAGTTAGATCCGCCGCCGCCGCGTTCGCCGATCTCAAGCTGACCTGGTCGTTCCGCTCGACCGAAGATGTTCTTGCCGCCGTCGACCGGGTCTTTGCCGACCCGAACGTGCGGCGCGGCATCAGCCACGATCCTGATCCGCTCGACCACAAGGCGATCCGCACCGATGCGCCGGGTCATGTCGAGGTCTGGCCGTCGATCGGCGCCGACGTCGTCGACGAACCAGACGATTGGACGCAAGCGGTCGACCATGCCCACGCGCCGGCAGTCCGCGTCGCTGAAAACGTCGCCGCAACGATTGCCGGCTGGATCGGCAACGGTGAGGTCATCGAAGGCCGCGGCAAGAAACTCCGCCCCGGCGACGTGCTGGTGCTGGTGCGCAAGCGCGATCGCTTCGTCCATGCGCTGACGCGGGCGCTGAAGCGCGGCGACATTCCGGTGGCCGGCGCCGACCGGCTCAGCCTGCCCGGCCACGTCGCGGTGAAAGACCTGATCGCACTTGGCCATTTTCTCATCCAGCCCGAGGACGATCTGTCGCTGGCCGCCGTGCTGCGCAGCCCGATCTTCGATGTCTCGGAAGAGCAGCTTTTCGCGCTTGCTGCCGAGAGGCCGTCGGGCGTCTCGCTGATCGCCTCGCTGCGCCGGCATGCCGGCGAAAGCGAGGCGTTGGCCGCCGTCGTCAGCCGGCTCGACACATGGTCGAACGAGGCCGCATTCAAGCCGGTGTTCGAATTCTATGCCGCAGCTCTCGCCCGCGACGGCCTGCGCAAGAAGATGATTGCGCGGCTCGGTCCGGAGGCCGGCGATATCCTCGACGAATTCCTGAATTTCTGCCTGGCCGAGGAGCGAACCGGCCTGCCTGGGCTGGAATCCTTCCTGTCGACGCTGGAAAACGCCGGCCCCGAGATCAAGCGCGAAATGGACCAGACCCGCGACGAGGTTCGCGTCATGACCGTGCATGCCGCCAAAGGCCTGGAAGCGCCGGTGGTATTCCTTGTCGATGGCGGCTCCGCGCCGTTCAGCGACCAGCATCTGCCGAGATTGATGCCATTCGAAGGCTCGGGCGACTGCTGGGCGGGCAAGGGCTATCTCTGGCGTTCGGCCAGCGATGTCGCCAATGGGTTTTCACGCGCCGCATCGGCCCGCGCCCGCGAGCTCGCCGACGACGAATACCGCCGGCTGCTCTATGTCGGCATGACCCGCGCCGAGGATCGGCTGATCGTCTGCGGCTACCATGGCAAGCGGGCGCCGAATACCGGCACCTGGCATTCGATCGTCAGCCGCGCACTGGTCGGTGCCGCGGAGAGCGAAGAACGCCGGCATCCCGCCACTGGCGAGACCGTGCATCGTTTCCAGATGACGAAACTGCCGCCCATGCCACTGGCGGCAGTGAATGAGGCACGACAGGCGGAACGCTTTGCACCACTGCCTGAAACCCTGTTCCGGCCTCTGCCGCCCTTCGAGGAATTGCCGCGGCCGCTCTCGCCATCCGGCGCCTCGGTGCTGATCGACGAAGCGAGGCAAGCCGTAGTCGACACGCGTTCGCCGGTGCTGGATGCCGAGGCCGAGCCCGGCTTTGCCGTTATGCGCGGGCTGGCGCTGCACAAATTGCTGCAGATGCTGCCCGGCATCGCCGAGGGAAAACGCCGGGATGCCGCCGAACGCTATCTGGCAAGAGCCGGCGCGGAATGGCCCGACGACGAGCACGACAAGGCCTTGGCTGGCGTTTTCAGAATTCTTGCCGACAGCCGCTTCGCGCCGCTGTTTGCGCCAAACTCGCGCGCCGAAGTCGCCATCATGGGCAGCCTGGAGGTAAGGGGCAAACTGCGCTCGATTTCCGGCAAGATCGACCGGTTGGCAGTAACGCCGGACAAGGTTTCGATCGTCGACTACAAGACCAATCGGCCAGCGCCAGCTACGCTCGCCGAAGTGCCGCAAGCCTATGTTCTGCAGCTCGCACTTTATCGCGCGCTGCTTCAGCCGCTCTATCCGGGACGCGAGGTCTCGGCGGCGCTGCTGTTCACCGAGGCGCCGCGGCTGATCGAGCTGCCGGCGGCGGCCATGGACGATGCGCTTGCTAGACTCACGGGAGCGTGACACAACACTTGCTTGAAGACGGACGCGATCACCACCACATTTGGTGCGACGAACAAATCGAAAGGATCTCAGCATGGCCACCGTCAAGGTCGACAAGAGCAATTTCCAGGCCGACGTGCTCAACGCCAAGGAGCCGGTCGTGGTCGATTTCTGGGCGGAATGGTGCGGCCCGTGCAAGATGATCGCCCCGGCGCTCGAGGACATCGCCATCGAACTCGGCAGTAAGATAAAGATCGCCAAGCTCAACATCGACGAGAATCCTGAGCTGGCCGCGCAGTTCGGCGTACGCTCGATCCCGACGCTGATGATTTTCAAGGGCGGTGAAGTCGCCGACATGAAGGTCGGTGCTGCGCCGAAAACGGCATTGTCGCACTGGATCAACGGCAGCCTCGCCTGATCCGATCAATTTTGCAGAAAAGCCCGGTCTCGCGCCGGGCCTTCTTTTGCTGGCGTCATTGGTGGGCCGCTCTGGCACTCGCGGCTTGCCGCCCGGTATTCTTCTCTTCTGAATTCAAAGGAGAAGCGATATGACCGGATCCGCCAAGGCCACCGTCTTCATCGACAATGAGCGCGTCATCGTCACCGAATACCGCTTCGCCCCGGGAGACAACACCGGCTGGCATCGCCATGGCCACGACTATGTGATCGTGCCGTTGACCGACGGCAAGGTGAAGCTCCTGACCAAGGATGGCGAATCCTTTGCCGAGATGAAGAAGGGCTCGCCGTATTTCCGCAACGAGGGCGTCGAACATGACGTCATCAGCGCAAACGATGGCGAATTCGCCTTCATCGAGGTCGAGCTGAAGTAGTCCACCAACCATCGGCTGCGCCGCTACAATTGTCCGGCGAGGCGCGATCACCAATCCGCGATACGATCGCCGCCGACGAATTGTGCGCTTTTCTCAGTATATTCGAACAGTTCTATCTTCACGCCGTTGGGGTCGCGGATCCAAGCCTGGTAGGTGTCATCGCACGCGCGTTTCTTTGAAGTGACATCAACCCCCCTTGACCTCAGATGGGCGATCGCGGCGTCGATGTTTTCCACTTCGAGGCAGAAGTGGTTGATCTGGTTCAAGTCGCCATAGCTGGCGCCGTCTTTCTGGAACACCTCGACATGGCTACGGCTGCCGCAATTGAGGTAGAAGCCGAAAATCTTCCCGTCGCGCAGGAAATTGAACTGGGTGTCCATGCCGAGGACGTCCCGATAGAAGCTTCGCGTCATCTCCAGGTCATTCGCGAAAATGCAAACGTGAGCGAGCTGCTTTACCTTGATCATGATTGGCTCCTCGCGGTGGTCTGACAAGTGTGGCGTCACCGTGGCCCGGCTGAAGCACGCCTCAAACCGGCGGCGTGCCGTTTTCGGCCAATACCGCGCCGGCCAGGTAAAGTGACCCGCCAATCAGGATGCGCGGCGGCGGTCCGTCCCATGTGTCGCGCAGCAGCATCAGCGCATTGGCGACGGAACTGACCGGTTCGGCCGACAGGCCGGCCTCGATGGCGCGGGTCGCCAGCTCGTCGTTCGGCACGCCCGCGTCGCTCAGGCTCACCGGCACGGTGTAGACATGCCGGACCAGCCCTTTGAAGGCGCGGAAATAGCCGCTCTGGTCCTTGGTGTTGATCATGCCCGAGATCAGGAACAGCGGACGCGGGTTCTTTTCCTCTTGCTCGGCCAGCGCCTCGGCGACGACCACGCCGGCGCCGGGATTGTGGCCGCCGTCGAGCCAGATGTCGGCGCCCTTCGGCGCCAGTTCGCTCAGCCGCCCTTGCGGCAGCTTTTGCATGCGGCCCGGCCAGGCAACATTCGCCATCGCCTTCTCGGCAGCGCGGTGGCTGATCTCGAAGCCCGCCGCCTTGACCGCCGCGATCGCCGCCGCCGCATTGGCGAATTGATGGCGCCCCGGCAGGCGCGGCGGCGGCAGGTCCATCAATCCGTCTTCGTCCTGATAGACCATGCGGCCGTTTTCCTCATAGGCAAGGAAATCCTGGCCATAGACGAAGGCGGGGCAGCCGAGCCGCTCGGCGGTTTCGATGAGCACCTGCTGGGCCGTCTCGCTTTCCTGCGCGCCGATGACGACCGGGCATCCGCGCTTGATGATGCCGGCCTTTTCGGCGGCGATCAGCTCGACGCGGTCGCCGAGATAGGCTTCGTGGTCGAGCGACACCGGCATGATCACCGACACGGCCGGCTCGGCGATGACATTGGTGGCGTCGAAGCGGCCGCCAAGGCCAACCTCGAGGATGACGGCATCGGCCGGATGTTCGGAAAACAGCAGGAAGGTGACGGCGGTGAGGATTTCGAAGACGGTGATCTTCTGGCCTTGATTGGCTTTGGCGACGCGGGCGATGGCTTCGGCGAAGACCTTGTCGTCCACCAGCCTGCCGCCGCCATCTGCGGCCAGCCGGTAGCGCTCGTGCCAGTTCACCAGATGTGGCGAGGTGTGGACGTGGACGCGGTAGCCGGCGGCTTCGAGCAGCGCCCGTGAAAAAGCAGCACAGGAGCCCTTGCCGTTGGTGCCGGCGATGTGGATGACCGGCGGCAGCTGGTCTTGCGGATTGCCGAGCCGCTCGAGAAGCCGCGAAATGCGGTCGAGCGAAAGGTCGAAGCCCTTCGGGTGAAGCGCCATCAGGCTTTCGATTTCGCGGTCGGCGGCAAGCGTGGTCATGGCGAATCCTAGGCGCGCCACGGACGGCGCGCAATCGCAGTTCGTGGCGAATGCGTCAGGCGTGCGGCCGGGCTTCGACCGGGATCACCGACGGCGGCAGGATTTCCGGCTCCTGCGGTTTTTGCTCTTCCGGCAGCTTGAGCAGCATTCTCAGCAGCCGCGCAATCGTCTGGCGCATCTCCAGCCGTGACACCACCATGTCGACCATGCCGTGTTCCATCAGATATTCGGCACGCTGGAAGCCGTCGGGCAGCTTTTCCCTGATCGTCTGCTCGATGACGCGCGGTCCGGCAAAGCCGATCAGGGCGCCGGGCTCGGCAATATGCACGTCACCCAGCATGGCGTAGGAGGCGGTGACGCCGCCGGTTGTCGGGTTGGTCAGGACGACGATATAGGGAAGGCTGGCCTCCTTCAGCCTGTCAACGCCGATCGTGGTCCGTGGCAGCTGCATCAGCGACAGGATGCCTTCCTGCATTCGGGCGCCGCCGGAGGCCGCAAACAGGATCAGCGGCCGCTTGCGCTGCAAGGCGACCTCGAAACCATGCACGATGGCGTCGCCGGCCGCCATGCCGAGCGAGCCGCCCATGAAGGCAAAATCCTGCACCGTCACCACCACCGGCAGGCCTTCGACCGTACCCAGCGCATTGATGATGGCATCTTCCAGGCCGGTCTTGGCCTTGGCATCCTTCAGCCGGTCAATGTAGCGCTTTTCGTCGCGGAACTTGAGTGGATCCTGCACCACCTTGGGGTTTTCCAGCGTCTCGTATTTGCCGTCGTCGAGGAAGAATTTCAGCCGTTCCTTGGCCGAGATCTTCATGTGGTGGCCGGAGGACGGGATGACGAACTGGTTCTGCTCCAGATCCTTGTGGAACACCATTTCGCCGGTCTCGGGATCCTTGATCCACAGGTTTTCCGGCATGTCGGTGCGCCGGCCGAGCATCGAATTGATCTTCGGGCGGACGTAATTGGTGATCCAGTTCATCGCTTCGGCTCCTGTCCTTACGAAGACGTAGGAAGATTATTCGGCGGCAGCAAGGCGAGCCGCTCGAACCCCTTGCGACAGCCCGCTGACCAGCGTGGCGACGGCCTCGGCCGGATCGGCAGTCTTTTCGCCTTTCGGCCCGAGCACGTTGGCGACGGCATTGACGATCGCGGTGCCGACGACGACGCCGTCGGCCGACGCGCCGATGATGCGCGCCTGCTCGGCGGTCTTGACGCCGAAGCCGACGCAGACCGGCAGGTCGGTATGGCTCTTGATGCGCTTGACCGCTGCCGCCACCTTGCCGGTATCGGCCAGCGCCGAACCGGTAATGCCGGTCATCGAGACGTAGTAGACGAAACCCGACGTGTTCTGCAGCACCTTGGGCAGGCGCTTGTCGTCGGTGGTCGGCGTCGCCAGCCGGATGAAATTGATGCCGGCCTTGAGCGCCGGGATGCAAAGCTCCTCGTCCATCTCAGGCGGCAGGTCGACGACGATCAGCCCGTCTATACCGCTGGCCAGCGCGTCGCTCAGGAAGCGCTCGACGCCGTAGATGTAGATCGGATTGTAATAGCCCATCAAGACGATCGGCGTCTCATTGTCGCCGGCGCGGAATTCCGAGGCCATCTTCAGCGTCTTGACGAGAGTCTGGCCGCCCTTCAGTGCCCGCAGGCCGGCCGCCTGGATCGCCGGACCGTCGGCCATTGGATCGGAAAACGGCATGCCGAGCTCGATGATGTCGCTGCCGGCGCCAGGCAGCGCCTTCATGATCGACAGGGACGTGTCGTAGTCGGGGTCGCCGCCCATGAAATAGGTGACGAGCGCCGGTCGGCCTTCGGCCTTCAGCTTTGCCATGCGGCGATCGATGCGAGTGGCCATGATCAGATCTCCATGCCCAGCATATTGGCCACTGTGTGCACGTCCTTGTCGCCACGGCCGGACAGGTTGACGATGACGATCTGGTCCTTGTCCATATCAGGCACGATCTTCACCGCCTGCGCGATGGCATGGGCCGATTCCAGCGCCGGAATGATGCCCTCGACGCGTGTCGTCAGCTGGAACGCCTCCAGCGCCTCGTCGTCGAGGATCGGCACATAGTCGACGCGGCCGGAATCGCGCAGCCATGAGTGCTCCGGCCCGACGCCGGGATAGTCGAGGCCGGCCGAGATCGAGTGGCCGTCCATGATCTGGCCGTCGGCGTTCTGCAGGAGGTAGGTGCGGTTGCCATGCAGCACGCCGGGCGCGCCGGCACTCATCGAGGCGCAATGCTCGATGCCGTCGAGCCCGCGGCCGCCGGCTTCGACGCCGATGATGCGCACCTGCCTGTCATCCAGGAAGGGATGGAACAGGCCGATGGCGTTCGAGCCGCCGCCGACACAAGCGATGATGGTGTCCGGCAGCCGGCCTTCCTGCTCGAGGATCTGGGCACGCGCCTCGGTGCCGATCACCGACTGGAAGTCGCGCACCAGCTCCGGATAGGGGTGCGGGCCGGCGGCGGTGCCGATCAGGTAATAGGTATCCTCGACATTGGTCACCCAATCGCGCAGCGCCTCGTTCATGGCGTCCTTCAGCGTGCCGTGGCCGGCGGTCACCGGCCGCACCTCGGCGCCCAGAAGCTTCATGCGAAAGACGTTGGGGCTTTGCCGGGCGACGTCGGTTGCACCCATATAGACGATACAAGGAAGGCCGAAGCGCGCCGCCACTGTAGCGGACGCGACGCCATGCTGGCCGGCGCCGGTCTCCGCGATGATCCTCGTCTTGCCCATGCGCTTGGCGAGCAGGATCTGGCCGAGGCAGTTGTTGATCTTGTGCGAGCCGGTGTGGTTCAGGTCCTCGCGCTTGAAATAGACTTTTGCGCCGCCCCCGAGGCCCTTAGCCGCGGAAACCCCGCGAAGATGCCGGGTCAGGCCTTCGGCGAAATAGAGCTTCGACGGCCGCCCGGCGTAATGCGTCGAGAGATCGGTCAGTTCGGCCTTGAAATCCGGATCGTTCTTGACCTCGTTCCAGTGCCGCTCCAGCTCGAGGATCAGCGGCATCAGCGTTTCGGCAACGAAACGACCGCCAAAAATGCCGAACATGCCCTGCTCGTCGGGGCCGGTGCGGAAGGAATTCGGTATCGCCGGCTTATCCATCGCCGATCTCCTGGTCTGTGGTTTGAAACGCGGTCAGGCGGCGCGGTTGTCGCGTGCTGCCCCGACGGCCCGGAAAAATTGTTCGATCAGCGCCGGTTCCTTGACGCCCGGCGCGCTCTCCACGCCCGAGGAAACATCTATTCCGGGCGGGTTCGCCAGCCGAAGGGCGTCGCCGATATTGCCGGCATTGAGCCCACCGGAAAGCATGTAATCAACGCCGGCGTCAAGGCCAGCCAGAATGCGCCAGTCGAAGGCAAGACCGTTGCCGCCCGGCAATTCCGAACCCTTAGGCGGCTTGGCATCGAACAGGAAGCGGTCGGCAATGCCGATGAAGGGTTTGACCCGCCCGAGATCGGCGGCCTCGCTGACCGGCAGCGCCTTCATCACCGGCAAGCCGTAGCGGGCCTTCACCTCGGCCACCCGCTCAGGGGTTTCGGCGCCGTGAAGCTGCAGCATGTCGGGCTGCATTTTTTCGACGATCTCATCCAGAAACGCGTCGCCGGCGTCGACCGTCACCGCAACCGCCTTGGCCCTGCCGCGCGCCGCTTCGCGCAGGCGGCCGGCTTCCGCCGGCTCGATATAACGCGGGCTTTTGGCAAAGAAAATGAAGCCGACATGGCTGGCGCCGCCGGCCAATGCCGCGGCCAGTGCCTTGTCGGTCTTCAACCCGCATATCTTGATGTCTAGCGCCATGGCGCGGGATTGGCACGAAACGGCCAAAGAGTCGAGAAAAAGCATCCCGTTTGCCGCCAGCGCGGAACGCGCTACCTTGCTAATGTAAGCGCGGAACGCGCTACCTTGCTAATATAAGAGCGCAACGCGCTACCTTGCTCAGGCACAAAGGCGGGAGAACAAAGATCATGCCGGAAAAGACCGTCGCGGAACTCAGGCAAAAGCTGGCGCAGGCCCATGAGGTCATCGCTCATTTGATGGACAAGGCAGCCTTCAACGGCGCCGAGGCGCACCGGGCGCTGGCTTATTTCAGCAACGATGGCTTCGAGAAGGATTTCTTGCCCTGGCCGCGCCATGTCGATGAGGGGTTGCGGCCGGAGGAGTTGAACGCGGCGAATGACGATTGAGCAATTGAGCCCTGATCAAAAGCGCACACTGTCAATGGAGTGTTCCTCCTCTCAACGCGCGACTTAGGTTGTTCATGGCCTCCAACGGAAAGTCATGTTTGCGCCAGTTTTCCTTGTAACCTTCGAGGCCATGTGTGTTCAAAACCTCACGCGCGGCACTGAGAACTGCTTCTGCGAACTCTCGCAGCCCGCATGTGGCTTCAAGTTTCACCTCGCCGAAGTCGTCTGGCTCGTCAGACCAGATTTCTGAAAATTCCAGTATCTGCACTCTGACAAAAGCGCCTTCCGGCACCAGTACGAAGCGATACTCACCGGGTTCATCACAGAAGCGTGCGACCGAATACCTGGTGCCTTTCAGCGCGTTCAGCGTAGCGCCAAGCAGCTCGTTGAGGGCATCGCCCAGATAAGACGCCGCCACGGTCGCCTGAAGGTCCCCGACCGTGACATCGCACATCGCCCAGCCCGCTCCAATCAGCCGGTATTCGATCCGCGCAGGCATCAATCACTCGAACGCGATCGCCTGCAGCGCGCCGCCATTGCGCTTGAGCCAGTCCTTGCAGCGCTCGGTATCCGGGCAAAGCTGCTCGCATAATTTCCAGAATTTCGGGCCGTGGTTCATCTCCTTGAGATGCGCCACCTCATGCGCGACGAGGTAGTTTATCACCGGCCGCGGCGCCATCATGATGCGCCAGGAAAACGACAGATTGCCGTCCGACGTGCACGATCCCCAGCGGCTCGACGTATCCTTGAAGCGGATCGCCTTGGCGCGCTTGCCGACCGCCGCACTGTGCTTGGTCACCAGCGCTTCGATCTCGCGCTTGGCTTCGCGCTTGAGGAAATCGGCGATGCGGCGCGGCAGATGCACGCGTTCGCCATGCACGATCATCAGCGGCCCGCGCTCGTCGCGCGACAGCGTGACGGTTCCGCGTTTCGACGGTTCATGGACGATGCGATGCGGCACGCCGCGCACCGGTACCTTGATGCCGGGCCGCACCTGCGGCCGGTTGGGTACCTTGGCCAGCCTTTGCTCCAGCCAGTCCTGATGGCGGTCGAGGAATTTTTCCACCTCGCCGCGGCGCAGCCCCGGCGGCACGGTGATGCGCAAACCGCGGCCGCCGGAATCGATGCGCAGCGTCAGGCGCCGCGCCCGGTCGTTCTCGACGATCTTGAGCGGCAGCGTGCGGCCGGCAACGCAATGCTCGCGCTCCACGACGGGCGTGGGCTTGGGTTTCGTCGGGGTGCGGAAGAAGCCGAAGGACATTCCGGGACGATACGTGATTCGAGGGAAACGACTAGAACAAAAAAGAAACGGCGCCGCTGACGCGACGCCGTTGGATTATCTATCTGGGCACGGGACCTTACTCGTCGAGCAGGCCTGGCGTGGAGTTGCCGCCGCGTTTGTTGTTCGTCGTCGAGCCGGTTGACCCACCCGTCGTGGGCGACTTCGACTTGTTGCGGTTGGCCATGAAGCGATCGAACTCTTCCTGGTCCTTGGCGCGGCGCAATTCGCGGGCATATTCATCGAACTCGCTCAGCATCTCGTCGAGCTTGCGGCGTTCCTCGGCAAGCCGCTCGAGTTCCTTTTCGCGCCAGTCGTCGAAAGCGACGTTGCCGGTGCGTGCAGAGCCATGGCCCCAGCGCGCGGCCCTGTCGGAACCGCGGCGGCAACCGGCGAAGATGCCGTCGGTGGCGCGGTTGACGTCGCGCTTGAAGCCCTCGAGCCGATCGCCCCAGATGATGTAGGCGAGCATGGCTAAGCCGAGCGGCCAGAACACCATGAACCCGATCACCATCAACGCGATGGTCGCCGGCGTCCAGGCCGGACGGATCAATGCAGATGTGTTCATTTCTTCCAATCCTTCAGTTGGAGACAGCCAAATCCGGCTGCGTGGAATCGAAATGGGATGAAGAAAACGGCGATTCAAGACAGCAGCCGCCAAAACCGGACAAGCGGCTGAAATGATTATCGCTTTTTGAGCTTTTCGAGGAAAAGAGCAGCTAGGCCCCGTAAGGGGGCAATGCCGCCGACGGTTCTGCAGTGAAAATCCAGCGCCGATCGCGTCTGCTGGCTGAGTGCAATGGTTTGACGCTTCGAAGCCGTCCGTTCAAAAATCCAGAGGCGCATTGTCGACGACCTCTTTCATCACGAAGAAGGTTCTCGTCTGGCGAACGCCGGGCAGTGCGATCAATTGGTCCCCGTGGATTCGGTTGAAATCCGCCATGTCACCAACCCTGATCTTCAGAAAATAATCGAAGTCGCCTGCCACCAGATGGCAGTCGAGGATGAATTTCAGTTTGGCGACGGCCTTTTCGAATTCCGCGAAACTCTCCGGGGTCGAACGGTCGAGTACGACGCCAACCATCACCAACGCGCCTCTGTCGACCTTCTGCGGGGTCACCATCGCCCTGACATGGCTGATGTAGCCTTCATCGAACAGGCGTTGCGTCCGGCGGTGGCACGTCGCCGGGCTAACAGCGACCGACTGCGCCAACTCCGCGTTGGTCAGTCGCCCATTGCCCTGGAGCAGGCGCAACATTTTCAGGTCGATCCGGTCGAGCGCTGCGCGCATGAAAGATTCTTCCGTTATTCAGATTAAGACTCGAATATATATGACATTTCAATGCCATGAAGCGATATTTTGGATATTGTGGGCTCGATCTTTGAGAGCACATTTCAAGGCAGAGCTGATAGTGTTCATCGCACCACACCGCAATGAATGGAACAAGCGAGGGCACTCTCATGCTCGAGAAATTCGAACGTTATCCGCTCACATTCGGGCCGACCCATATCGAGAAACTGGAGCGGCTTGGTGGCCATCTCGGCGGGAAGGTCGATCTCTATGCCAAGCGGGAGGATTGCAATTCCGGCCTTGCCTTCGGTGGCAATAAACTGCGCAAGCTCGAATACATCGTCCCGGACGCGATCGCCTCAAACGCCGATACGCTGGTGTCGATCGGTGGCGTCCAATCCAACCATACGCGCATGGTGGCGGCCGTCGCGGCGAAGATCGGCATGAAGTGCCGCCTCGTGCAGGAAAGCTGGGTGCCCCACGAGGACGCCGTCTACGATCGCGTCGGCAATATCCTTTTGAGCCGGATCATGGGCGCTGATGTCCAGATGGTCGATGAGGGTTTCGACATCGGGATTAGGGAAAGCTGGGAACAGGCAATCGCGGATGTGAAGGCCAAGGGTGGCAAACCCTATCCAATTCCGGCCGGGGCTTCGGTACACAAATATGGCGGCCTGGGCTATGTCGGCTTTGCCGAGGAGGTCCGCGCGCAGGAGAAGGAGCTCGGCTTTGCCTTCGACTACATCGTCGTTTGTACCGTCACCGGTTCGACTCACGCCGGCATGCTGGTCGGCTTCGCCAAGGACGGCCGCGAGCGCAAGGTGATCGGCATCGACGCATCCTGCACCCCGGCGCAGACCAAGGCGCAAGTGCTCAAGATCGCGCAGAGCACCGCGACGCTGGTCGAACTCGGCAAGGAGCTCGATGAGAACGATGTCGTCCTGATCGAAGATTATGCCTATCCGGTCTACGGCGTCCCCTCGCAGGAGACGAAGGAAGCAATCCGTCTCTGCGCGCGTCTTGAAGGCATGATCACGGATCCGGTCTATGAGGGAAAATCCATGCAGGGCATGATCGATCTCGTGAGCAAGGGTTATTTTCCCAAGGGATCGAAAGTGCTCTACGCCCACCTTGGCGGCGCTCCGGCCATCAACGGATATGCTTATGCGTTCCGCAACGGCTGAATCTACCCCGCCTGCCGCACCATCGCGTCCACTGCCCGCACCAGCATGTCGAGATCTTGAGGCCGCGACAGGCGGTGGTCGCCGTCCGGAATGAGCGACAGCGTGACGTCGTCGGCCGGCAGCAGGGCGACCAGCTTCAGCGCATGGTTCGATGGCACGTCGGGATCGGCCAGGCCTTGCAGGATGTGGACCGGACAGTGCGTGTCGATCGGCCCGGTCATCACCCGGTTGTTGCGGCCGTCCTCGATCAGTGCGCGCGTGTAGATGTACGGTTCGGCGGAATAGTCCGACGGCTCTTCGAAAAAGCCCTTTTTCCTGAGGTCGCGCTTCTGCGCCCCGGTCAGCACCGGCTCCACCAGTTCGAACGTGAAATCGGGCGCCGGCGCCAGCAGCACAAGGCCGGCGACGCTGTTCTCGCCCGCCTTGCGCAACTCCTGCACTATGCGCAGTGCGATCCAGGCGCCCATCGACGAGCCGACCAGGATTTGCCTGCCCTGGGTGAAACGGCGGAAAACCGCCAGGCTCTCGCCCAGCCATTTCGAGATGGTGCCGTCGGCAAAGGCGCCACCCGATTCGCCGTGGCCGGAATAATCGTGGCGCAGAAAGGCGCGACCTTCTTTGCGCGCCCATTCCGACAACGTTTCGGCCTTGGTGCCCAGCATGTCCGATTTGTAGCCGCCGAGCCAGACGATGCCGGGCTCGGCACCTGTCGCATGCCTGACGGCGATGCTCGTCCCGTCGACGTCCAGAAAGATCGGGGTGGTGGTCATGATGTATTCCCTCACGCCGGTCTTTTGACACAGCAAGGCATTCAACGAAAAGTGCTCCGCCACTTTCTTCGCTTGGTGCAGAGGAGCATTCCATCGAGCAGGTGATTTCCTGAGAATGCTGTGCTATTGACTCCGACCGCGCGCTCACCACATTGCGCGTTCGCAATTCTGAACTGAAGAACCCCTTAACGAAACGGCTCAAGGAGACCACGACCATTCGCAGACCTTTCAAAGCAGCGGCGCCCACCAAGGAAGGCCCGCGCTCCAACCGTGACATCCGGGTTCCCCGGGTCCAGCTAATCGACGCCGAAGGCCAGAACCGCGGCGATGTCTCCATCAACGATGCATTGCTGCTCGCCGAAGAGGCGGGGCTCGATCTGGTCGAGATATCGCCCAATGCAGTGCCGCCCGTCGTAAAAATCCTCGATCTCGGCAAGCTGAAATACGCCAACCAGAAGAAGGCGGCCGAGGCGCGCAAGAACCAGAAGGTCATCGAGATCAAGGAGATCAAGATGCGCCCGAACATCGACAGCCACGACTATGAGACCAAGATGAAGGCCGTCCGGCGCTTTTTCGAGGAAGGCGACAAGGTCAAGCTGACATTGCGCTTCCGCGGTCGCGAGATGGCGCATATGGAACTCGGCATGCAGCTTCTGAACAAGGTTCGCGAGGAAGTGGCGCCCATCGCCAAGGTCGAAGCCGAACCGAAGCTCGAAGGCCGTCAGATGATGATGGTGCTGGCGCCCCGCTAAAGCGCGTTGCGCTTTAGTTCTGTTTTGTGCATGTCGTTGTCGCAAAACCGCTGCGCACTTTTGGGCGACGTGCATAAAATCCGCCTGAATCATGTTGCAAGGCGTCCCGGCGATCGGCGGGGCGCCTGTTTTCTTGGCCAGACGCTGCGATCGCCGGCGAGAGCAAAGACGCTCTGGTTCCCTCGACGATCGGATTCCCGACATGGTCAATGACGTCAAGCATTCGGAAGCCAAATATGGGCTGGGCAGCTACCAGCACACGCGCAGGATGGTGCTTGCCGTCGTCGTCGTCGTCCTGTTCGCGATGCTTTTGTTCGGGCAGTCGGTTTTTCCGCCCGATACGCCTGTGCATGAAACGATCGAAATGGTCGGCGTCGTGCTGATCTTTCTCGGCATCGTCGGACGCTTGTGGTCGACGCTCTATATCGGCGGTCGCAAATCCTCCGAAGTGGTGACCGGCGGACCCTATTCGATCACCCGCAACCCGCTCTATGTCTTCTCTACTTTAGCTGCCGCCGGTGTCGGCGCACAGATCGGCTCCATCACCGCCACGATCGGCTTTGGAGCGCTCTGCGCGGGTGCCTTTTACATCGTTATCCTGCGCGAGGAGAAATTCCTCAAGCAGGCTCTCGGCGCGCAATACCAGGCCTACCTGGCGAAAGTGCCGCGCTTCTTCCCGAAACTGTCGCTGTATCAGGAAGGCGACACCGGCAGCTTCAAGCCGCGCCTGCTGCGAACCACGCTGCTGGACGGGCTGGTGTTCCTCGTTGCCTTGCCGGCTTTCGAACTGATCGACGGCGCCCAGCAGTCCGGCATATTGCCGGTGCTGTTCCGTTTCCCCTGAGCACTGCAAGGTTGCTGAGCACTGGGTGTTGCGCGCGCCCTCGCTTTGACGTATACGACCGGCGTTCCAAAAAAACCGCCCGGCAGGGCATGCCGTGGCGGTTTCATTTGCTTTTCGGGCTTTGGTCGGCCTGAAGCGAACAAAGAGCGCATTGGTGCGCATATAAACGGAGTAGCAAAATGCCCAAGATGAAGACCAAATCGGCCGCCAAGAAGCGGTTCAAGATCACAGGTACGGGTAAAGTTCTGTCGGCTGCGGCCGGCAAGCGTCACGGCATGATCAAGCGTTCCAACAAGTTCATTCGAAATGCCCGCGGCACGATGGTTCTGGCTGAACCGGATGGCAAGAAGGTCATCAAGAATTTTCTGCCGAACGGCCTCTAGGGCATGATGCCAAAAAGTTGCAGACTTTTTGGAAAACATCATGCGCCAAAATAAGGGCATTCGGTCTGGACACGCATTTGTTTTACGCAATTCCGAACGGAAAACCGCCAGGCACTTTTCTTGGAATTGCTTTTAAGGAGATCATGACATGGCACGCGTAAAGAGAGGCGTCACCTCGCACGCCAAGCACAAGAAGGTCCTGAAAGCCGCCAAGGGTTTTTACGGCCGTCGCAAGAACACCATCCGCATCGCCAAGCAGGCGGTGGAAAAGTCGCTGCAGTACGCCTATCGCGACCGCAAGAACCGCAAGCGCTCGTTCCGCGCGCTGTGGATCCAGCGCATCAATGCGGCGACGCATGAGCATGGCCTGACCTATGGCCGTTTCATCGACGGTCTCAACAAGGCCGGGATCGAGATCGATCGCAAGATCCTGTCGGACATGGCCATCCACGAGCCGCAGGCCTTCGCCGCACTCGTGGCCAAGGCCAAGGTCGCGCTCGAATACCTGAAGAATACCACGCCGAATGCTTTTGAAAGCGCTGTCGCTTAAGACCAGCGCTTCCCAAGCTATTCGACACTTGATTTGGGAAACCCGCGCTGGCAGGGCTGGCGCGGGTTTTTCTTTGCTTCCAATCGGATCTGGAACATGAGTGACATGGAAACTCTCGAAAATTCCCTGATGGCCGAGATCGCCTCGGCCGCCGACGAGCAGGCGATCGAGGCGGTGCGTGTCTCGGCCCTCGGCAAGAAGGGCTCGGTTTCCGAGATGCTGAAGACGCTCGGCTCGATGAGCGCCGAGGAGCGCCAGGTCAAGGGCCCGGCGATCAACGGCCTCAAGAACCGCGTCACCGAGGCACTTTCGGCGCGCCGCGCCGAGCTGAAAGATGTGGCGATCACGGCACGGCTTGCCGCCGAGAAGGTCGACGTCAGCTTGCCGGTCAGGCAATCGCCGGCCGAGCGCGGCCGCATCCATCCGATCAGCCAGGTCATCGACGAGATCGCGGCGATTTTCGGCGATCTCGGCTTTGCCATCGCCGAAGGTCCGGACGTCGAGACCGACTATTACAATTTCACCTCGCTGAACTTCCCGGAAGGCCACCCGGCGCGCGAGATGCACGACACGTTCTTCTTCCAGCCGGACGAGCAGGGGGAGCGCAAGCTTTTGCGCACCCACACCTCGCCGGTGCAGATCCGCACCATGGAGATGCAGAAGCCGCCGATCCGCATCGTCATTCCCGGCAAGACCTACCGGCAGGATTCCGATGCCACCCACTCGCCGATGTTCCATCAGGTCGAGGGGCTGGTGATCGACAAATCGGCCAACGTCGCCAACATGAAATGGGTGCTGGAGGAGTTCTGCAAGGCCTTCTTCGAAGTGCCGAGCGTCAAGATGCGCTTCCGGCCGTCCTTCTTCCCGTTCACCGAGCCCAGCCTCGAGGTCGACATCCAGTGCGACCGTTCGCGGCCCGGCGAGGTGCGCTTCGGCGAGGGCTCGGACTGGATGGAGATCCTCGGCTGCGGCATGGTCCACCCCAATGTGCTCCGTTACGGCGGGCTCGATCCCGACGAATACCAGGGCTTCGCCTGGGGCATGGGCATCGACCGCATCGCCATGTTGAAATACGGCATGCCGGATCTGCGCGCCTTCTTCGACGCCGATGTGCGCTGGCTGTCGCATTACGGTTTTAGGCCGCTTGACATGCCGACGCTGTTCGGGGGCTTGAGCGCGTGACGACCGGGCCGCAGCAAATCCGCGGGCAGCTCGCCTTCCTGCACATGTCCGACGCGCGGCCGCATAGCTTCAAGTGCAGCGTGCCCAGACCAGACGGAACACAGTCATGAAACTCACCCTCTCCTGGCTCAAGGATCATCTCGAGACCGACGCCTCGCTGGCGGAAATCGTCGAGCGTCTCACCTCGATCGGCCTCGAGGTCGAGCATGTCGACGACCGGGCGAGCCTGGCTCCCTTCGTCATCGCCAAGGTGCTGACGGCGGTCCAGCATCCCGACGCCGACCGGCTTCGCGTGCTGACCGTCGACAGCGGCGACGGCAAGCCGCCGGTGCAGGTCGTGTGTGGAGCGCCGAACGCCCGCGCGGGCCTGATCGGCGCCTTTGCAGCACCGGGCACCTATATTCCCGGCATCGACGTGACGCTGACCGTCGGCAAGATCCGCGGCGTTGAAAGCCACGGCATGATGTGCTCCGAGCGCGAGCTCGAATTGTCCGAGGAGCATGACGGCATCATCGACCTTCCGGCCGATGCGCCGGTCGGTACCAGCTTCGCCGCCTATGCCCATCTCGACGACCCGCTGATCGAGATCAATCTGACGCCGAACCGGCCGGATGCGACCAGTGTCCATGGCATCGCCCGCGATCTGGCGGCGAGCGGGCTCGGCAGGCTGAAGAGCGCGCCGATAGAGCCGATCCCCGGCAAGGGCGAGACGCCGGTCAAGGTGACGATCGAAGCGCCGGAGCTCTGTCCCGGCTTTGCGCTGCGCCTGGTGCGCGGCGTCAAGAACGGACCGTCGCCGAAATGGCTGCAGCAAAGGCTTCTCGCCATCGGCTTGAGGCCGATCAGCGCGCTCGTCGATATCACCAATTACGTCACCTTCGACCGCGGCCGGCCGCTGCATGTCTTCGACGCTGCGAAGGTCACCGGCAATCTCGCCGTGCGCCGGGCGCGTGATGGCGAAAAGGTGCTGTCGCTCGACGGCCGCGAATACACGCTGACGCCGGAGATGTGCGTCATCGCCGACCAGGACGGCATCGAATCGATTGCCGGCATCATGGGCGGCGAGCATTCCGGCTGCGACGAGAACACCACCGACGTGCTGATCGAGTCGGCGCTTTGGGACCCGATCACCACCGCCCGCACCGGCCGCACGCTCGGCATCATTACGGATGCACGCTACCGCTTCGAGCGCGGCGTCGACCCGGAAATGATGGTTCCCGGCTTGGAGCTGGCAACGAAGCTGGTACTCGACTTCTGCGGCGGTACGCCGGCGCAAACCGAAGTCGTCGGCTATGCCGGCCATCAGCCGAAGATCGTCTCGTTCCCATTGTCGGAAGTGAAGCGGCTGACCGGCATCGAAGTGCCGCGCTCGACAAGCCTCGACATTCTTGCCCGCCTCGGCTTCAGGCCGGAGGGCACGGGCGATGTCGTCAATGTGGCGGTCCCGTCCTGGCGGCCGGATGTCGACGGCAAGGCCGACCTGGTCGAGGAGGTCATGCGCATCCACGGCGTCGACAACATCGCGCCGCAGCCGCTCGGTTCGCACGATGCGGTCAACGCCAGGATCCTGACTGTGCTGCAGATCCGCACCCGCGCCGCCAAGCGGGCACTTGCCGTGCGCGGCATGATGGAGGCCGTCACCTGGTCGTTCATTCCGGCAAAACACGCCGAATTGTTCGGCGGCGGCCAGCAGGCGCTGAAGCTTGCCAACCCGATCGCCGCCGATATGTCGGACATGCGGCCGTCGCTGCTGCCGGGGCTGATCGCGGCAGCGCAACGCAATGCCGACAAGGGCATCGGCGATGTCGCGCTGTTCGAAGTGTCGGGCACCTATGAAGGCGACGGCGCCGACCAGCAGCGGCGTGTTGCCGCCGGCGTGCGGCGCGGCACCGCCAAGCTCGAAGGCTCCGGCCGCCATTGGGCCGGCAACGCCGGCGCCGTCGGCGTCTTCGATGCCAAGGCGGACGCGATCGCAGCACTCGAAGCCTGCGGCGCGCCGGTCGAGCGGCTGCAGATCGAGGCCGGCGGCCCGGCCTGGTATCACCCCGGCCGCTCCGGCACGATCAAGCTCGGGCCGAAGGTAATCCTTGGCACGTTTGGCGAGTTCCACCCGAAGACGCTGGAGGGGCTTGACGTCTCCGGTCCGCTTTGCGGCTTCGAAGTGTTCATCGATGCCGTGCCTGAGCCGAAGACCAAGCCGACGCGGACAAAGCCGAGACTGGATCTGTCCGCCTTCCAGGCAGTCAAGCGCGATTTCGCCTTCGTCGTCGACAAGGCGGTCGAAGCCGGCACACTCGTTCGCGCCGCCCTTGCCGCCGACCGAAAGCTGATTTCCGGCGTCTCGGTGTTCGATGTTTTCGAGGGTGCAGCGCTCGGCGCGGCGAAGAAATCGATCGCCATCGAAGTGTCGATCCAGCCGGTCGAAAAGACGCTGACCGACGAGGATTTCGAGGCGCTGGCCAAGCGCATCGTCGAGAATGTCGGCAAGCAGACCGGCGGCGTGCTCAGAACCTAGAACGGATGCGATGATGGTTCACACCAGCAAACTCTCCATCACCTGGCTGGCAACTCACATCGGGACGATCGACGGCTTCTTGGATGACCAGGAATGCGCCGATCTGATCGCCGACAGCGAACGGCGTGGTTTTGAGGCAGCCAAGGTAAACAGCGCCGGCGGCGCCACCGTCCTGAAGGAGCTTCGCAATAACGACCGGGTTGTCTTCGATGACGAGGACCTTGCGGATTTGCTCTTCGCACGGGCGCGGCCTCTGCTCTATCGTGGTCTCGGCGACTGGCGCTTGACCGGGCTGAATGAGCGTTTCCGTTTCTATCGCTATGGGCCGGGCCAGAAGTTCGATTGGCACCATGACGGCTATTTCGAGCGCCACTCCTTGGAGCGCAGTCAGTTCACGTTCATGATTTATCTATCAGATGGATTTGAAGGGGGAGGAACCTCGTTTCGCGGCGAGATGCCGGGCTATGCCGGTAGCAGTCTTCTGGTGAAGCCGAAGAAAGGAATGGCACTGGCGTTCTACCATCCGATCGAGCATCGCGGCGACGAGGTGCTGTCGGGGCGCAAGTACGTCATCCGAACGGACGTGATGTACAAGCGCCAATGAAACGCTGTCCGTTCTGCCGCTGAGCTAAACGCACCTGACCCCGCTGGAAGTGTTTTTCGTCAAGGAGTTCTGCCGTTCCGCCGGCGTTTCTCCTGACATGATGCGTGCGCTGAAAGTCAACGAACGCAGCCGCGATCCTGTAGGGTTCATGACCACAATTGTTGCCTCATCGGTTCCCCCGGAATTGCGCTTTGAGAGTCGAGTGTTCAGTTCGCTTCGGGTAGCGTGCGTTGGACCTGACCAGCTTCTTTGCGGCATGGTGCTGTTCTTCGATGAGATTGAAGGAAAGCTAGATGCGATCGAAGGCTTTGTGTATGGCGAAGAATGGCGGTCAATCGAGGAGCCAGTCTTCTGGTCCGAGACCGACCGAACAATGAGCCTTGGGCGGGAGGGAAACTAGCCTGCAGAAATGGGCGTCACGACGCCCTTTCCGATAATTGCACAACCCATGGCGCGCTGAGGACCTAGAGGGGTTGCCGGCAGGTGACGAATCGCCGTCCAAAGGGCGATGGACCATTTGCGCTATTGCGGGCTGTCTTTCGAGAAACAGCGTGCAGTCTTTCTCGATATCGTCTCGGCCGATCCGCTGATTGCCGAGACGCTGTCGCGGGTACGGGCGCTAGGCCTGCCGGACTGGCTGGTCGTCTCCGGCGCGCTTTACAACAGCGTCTGGAATCACCTGACCGGAAAGCCCTCGGGGTACGGCATCCGGGATGTCGACCTGTTCTATTTCGATGAGAGCGATCTGTCCTATGAAGCCGAGGACACGGTCATCCGCCGGGCGGCGAAGCAGTTCGAAGGACTGACGCTGCCGGTCGAAGTGCGCAACCAGGCGCGGGTGCATCTGTGGTTTGAGGCGCGCTTTCGCGGTTCCTATCCCAGACTGTCGTCGTCCGCCGAGGCGCTGTCCTATTTCGCTTCGAAAACCCATGCGGTCGGCGTTAGATTCGGCACCGATGGGCAACTGGCGCTCGTGGCGCCGTTCGGGCTCGACGACATCTTCTCGTTTCGCGTTACCCCGAACCGTGCACTGGATAATCGGCAGACGCACGAGATGAAGGGCGCGCGTGCCAGGGAGAACTGGCCGGAGATCAGTGTCGTGCCTTGGTAGGAAATGTCGGCGCGAGGCACCCCCCTCTGCCCTGTCGGGCATCTCCCCCTCAAAGGGGGAGATCGGATGTCGCCTCGGCTTTCGCCAATCACCGGCGCCGGAAGGGCGGGCAGGGCGCGGGAACTGCCAATCTCCCCCCTTGAGGGGGAGATGTCCGGCAGGACAGAGGGGGTGCCTGGCGCCGAGGTCTCACAACGCTTCGCATCGCACCGTATTAGTGAAAAAGGGGTGCCGAAACGCCCCGTTTCGATTACGCCGTCGATTGCCGTTCACCCGTTAACCAGGGCCAGCAGCTCCTCGGTATAGCGCTTGCCGACCACCTTTTCCGGCGACAGCGCGTCGCCGATGGAGGCCACCTCGGCCTGGCTCAGCACGATATCGGCTGCCGCCGTATTCTGTTCGAGATGTCGTATCTTGCGGGCACCAGGGATCGGCACAATGAAGTCGCCCTGATGCAGCACCCAGGCGAGCGCCAGCTGCGCCGGCGTCACGCCCTTCCCGGCGGCCATCTTTTCCAGCACGGCGACGACCGCCGCATTGGCCGCCATGGCGTCGGCCTGGAAGCGCGGCAACCCACGGCGCCAGTCGTCGGCGCCGAGAACATCGGGCTTGGCGATCGTGCCGGTGAGCAGGCCGCGGCCGAGCGGGCTATAGGGGACAAAGCCGATGCCGAGCTCGCGGCAGACGGCAAACACTTCCCCCTCCGGATCGCGGCTCCACAGTGAATACTCGCTCTGCACGGCGGCGATCGGGTGCACGGCATGCGCCCGGCGGATGGTCGCCGCACTTGCCTCCGACAGGCCGAGCGCCCGCACCTTGCCCTCGCGCACCAGCTCGGCCATGGCGCCGACCGTATCCTCGATCGGCACGTTGGGGTCGACGCGGTGCTGGTAATAGAGATCGATCACCTCCGTATCCAACCGCTTCAATGACGCTTCGGCCACGGCCTTGACATGCTCCGGGCGGCTATCGACACCGGCCATGCGATCCATGCCGCTGCCTTCTTCGAGGATTTTGAAGCCGAATTTGGTTGCGATCGTCACCTTGTCACGCACCGGCTTCAGCGCCTTGCCGACCAGGATCTCGTTCTCGAAAGGGCCATAGACCTCGGCCGTGTCGAAGAAATTGACCCCGATCTCGACGGCATGGCGCAGCGTGGCAATCGCCTCCGCCTCCGGCTGGCCACCATAGGCAAAGCTCATCCCCATGCAGCCGAGGCCGACCGGGTAGACCTCAAGTTCATTGCCAAGCTTGCGGGTTTGCATCAGGTGTCTCCTTGTTGTGATGGTTGTGATGCCGCAGAGATAGCGTCTTGCGCCGAGTTCGATAATCGGCTCTCATTTGCACGGGCTGTTCCAAGAAATAGATCAATGAAGCGAACCCATCTTTCACAGCTCGCGGTGCTGGCAACCGTCGCCCAGTGCGGCAGTTTTCGTGGCGCGGCCAAGGAACTGGCAATCGCGCCATCGGCGGTCAGCCATGCGGTGTCCAGCCTGGAAGCGCGTCTTGGCGTTCGCCTGCTGGCGCGCAGCACGCGCAGCGTCGCTCCGACCGAGGAGGGCGCGCAACTGCTCGAGCGCCTCAGGCCGGCGCTGTCGGAAATCGACCTGGCGCTGGAATCGGCGATCGAGGCGCGCGACCGGCCGGCCGGCAATCTCCGGCTGACCGTGCCGCGGACCGCGGCCCATCTGGCGCTGACGCCAAGGCTCAGCGCCTTTGCTGCTGCCTATCCCGACATCGTGCTGGAGATCGTCATCGAGGACCGCTTCACCGACGTCGTCGAGGGCGGCTTCGATGCCGGTGTGCGACTGGGCGAGAGCCTGCAGCGCGACATGATCGCGGTGCGCATCGGACCAGACCTTCGCGGCGCCGTGGTCGGCGCGCCAGCCTACTTCGAGACCATGCCCAAGCCGCAGCATCCGCGCGATCTCGCCGCTCACCGCTGCATCCGCTTCCGCTTCTCCAGCGGCATTCTCTACCGCTGGGAATTCGAGCAAAACGGCGAGGAGATCGAGATAGCGGTGCAAGGGCCGCTGATCCTCGACGAGGACCATCTGATTGCCAACGCCGCAGTCGACGGCGCCGGGCTCGCCTTCGTGTTCGAGGACTATGTCCGCGACGCGCTCGTCGCCGGTAAGCTCGTTCGCGTGCTGGAGGACTGGTGCCCGCGCTTCGACGGCTTCTTCGTCTATTACCCCAGCCGCCGCCAGATGCGGCCGGCGCTCAGGGCCTTTGTCGATTTTTTCAAGGTCGGCGAGTAAGCCAACCCTCCCCACAAGGGAGAGGTGGAAGAAAGCCGACCTGGCATTCGTTCACCGACCATGTCAGCACTGCCCAAAAACCAGACGGCCGGCTACGGCTGGACGGCGATCATCCTTCACTGGCTGATCGCGGCGCTCTTTATCGGCCAGTTCGTGCTCGGCTTCGTCATGGTGCGGCTGTCCAGCCAGCGCACCGCCTTCGAGCTGATCCAGCTGCATAAATCCTTCGGCTTCCTGCTGCTTGGACTGGTCATCCTGCGCATCGCCTGGCGCCTTGCTAATGCGGCCCCGCCGCTGCCGCGTTCGGTTGCATCCTTCGAGCGCCGTGCGGCGCCGCTGGTCCATCTCGCGCTTTATGCGTTTCAGCTCGCTCTGCCGTTGTCCGGCTGGGCGCTGGTCTCGGTCTCGGTGCTGGAGATCCCGAGCGTGCCGTTCAATCTGTTCGTCATGCCCAATCTGCCGCTCGGTGAATCGGACACGGCAGAAAGCTTCTGGGCAGCGACGCACTGGTATCTCGCCTATGCCGGCATCGGACTTGTCGCTTTGCATCTCGCCGCAGCGCTGCGCCATCATTTGTGGCTGAGGGATACCGTGCTGACGCGCATGATCACGGCTTCGTCACATCACGACAGGGAATAGAGCGGACGGCTCATTCGTTGATGGGGCGAGGACGCAAGAAAGCTTTGCCTGCCAAAGGACCATTTCCATGTACGCGCGCATCTTCGGATTTGCGGCCGCCGCCGCTTGTTTTGCCATGCCTGTTTTCGCCGCCGTTGCCCTTGGCGACGCGGCCGGCAGCTACATCATCAGCTCGGGGAATTCCAGCATCCACTTCTCCATCGCCAAGCTCGGCGGCGGCGGGCTCGACGGTGCTTTCTCCCGCTTCAAGGGCAGCATCCTCATCGACAACAGTGATGTCGGCAGGTCACGGGTCAATTTCACCATCTTTCCCGAAAGCGTCGGTACCGGCCAAAGCCGCATCGATGCCTTTCTCCGCTCGGACGCAGTCTTCGACGCCGCCGACAACCCGGAGATCCAGTTCCGCTCGACCAGCGTCAAACGGACCGGCGACACGTCAGCCCTGGTTACCGGCCGGCTGACGGCGCGCGGCAAGACCTTTCAGGAAAAGTTCACGGCCGATCTCGGCGGCCTCAAGGCGGGCACGATAAAATTCCACGTCACCGGCAAGGTGCTGCGGTCGCGCTACGGCATGGATGTCGGCACGCCGATTTATTCCAACGTCGTCGACTTCGACATGACGCTGACCGGCAAGCGGGGATAGTCTTTGCAGGACCGGGGTTCCCTGCCCCCGCAAAGCGGGGGAGAGGTGGCTCGGGCGAAGCCGGGACGGAGAGGGGGACGACGGCCGCCAAGCCAGAATCCTGCAGGGGCAGGGCGCGGACTGATTATGATGCGAAGCCCATAACGGGCGCGTGAACAGCCAATTCGGCCGCCGCAAAGGCCCCTCTCCGTCTCGGGCTTCGCCCGAGCCACCTCTCCCCACTTCGTCTAGGCGATTCACACATTTCGAAGCGCCCATCCATGGGCGATGGACAGGAAGTGCTGCAATCCGTGTCGGAAGGTGATGGGTCCT
>NZ_JAMYSZ010000022.1:0-112006 GCF_040322215.1 Mesorhizobium sp. M0184
GAAACGGTCGAGCCGTTCGAATACGCCAAGGGCGATCTCATCCGCCGCGTACAGCAGCATGGCTTCGTCTCCATTCTTGGCCGCACCATGCGTTTGTGCAGGGCCTTCACAGGAAAATCCGTCGCCTTCAGGCCCACCGCCACAGACGGTGTCTTCGACGCCTGGTTCAGACATCAGAAAATAGAAACCATCGACCTCAATGTCCTGGCGCGATAGCATGCAAAACTGTTCGCGATGTCCTCGCACATCTGTTCGCGATGTCCCCAGTCCAAACACCCTTGTGGGAGAAGGTGGCCGAGCGAAGCTCGGTCGGATGAGGGGTGTTCCAGGGAACGCCAGCCTCTCACTCCGCTGGAACACCCCTCATCCGTCTCGGCGCTGCGCGCCGATCCACCTTCTCCCACAAGGGGAGAAGGGAAGACGCGCCAAGGCTATGCCAACTCCTCGCTGTGGCTGATCTCGACGCCATACTCGGCGGCAGCGTCCAGCATCGTATGCCACAGGCTTTCCGCGAAGGTGGCGAACACCAGAAGATTGAACACCGCCTGTCCGTCCGGCCGGTCATTGCCGCGCCAGAGATTGATGCTGGTGTGATCGACCGAGGTCGCCGCAGCGGTGCCGGCCGGGAACGCCGCGGGGTGCAGGTCTAGCGACGACAGTTTGGCCAGCATCGCGCGCGCCTTTTCTCCGGAAACGCTGATCAGCGCGCGGGCATGCGACTGGTCGGACAACGAGGCGGATTGCGCAAACGCCTGGCTCAGCGGTTCGCTCGCGTGCTTGCCGCCATTGGACAGGACCAGGAACTGATCCGGGCCCGACCAGATCAGCGTAGCGTCGGGAGTTCGGGTCGCCTTGGGCGTTTCCGGGGCGGCAACGCCGAAGCGGGTTTCGGCGGCCTTCGCCAGTTCTGCCGCTTTGCCGCGCCGCGCCATCACCTGGATCAGGTCGAAATTGCGGATCTCGGTGAGCGATACGCCGGCCGCCGTGCCGCGCGCGCCATAGGCGCCGACAACAAGCGCTTTCTCCAGCGGACTACGGGCAATCCAGGAAAACTCAGCCACGCTGGCGCCCTCCATCCGGATCGTAGAAGACCGGGCTGCACAGCTCGACATCGTAGTCTTCGCCGCGCAGCGGGTCTTGCGCATGGACGATTTCGCCGATGCGCTCGCGCCCGCGCTCAACCAGTGCCAACCCAATCCACTGGTCGAGCGTCGGCGAGAAGCAGACCGAGGTGACGTAGCCCTGGTCGTTATCGGGACCGGGCGTCTCGCCCTTCGGGATGATATGCGCGCCGGAACGCAGGCGGCGCGTCTTGTCGACCGGCTTGATGCCGACCACGACCTGGCGGTCCGGCGCAATCAGCGCCTCGCGCCCGGCCATGACGCGGCCGATGAAATCTTTCTTGCTGGACATCATCTTGCCCAACCCGAGGTCGGCGGCGGTCGTCGTGCCGTTCAGCTCCGGGCCGGCGACATGGCCCTTTTCGATGCGCATGACGCCGAGCGCCTCGGTACCGTAGGGCGTAACGCCGAACGGCTTGCCGGCCAGCATCAAATTGCGCACCAGCGCCTCGCCATAGCGGGCGGGAACCGAAATTTCGAACGCCATTTCGCCCGAAAACGAGATGCGGAACAGCCGCGCCTTGATGCCACCGCGAAGCGCGACTTCCCGCGCCCCCATGAAGGGAAAGCCCTCGTTCGATAAATCCTCCGCCGGATCGACCATTTCCCGAAGCAGGTCCCGGGTCTTCGGCCCGGCGATCGAGAACTGCGCCCATTGATCGGAGACGGATGTCAGCTGCACGTCGAATTCGGGGAACAGCACCTGCCGGCAGAATTCGAGATGCTGCATCACCAGCCCGGCCTTGGCGGTGGTGGTGGTCAGGAAATAGTGGTCCTCGGCCAGCCGTGACGTCGTGCCGTCGTCATAGACGATGCCGTCCTCGCGCAGCATCAGCCCGTAGCGGGCTTTGCCGACGGCTAGACTGGAGAAGGTGTTGATGTAGACACGGTCGAGGAAGGCGCCGGCGTCCGGGCCGTGCACGTCGATCTTGCCGAGCGTCGAGACATCGCAGAAGCCGACGCCGGAGCGCACCGCCTTGACCTCGCGGGTGACCGATTCCAGCCAGTCCTTTTCGCCGGCGCGCGGATACCATTGCGCCCGCTTCCACAGGCCGGTGTCGACGAACACCGCGCCCTGTTCGGCTGCCCAGTGATGCGACGGCGTCAGTCGTGTCGCATGAAAATTCTCGTCGCGATGATGGCCAGCGAAAGCGCCGATGGCGACCGGCACATAGGGCGGCCGGTAGATCGTCGTGCCGGTTTCGGGGATCGATTTGCCGCTGATTGCCGCCATGATGGCGAGACCGGCGACGTTCGAGGTCTTGCCCTGGTCGGTGGCCATGCCGAGCGTCGTATAGCGCTTGAGATGCTCGACCGATTCGAAACCTTCGCGCTGCGCCAGTTCGATGTCGGACGCAGTCACGTCATGCTGGTAATCGACGAAGGCTTTCCCTTTGCCGGCCACATACCAAAGCGGCGTCAGCGAAAACGCCTCTCTGTCGGCGACCGGCGATGTGCCGGCATTGCCGCTGCGTCCAGCACTCTGCGCTGCCGCAGCACCCGCGGCAAAGCCCTGGCGCAGGCAGTCGCCCAGCCCGAAGGCGCCGTTGGCGGCGCCGACGGCCACCATGCCGGGCGGCGCACCATCCGGTACGAAGGCTGCGATATCGTCCTGCCATTTCGGCCGGCCGCGATGATAGGAGGTCAGCCCGACCGCCGGATTCCAGCCGCCGGACAAGGCAAGCCCGTCGGCTTCGACTTCCGCCCGTGCGCCGCCGGTCAGCGACACCACGATTTTCCGGACCCCGTCCTTGCCGCTTTCGACCCCGCTGACCGAGCCGTTGAGCACGGCAAAGCCGCCTTTGGCGGCAAGCGCGCGATGCGCGGCGGAGACGTCCGGGCGCGCATCGACGACCGCCGCGATCTGCAAACCGGCGCCAAGCGCGGTCTCGACCGTGCGCCAGCCATCCTCATTGTTGGTGAACAGCGCGATCCTCTTGGCAGGGGTAACCGCGTAGCGCGCGACATAGGTCCGCATAGCCGAAGCCATCATCACGCCCGGCGTGTCGTTACCGGCAAAGACGATCGGCCGCTCGATGGCGCCGGCGGCGACGACGCAGCGCTTGGCCACGATCCGCCACAGCCGCTGGCGCACCTGGTGCTCGGGCGGCGAGGGCAGGTGGTCGTTGACCCGCTCGATGGCGCCATAGGTGCCGCCATCATAGACGCCGAACAATGTCGTGCGGGTCATGATGCGGACATCGGGCAGTGCGGCGAGTTCGGCCAGCGCGCGCGTAATCCATTCGGCCGCCGGCGCGCCGTCGATCATGCCGCCGTCGGCAAGCAGGCGGCCGCCAAGCGCGAAATCTTCCTCGCACAAGATGACGCGGGCGCCGCCGCGCCCGGCCGCCAATGCCGCCGCAAGCCCGGCCGGGCCGGAGCCGGCGATCAGCACGTCGCAATGCGCCCACGCCTTGTCATAGTGGTCGGGGTCGGCGACGCCAGCAGCGCGGCCGAGTCCGGCGGCGCGGCGAATCGTTGGCTCGTAGATCGTTTCCCAGAATTTCGCCGGCCACATGAAGGTCTTGTAGTAGAAGCCGGCGACGAAGATCGGCGCGAACAGCTGGTTGACCGCCATCAGATCGTGGCGCAGCGACGGCCAGCGGTTCTGGCTGGCGGCTTCGAGCCCGTCATAGAGTTCGGCCGTGGTCGCCTTGGTGTTCGGCTCGCGCCGCGCTCCGCTGCGCAGTTCGACCAGCGCGTTGGGCTCCTCCGAACCAGCGGTCAGGATGCCGCGCGGCCGATGGTATTTGAAAGAGCGGCCGACCAGCTTGACGCCATTGGCGATCAGCGCCGAGGCCAGCGTGTCGCCTTGGAAGCCGGCAAAGCTCTTGCCGTCGAAGCGGAAGGCCAGCGGCGCGGCGCGATCGATGAGACCGCCTGATACGAGACGATAGGGCTGGCTGGAGGTCACGTTTGCTGGCCCTTAAGCAGGAGCGCCGCGCTGCCCCTCATCGCCCTGCCGGGCACTTCTCCCCGTATAGTGACGGGGAGAAGGGGGCTGGCCGCAACCTCGGCGCCTTTCAGGGAACGTCGATGATTGGCGAAACAATCGATGACGGCGCCCCTCTCCCCGTCTCTATACGGGGAGAGGAGGCCGGCAGGCAGGTGAGGGGCGGCGCTAACCTGGACAGAATTCATCTTGCAGCCTGCCTTGCACCAACGCCTGCAGCCGGTTCGACCGCCGAAATCTCATGCGTCAGCGTGTTGCGGGCGACCTTCAGCCAGGCCCGGCAGCCGCCGCCATGATACCAGAATTCGCTCATCGGCCCGGCGACATTGTCGCGCAGATAGACGTAGTCGAAGATCTCGTCTTCGGTGGCGCCGGCCGCCGGACGCACCGGCTTGGCGTCGCCCAGATAGGTGAACTCGCCGAGTTCGCGTTCGCCGCAGAAGGGACAGACAATGCGCATGCTTCTTCAGCCAGCCTTCAATGCAGGTTCGGTTGGGCGCCCTGGCCCTTTTCGTCGATCATCGCACCTCGCCGGAAGCGGTCGAGGCGAAAGCGGATAGCCTCCTTGTGCGGCTCGTCGCGCGCCAGAAGATGGGCAAAGACCAGGCCGGAGCCGGGCGTCGCCTTGAAGCCGCCATAGCACCAGCCGGCGTTGAGATAGAGCCCGTCGACCGGTGTTTTGTCGATGATCGGCGAGCCGTCCATCGACATGTCCATGATGCCGCCCCACTGACGCAGCAGCCGTATCCGGCCGATCATCGGCATCAGCGCCATGCCGCCTTCGCAGACGTCTTCCATGACAGGCAGATTGCCGCGCTGGGCGTAGGAATTGTAGCCGTCTATATCGCCGCCGAAGACCAGGCCGCCCTTGTCGGACTGGCTGACGTAGAAATGCCCGGCGCCGAACGTCATGACATGGGGGATCAGCGGCTTGATCGCCTCGGAGACGAAGGCCTGCAGCACATGGCTTTCGATCGGCAGCCGCATGCCGGCCATCGCCGCGACGCGCGACGAGGAGCCGGCGACCGCCATGCCGACCTTGGCCGCGCCGATCCTGCCGCGGCTCGTCTCGACGCCGGTCACCTTGCCGCTGCCATCGCGGACAAAGCCGGTCACTTCGCAATTCTGGATGATGTCGACGCCGAGCGCGCTCGCCGCATGCGCGTAGCCCCAGACCACGGCATCGTGTCGTGCCGTGCCGCCGCGTCGCTGCAAGAGGCCGCCCTGCACCGGGAAACGTGCGTTGTCGAAGTTCAGGAACGGCATCATCTTCCTGACCGCCGCCAGATCGAGCAGTTCGGCATCGATGCCGTTGATGCGCATGGTGTTGCCGCGCCGCGCATAGGCGTCGCGCTGCGCGTCGGAATGGTAGAGGTTGATGACACCGCGCTGGCTGACCATGGTGTTGTAGTTGAGGTCCTGCTCCATCCGCTCCCACAGCTTCATCGAAAGCTCGTAGAAACCGGTATTGCCGGGCAGCCCGTAATTGGAGCGGATGATGGTGGTGTTGCGGCCGGCATTGCCGGAGCCGATCCAGCCTTTTTCCAGCACGGCGACATTCCTGATGCCGTATTCGCTGGCGAGGAACCACGCCGTCGCCAGGCCATGGCCGCCGCCGCCGATGATCACCACGTCGTAGTGGATCTTCGGGCTGGCGTCGCGCCAGGTGCGCTGCCAGTTCTTGTGGCCGGAAAATGCCGCCCGGGCGAGGGAGAAGATCGAGTATTTCATGAACCTGTTTCGCGCCGGGCGTGCAACAATTCCGGATCAGATGTCGAGCGTGTGGTCGCGCTCCCACTGGGTGAAGTGGGAAGCATAGGAATTCCATTCCTGCTGCTTGAGCTTTAGATAGGCCGACGAGAATTCCTCACCCAGCGCCGCCTTGAGCGATTTGTCGTTGTCAAACTCGCGCAACGCGTCGAGCAGGTTGAGCGGCAGCTTCGGCGCGCCCTCGACCGTATGGCCGAACTGGTACATGTCGATATCGTAGCGCCTGCCGGGGTCGGCCTTCGAGCGGACGCCGTCAAGGCCGGCGGCGATGATCACCGCCTGCAGCAGATAGGGGTTTGCCGCGCCGTCCGGCAGGCGCAGCTCGAAGCGGCCGGGGCCGGGCACGCGCACCATGTGGGTGCGGTTGTTGCCGGTCCAGGTCACCGTGTTCGGCGCCCAGGTGGCGCCGGAGATGGTGCGAGGTGCGTTGATGCGCTTGTAGGAATTGACCGTCGGGTTGGTGATGGCGGCAAGCGCGGACGCATGTTTCATGATGCCGCCGAGGAAATTCCTGCCCTTGGCCGACAGGCCGAGCTCCATCGCATTATCGGCAAAGACATTGGTCTTGCCATCTTTGTCCCACACCGAGATGTGCGCATGGCAGCCATTGCCGGTCAGGCCCTGGAAGGGTTTAGGCATGAAGGTTGCGCGCAGGCCGTGCTTTTCGGCGACCGATTTCACCATGAATTTGAAGAAGGAATGCTTGTCGGCGGTCGCCAGCGCATCGTCGAAGGCCCAGTTCATCTCGAACTGGCCGTTGGCGTCCTCGTGGTCGTTCTGGTAGGCGCCCCAGCCGAGCGCCAGCATGTGGTCGCAGATCTCGGCGATCACATCGTAGCGGCGCATCACCGCCTGCTGGTCGTAGCAGGGCTTCGACGCCGTGTCATATTCGTCGGAAATCGTCTTGCCATCCGGCGAGATCAGGAAGAATTCGGCCTCGACGCCGGTCTTGATGTGCATGCCGTCGCCAGCGGCCTCCGCGATCAACCGCTTCAGCGTGTTGCGCGGCGCCTGCTCGACCGATTTGTCGTCCATGATGCAGTTGGCGGCGACCCAGGCGACCTCCGGCTTCCAAGGCAACTGGATCACCGAGGCCGGATCCGGCACCGCCAGCATGTCGGGATGCGCCGGCGTCAGGTCGAGCCAGGTGGCAAAGCCGGCAAAGCCGGCACCGTCCCGCTGCATGTCGGCGATCGCCTGCGCCGGCACCAGCTTGGCGCGTTGCCCACCGAACAGGTCGGTGTAGGATATCATGAAATATTTGACGCCCTTCTCCTTGGCGAAGGCGGCGAGATCGTTCCCCATTATAGTTCCTCGCTTACTGGCATTTGGTTTGTTTTAGAAGCCGTTCTTGCCCGGTATCCAGTTGGTGCCGGCCAGCGGCACGCCGGCCATGGCGGCGGCTTCGATCGTCAAGGCGACAAGATCCTCGGGCTCGAGATTGTGCAGGCTGTTCTTGCCGCAGGCGCGTGCGATTGTCTGAGCCTCAAGTGTCATCACCTTAAGATAATTCGCCAGCCGTCGGCCGGCCGCAATCGGATCGACCCGTTTCATTAGCTCGGGATCCTGCGTGGTGATGCCGGCCGGGTCGCGACCCTCATGCCAGTCGTCATAGGCGCCGGCGGTGGTGCCGAGCTCGTTGTATTCCGCCTCCCAGCGCGGGTCGTTGTCGCCGAGCGCGACAAGCGCTGCCGTGCCGATCGACACCGCATCGACGCCGAGCGCCAGCGCCTTGGCGACGTCGGCCCCGTTGCGTATGCCGCCCGAGACGATCAGCTGCACCTTGCGGTGCATGCCGAGATCCTGCAGCGCCTGCACCGCCGGCCTGATACAGGCAAGCGTCGGCTGGCCGACATTTTCAATGAACACTTCCTGGGTCGCCGCAGTGCCGCCCTGCATGCCGTCGACGACGACGACATCGGCGCCCGATTTCACCGCAAGCGCGGTATCGTAATAGGGCCGCGCGCCGCCGACCTTGACGTAGATCGGCTTTTCCCAGTCGGTGATTTCGCGCAGTTCGAGGATCTTGATCTCGAGGTCGTCCGGCCCGGTCCAGTCGGGGTGGCGCGAGGCCGAGCGCTGGTCGATGCCTTTCGGCAGCGTGCGCATTTCGGCGACGCGGTCGGAGATCTTCTGGCCGAGCAACATGCCGCCGCCGCCGGGTTTGGCGCCCTGGCCGACGACCACTTCGATCGCGTCGGCGCGGCGCAGGTCGCGCGGGTTCATGCCATAGCGTGACGGCAGATACTGGTAGACCAGCGTTTTTGAATGGCCGCGCTCTTCCTCGGTCATGCCGCCGTCGCCGGTGGTCGTCGAGGTGCCGGACAGCGTCGCGCCGCGGCCGAGCGCTTCCTTCGCCGGGCCGGACAGCGAGCCGAAGCTCATGCCGGCAATGGTAATCGGGATTTTCAATTCGATCGGTTTCTTCGCATAGCGCGAACCGAGCACGACGCTGGTGTCGCAGCGCTCGCGATAGCCTTCGAGCGGGTAGCGCGAGATCGAGGCGCCGAGGAACAGAAGATCGTCGAAATGCGGCAGCTTGCGCTTGGCGCCGGCGCCGCGGATGTCATAGATGCCGGTCGCCGCGGCGCGGCGGATCTCGGAAAGCGTGTAGTCGTCGAAGGTCGCGGATTTGCGCGGCGTCGTCGGCGGGTTGCGATAGGTCATTGAGCCTCAATACGCGTCGGCGTTGTCGATATTGAAATTGTAGAGGGTACGAGCCGAGCCATAACGCTTGAACTCCGCCGCCTTGACGCCGGTCACACCGGCGCGGTCGAGCAAGCCTTGCAGCAATTCGAGATGCTCGGGCCGCATCTCCTTGGCGATGCAGTCGGCGCCGAGGCTTTCGACCTTGCCGCGCACGAAAAGCCGCGCCTCGTAGATGGAATCGCCGAGCGCATCGCCGGCGTCGCCCAGCACCACGAGGTTGCCGGACTGCGCCATGAAAGCCGACATGTGGCCGATATTGCCGTGGACGACGATGTCGATGCCTTTCATCGAGATGCCGCAGCGCGACGATGCGTTGCCTTCGATGACGAGCAACCCGCCCCGGCCGGTGGCGCCGGCATACTGGCTGGCATCGCCTTTGACGACGATCTGGCCGGACATCATGTTCTCGCCGACGCCGGGCCCGGCCGAGCCATGCACGGTGATGGTGCCGCCGTCGTTCATGCCGCCGCAATAATAGCCGACGCTGCCGCGCACATCGATGGCGACCGGCTGGTCGACGCCGACGGCGACCGAATGGCTGCCTCGCGGGTGGAGCACCTCCCAGGCGGTCTCGTTCGAACCGGGCGCCAGATCGTGCAGCGCCTGGTTGAGCTCGCGCAGCGACATTTCGGCCAGATCGAAGACCCGTGACGCATGGCCCGGCTCGCGAGCCGCCTTGGAGAGGTTAATTGCCGGCATTGGTTCAATGCTCCCAGAAATAGACGGTTGCGGGCTCGGGTTCCCAGACCTTCGCATTGTCTATGCCGGGCAGTTTGGTGAGCGCACGATATTCCGAGCCGAAGGCGACATACTGGTCGGTTTCGGCCATTACTGCGGGCTTGCAGGCGATCGGGTCGCGCACCACGCCGAAGCCGTTCTTGGTGCCGACGACGAAGGTGAAAAACCCGTCGAGATCACTCAGCGTGCCTTCCAGCGCCTCGCCGAGGTTCTTGCCATGCGCCATCTGCGAGGAGAGATAGGCGGCAGCGACCTCGGTGTCGTTCTCGGTCTCGAATGTCATGCCTTCGCGGATCAGCTCGCGGCGGACATTGTTGTGGTTGGACAGCGAGCCATTATGCACCAGGCACTGGTCGGCGCCGGTCGAGAACGGATGCGCGCCCATCGTCGTCACCGCCGATTCGGTCGCCATGCGGGTATGGCCGATGCCGTGGGTGCCGGTCATCTCGCGGACGCCGAAACGGTCGACGACCGCTTCCGGCAGCCCGACTTCCTTGTAGATTTCGACGACGTCGCCGGCGCCCATGATGCGGATGTCGGGGCGCAGCGTCTGGATCGCCTCGCGCGCTTCGTCGATCTTGGCAGGCATCGTCCGGACCACGGCATGCGTCGACTTCGCAGCAATGCTCACCGGCGCGCCGATCGCCTCGGCGAGTTCGGCGTCGAGGCCGCGGAAATCGCGCTCCGGCTTGGCCGACTGGATGGTGATCTTGGCTTCATTGGAGGACGCGCCATAGATGGCGATGCCGGCACTGTCGGGACCGCGATCGCTGAGCGAGATCAGCATCTCCGACAGCATCGCGCCAAGCTGGGGCTCGAGCGACTTGTCCTTCAAAAACAGTCCGACGATTCCGCACATGTCAGCCTCCGCGAGTTTGTTCCCTCCGAGATGTATCGAATGAGTCCCGGGAATTCAATTGGTATGAAAAAAATTTTCCTGTCGTTATATATCGGCTGAGGCGCTGCCGGCCGCACTGTCGCTGCGCTGGCCGCCATTGTGGACCCATTTGGCATAGCGGATGCGGGCGATCTTGTAGGCATCCAGGATCGACAGGGCATAGATCAGGAAGCCGCCGGCATGGCGTCCGACGAAGCTGGCGTCTGGCGGCGCGATCTTGGCGGTGACCCAGGCGAGGATCACCATGAAGAACAGGAATTGCAGGCCGCGCACCGGCACCCCGAGCACGACATGCCCGCTCGCCGGCAAGACAATCGCAGCGCCCAGAACCAGATAGGGGCTCGGTGGTGCGGGGGAGGTGGTGATCTGGCTGGTCATGCCGCTTGCCGTTCGCTTTGATTGATGGCATCGCGCAGCGCCGAAGCCGACGACAGCAGCCTCTCGATCAGCACCGGATCGAGCCTGACCGTGCCGAATTCGGCTTGCCGGAATACGCCGTAGCGCGCCCGCTCGGCCTCGGCCAGAAGCCAGACGATGCGCACGCCGTTCGGCGTGATCAACAATTCCTTGGCGCGCTCCTCAGCAAAGACATCGAGGTGGCCGGCGATGACGGTTTCGGGGAAGCGCACGCCCTTGCGGTCGCTCCGCAGCACCGCCTCGGCCGGAAATCCCGCCGCCTTCGGCAGCGTATGGTCGAGATGATCGAAATTGGAAAAGGTCGTCGGCGATCCCGGCCGCATCATCATATCGAAAGTGCCTGGTATCGCGACCTTTTCGGTGATCGAAACGCTCAGCCAGCGCGCCGGCAGCTTCCTGATCGCCAGCGTGTCGACGATGGTCCGCACCTGCACCCGCCGGCCGTTCCACGAGCCGGCGAAGGTGACGACGCCGGCAGTGCCGTCCGAGACGTTGGCCGCGTCGGGGACGACGGCGCGGACGCCGGCTTCGTCGGCGGCAAGCCCGGTCGAAGCCTTGGCGCGGCTGGCCCGCGCAAGCCAGGCTACGTGGAGGACGAGAGCCAGGGCAACCGCCCCGGCGAGCAATGCTGAGATCATTTCAGATATCTCGTCATGCACAGGCGCGCCCCATCCTGGGGCAGGGCTCTTCTATAGGAAGTCCCCCTTATCCGGCCGCGGAGCCTGTCCTCGGGCTTGCCGGAGGCAAGACCCGTGGGCGGCCACCTTCTCCCCGCTGGGGAGAAGAGGCTGGCATCAACGCCGGCGATCTCCTCTCCCCTCGGGGAGAGGTCGGATTGCCCCGAATTTCCCTTCGCAAATCGGTTTGGAATACCGGTGAGGGGGGACTTTCCCATATTCGATTGCGCTGCGTTTTGGGGGGAGCCTCCTTTACTCCTGTCAGTAGCCCTGCGGTTTCGGCCACGGCATGGTGAACTGGGCACCACGGCGCACGAATTTGTAGCGGTAGAAGTGGAACCATAGCGAGATCAGGAAGTAGAAGGCGACCATGGCGATCAGCTGCGAGCCGAAGCCGAGGAAGATCGCAAAGAAGGTGACCACGCAAAGGCAGAACAAGACGATAGCCGGCAGCGGATGGAACGGATGGGTGTAGCCGCGGCGGATCGAGCCGAGCGGCCACTTTTTCCTGAACATGATGATGTTGATGCTCATGAAGGTGTATTGCAGCACGCCCGACAGGATCGAGAAGGTGATCGCCTGGTTGAGGTCGGCGATGAAGGCGAAGGCGAGCGCGATCGGCAGCAGAAACAGGATCGAGCGATAGGGCGTGCGGTATTTCGGATGCACCGCCGAGAACCAGGTCGGCAGATAGCGGTCGCGGCCGAGCGAAAACCAGGCGCGCGCGGCGTCGTTGATGCAGCCATTGGCGGAGGCGAGTGCGGCAAGCAGCGTCGCGATGAACAACAGGTTTTCCAGCAGCGCACTGCCGGTCAGTTTGCCCGCGTCCCACAGCGGATAATAGGTGATGCCGAGATATTCCCAGGGCATCAGCGAGGCGCAGACATACCAGGTCATGGCGGCGGCGATCAGAAGCGTGATCATGCCGGCCATCGTGCCGTAGGGCAGCGAGCGCGCCGGCGAGCGAACTTCCTCGGCGGCCTGGGTGGTGCCCTCGATGCCGAGATAATACCAGATGCCGAACTGGAAGGCGGCGATGACGCCGATCCAGCCATAGGGCAGGGCGTTGCCCGGGGTCACCAACTCGTTCAGCTTGAGCACGGCGCCTTGCGTCCACGGGCTGACCGAGAAGAACAGGATGACGATCGAGACATAGGCTATGGCGGTGATGACGAAATTGACGTTGAGCGTCATCAGCACGCCGCGATAGTTCAGCCATGCCAGCACGACGATGGTCGCGGCGATGAAGGAATTGTGGTTGAGGCCCTCGACGCCGGCCTTGGCGACGATGGTGTCGCCGAGCAGGATCGCGTCCGACACTTCGAGCATGGTGTAGGCAAAGACCAGGAACAGCGCGACGTTGAAGGCCATCAGCGGCCCGACAATGTGCTTGGCCTGCGCATATTGGCCGCCGGCGGCGGCAACCGTCGAGGTAACTTCGGAATCGATCATCGCGACCGAGGTGTAGAGCAGCCCGACGATCCAGCAGACGATCAGCGCCGCCAGCGCGCCGCCCTTGTCCGCCGCGAAATTCCAGCCGGTGAATTCGCCGACCAGAACGATGCCGACGCCGAGCGCCCAGACATGGGCGGGGCCGAGCACCCTGAGCAGTGAAACCCTGTCGCCTTGCACTTGCACCGCTGGTTCAGCCGTGATCGTCATCGTTCAATCCCCCACTCAGATCCGGTGTTTTTCGGACACGGCTTCAAGTTCGCCTTCCCTGGACGAGGTCAGCATCTCTTCGGCATAGGTCGTGTCGATCTTGAACCAGTCGTAGAGCATCCACAGCGCGAGCACGATCGAGATGCCCCAGCATGCGTAAGAGAGTGCCACCCACATGACGATGCTTCCTATCTATTTGTCGCCGAACTTTTCGTCGATGACGTCGCGGTATTCGCGGTCCGATGCGCGGAACAGAAAGATGAAATAGCCGATCAGCACTGCCGCCATGATGATCAGCGTCGGCCAGTCGATGATGTAGTGGAACCGGTTCTGGATGACGTCGTGCGCGGTTTCCGGCGTGTAGCCGAGCTTTTCCCAGATCGAGGCCATGGTCGGGTTTTGGCCGAGCGCTTCCCACGTCTTGGCGTCGAGCGCGTCGATGGATTTTGCCGCCCCTGCCAGCCCTAGTTTCAGCGGCAGCCACAGCGCGACGAAAATCGCGACCACGACGACGGCGATATCGAAAACCTGTCCGGCCTTGCTCTGTTCGGGCGGTGTATAGCGGGCCATGCGTCTCCCCTCAGGACTTGCGGTTGCGGTAGGCGTCGGCATTCTTGATGTCGAGGCCGTAGATGAAGTCCTTGTCTTCCTTGTAGTGGTTGACCATCGCCAGGATCGCGGCCGTGTTGAAGATCAGCACGGCGGCGGCGGCGACCGCGACGACGAGCTTGATGCCTGCGTCGGGGACGTATGGCCATGTCATGAACAGGACAAAGAGGATCGTCGCCCACAGGCAGACGATCAGGAGCATGGATCCACGCACGTCGGAACGGTACAACGCTTCCACGCGCTGTTGCAGGTCGGACATCGGCTTTCCCCTTTTTCAACGCCGGTCCGGATTGGCCGGTCATTGCCCTCTTTCAAGAGAGTGAAATTTTTTTCATAAAATCCAGCCGAATTCTGGAATTGTCAAGACGATTTTACGCGACGTTAACCGTTTGTTTGGGCCCGCCGGATTTGCCTGACAATGAAATTATTTGCTTACGGGTATTGCAGGCTCCCGGCGTTTGCGATCAATATTCAAGGCAACGCTCCCGCCTGTGTGCAGGGAGCAGGGGAAAGCAAAAACGTTTCTTTCGAACGGAGGACAGCGGATGACGGCATCCTGGAGATTTTCGACGCTTGCGGATCGCCATCGCGCGCTCGGCTCGAAGCTCGAGGACTGGAGCGGCATGGGCACCGCCTGGACCTACGACAAGGACGCCGACGAAGAGTATATCGCCATCCGCACCAAGGCCGGCCTGATGGACGTGTCCGGCTTGAAGAAGGTCCACATCACCGGGCCGCACGCCTCGCACCTGATCGATCTGGCGACGACGCGCGACGTCGAAAAGATCTATCCCGGCAAGTCGGCCTATGCCTGCATGCTTAACGAGGCCGGCAAGTTCACCGACGACTGCATTCTCTACCGCACCGGCCCGAATTCCTGGATGGTCGTGCATGGCTCGGGCACCGGCCATGAAGAGCTGCAGCGCGCTTCCGTCGGTCGCGACGTGTCGCTGCGCTTCGATGACAATCTGCACGACCTTTCGCTGCAGGGGCCGCTAGCCGTGGATTATCTGGCAAAGCATGTGCCCGGCATTCGCGACCTCAACTATTTCCATCACATGCAGACGCAGTTGTTCGGCTTTCCGGTGATGATCTCGCGCACCGGCTACACCGGCGAGCGCGGCTACGAGACCTTCTGCCGTGGCCAGGACGCCGGAACGATCTGGGACAGGATCCTCGACGAGGGCAAGAGCGCCGGCATCATCCCGTGCCGCTTCACCACGCTCGACATGCTGCGCGTCGAGAGCTACCTGCTGTTTTACCCGTACGACAATTCGCAGAAATACCCGTTTGAGAACGAAGGCCCGGGCGACACGCTGTGGGAACTTGGTCTCGACTTCACCGTCAGCCCCGGCAAGACGGGCTTTCGCGGCGCCGAGGAGCATTACCGCCTCAAGGGCAAGGAGCGCTTCAAGATCTTCGGCGTGCTGCTCGAAGGCAAGGAGCCGGCCGACGAGGGCGCACCGGTCTATCGCGACGGCAAAAAGGTCGGCGTGGTGACCTGCGCCATGTATTCGCCGCTGGTCAAAAAATCGATGGGCATTGCCCGGCTCGACGTCGACTGCGCGGTGCAGGGCACCAGACTCGAGATCCGCAACAAGAGCGGCGCCATCAGCGCAATCGCCGAGCCGCTTCCTTTCGACGATCCGAAGAAGACCAAGCGCACGGCGAAAGGCTGAGGCATACTGCGGGTATGGCAGCGAAAAGCATCATCAGCCGGCCGGTCTATGGGACCCTGTCTCCGCAGCCCGGCAAGCATCATCTTTTCATAGCGGATGCAGAAGGAGCGCTGGCGATTGCCGATCTGGCCGCCAAGGCACCGGCGGATTTCTTCGGCGGCGCCCACATCATCTTCATTCCCGGCCGCGACGGCAAATACGCCGATGCGCTCGAAGCCCTGAAGCCGGCGCAGTTCTACCTCGGCCATTCCTTTGCCAGCGCCCTGCCGCGGCTGAAGCAGACGCTGGCCAACGCGCATATGGGCCTCAGGCTCTATCTCGCCGGCACCGAGGGGCTGATCGGCCAGGCCATGCAGGCGGCGCTCGAAGCCGGCATCGACCACACCTCGATCCAGACCGAGCATCGCGGCTCGCAGGCGCGCCGCATGCAGTGCGTCCATTGCAAGGGCATCACCGAGAACGTGACGACGCAGCCGGCAACCTGTTCGCATTGCGGCCTCTTGCTTCTGGTGCGCGACCACTATTCGCGGCGCCTCGCCGCCTTCCAGGGCGTCTGCATCAATGCCGAGGACCGCAGCGAAATTCCTCCGATCGAGGAGGTCTTTCGATGAGCACCGGCACCACCAAGCTCGATGTCGTCGTCAGCGATGTCGTCCCGGTCAACGAGCTGGTGACGCGCTTTCATTTCCGCAGGCGCGACGGCGAGCTTTTGCCGACCTTTTCCGGCGGCGCCCATGTCGTCGTCGAGATGCGCGATGGCGAACGCACCAGGCTCAATCCCTATTCGCTGATGGGCTCGCCGCTCGACACCCGCGAATACACCATCTCGGTGCGCCGCGACGACGCCGGCCGCGGCGGCTCGCTGTTCATGCACAGGCAGGTCAGGCCGGGCACGGAGATGGTGGTCAGCTATCCCGTCAACCTGTTCTCGCTCGATCTGCGCGCCAGGAAACATCTGATGCTGGCCGGCGGCATCGGCATCACCCCGTTCATGGCGCAGACCGCGCAGCTGGCGGCGGAAGGCGGCAATTTCGAATTGCATTACACCTGCCGCACCGCCTCGCTCGGCACCTATGCCGACCTGCTGAGAGAGCGCTACGACCGCCGGGTCAGGCTCTATCACGACGACCGCGACGAGCGCGTCGATCTCGGCCGGCTGCTGTCGTCGCAGCCGCTCGGCACGCATCTCTATGTCTGCGGCCCGTCCGGCATGATCGGCTGGGTGCGCGAGCGTGCCGCCGCCCTCGGCTGGCCTCCGGAGACCGTGCATTTCGAGCATTTCGCGGCCCCGCAGCCCGGCGCCCCCTTCGACGTGACGCTGGCGCTCAGCGGCAAGACCATCCGTGTCGACGAGCAGCAGAGCCTGCTCGAGGCGATCGAGGCGGCCGGCGTCGATCCGCCCTATCTCTGCCGCGGCGGCGTCTGCGGCCAGTGCGAGACCAACGTCATTTCGCATGACGGCAAATTCATCCACAACGACCACTGGCTGAGCGAGGAAGACCACCGTTCGGGCTGCAAGATCATGCCCTGCGTCTCGCGCTTCGAGGGCAGGTCGCTGGTGCTGGAAAGATAGGAGGCGAGCTTGGGCATCACCTTTCGCAAGGAAACGTTCCGCGACGACTTTACCTTCAGGAACAGCCCCGAGCACATCAGGCGGTTCCCGTTCCCGTTCCATGAAGACAGCTACATGTATGCCGTCAACATCGAGCCGCATGTCGTCGGGCCGAAGGGCAGCGTGCTGGAGAATTTGATCGACGTCGACGAGCACTATGTCGCCGAGATGCAGGACCGCGCTTTGGTGCTGGCCGAGGATCCGCTGCGCTGCCAGTCGCTGCCGCACATGACGCTGGCCGGCTGGGATCTGCTCGAGCTTTTGATGGAGCAGCAGGCGCTGGGCTATCCCGAGCATTTCACGCTGACGCGCGATGGCGACCGCTGGCGCTGGATCAACCGGCCGCTTGGCATCGACGACAGCTTCACCTTTGGCGATGTCTCGACGCTGCCCTATGGGCCGATGGAATACATCACCCGCCAGAGCCAGGGCGATTTCTGCATCCTCGACCAGCGCGACGGCAACCTGTGGATGGATGCCGGCATGGTCACCACCCAGGCCGACTGGTCGCTCGATTTCGACATCGGCATGAACTTCTTCGAATGGCACGCGCCGGTGCCGCTGGCGCATGAGAAGGGCATATTTGTCCGGGCGCTGAAATTCCTCACCAACATCCAGCAGGGCAAACCCGCACGCCGGCTGAACTGGACGATGACCATCAATCCGCGCCTCGATACCAGCCCGGAAAATTACCACAAATGGGGTCCGGACCGCGCCACGGTGACGCCGGAAAACGTCGGCGACAAGGTTCATCTGCGCGTCGAGCTGCAGAGCTTCTGGCGGCTGCCGCGCTCGAATGCGATCGTCTTCCCGATCCGCTGCTATCTGATCAAGATGGACGAGCTGGTGACGCAGCCGAAATGGGCAAGGCGGCTGCACCGCGTCATCCGCGACCTGCCAGACGAGCTCGCCGCCTACAAGGGCCTGACGCGCTACCGCGCGACGCTGGTCGAGTGGCTGTCGAAGTTGGATGACGGCAGTGCGACGTCGGTCGATTTTGGGCCTGATTGAGTTTTTCCTGCTGATATTTGCGCTGCCCTCTCAAGCTGCCAATCTCCCCCCAAGAGGGGGAGATGCCCGGCAGGGCAGAGGGGGGCGCCGTAGAGCGCCGGCCTTCCCACAATGCCCACTCCACCGCTTCGGCGAAGATCACGACGCGCCAGCCAGCCCAGCCACAATCACGATATGCTGGCAGACATTGTCGATAATCGCGAATGACGTCGCGGTTCGCCCCCTCTGTCCTGCCGGACATCTCCCCCTCAAGGGGGGAGATTGGATTTCACTTCGGCTTTCGCCAATCGCCAACGCTGCAAAAGAGGCGTCGTCGGCGAAGCTGCCGATCTCCCCCCACGAGGTCCCACGAGGGGGAGATCGAACTCTCACCCCGCGCTTTGCGGGTAGCAGATGATCGACAGATAGCGCATCGGCAGAACGCTCAGCACTTCCGGTCCGTGCGGCGCATCGGCGTCGAAGAACAGGCTGTCGCCGGGCTTCATCGGGTAGAGATTGCTGCCGTGCCGGTAAACCACCTCGCCCTCGAGCATATAGAGGAATTCCATGCCCTCGTGCTGGAAGGTCGGAAACACGTCGGAATCCTCGGTCAGCGTGATCAGATAGGGTTCCACGACGACGCCGCTGGTGTTGGAGCCGATATGGCCGAGCAGATTGTACTGGTGGCCGGCGCGCGTGCCGCGGCGTTCGACGTCGAGGCCTTCGCCGGCCTTGACGAAGACGGCACTGCGCTCTTCCTCGAAGCGGCGGAAGAATGCGGTGACGGGAACGCCGAGTGCCCGCGACAGCGCCTGCAACGTGGTCAGCGACGGCGAGGTGATGCCGTTCTCGATCTTCGACAGCATGCCAAGCGAAATGTCGGTGGCGGCAGCCAGATCGGCGACGGTGATGCCGAGCTTCTTGCGGAATGCCCGCACCTCGCGGCCGATCGCGACCTCCAGCACTTTTTCGCGGGTGTCGCGAATGGCGTGCGGGTTCTGGGTGAGCGGCGCGCGTATCTTGCGCGGATCGATTGCAGCGACCGACGGCTTGGCTTTGGCGGCGACGACGGCCGCAGCGGGCTTTAGACTGGATGCTTTTTTCGCCATGTTGCCACCCCGGACCTTGCCGATTCATTTCACTCACGGTGAACATATTCGGTGCCGATACAGAAGCGCAACTGCCACGGCAAGCCACCCGTGTCGAATTGCGCAATGTCCGGATTTCGCCCGAGCTACTGCGTCGCTTGGAAATCCAGCTGGGCGAAGCGCGGTTTCGCGACAAGCCCTGTTGACAGCATCGAAGGGGCAATTACTGTCCTGTCAGTGAAATTTGTTTCGTTAGGGAAATGAGATCGGGAGGCCCGCAATGAAAGATCGTGTTGCCGTCATCGGAGCCGGGCCGTCCGGCATGGCCCAGCTCAGGGCCTTCAAGTCGGCCGCCGACAAGGGCGCCGATATTCCCGAGATCGTCTGCTTCGAAAAGCAGTCCGACTGGGGCGGCCTGTGGAACTACACCTGGCGCACCGGCCTCGACGAGCACGGCGATCCGGTGCACGGCTCGATGTACCGCTATCTCTGGTCGAACGGGCCGAAGGAATGCCTCGAATTCGCCGACTATACCTTCGAGGAGCATTTCGGCCGGCCGATCGGCTCCTATCCGCCACGCGCCGTGCTGTGGGACTACATCAAGGGCCGCGTCGAAAAATCCGGCGTGCGCCAATGGGTGCGCTTCAACAGCCCGGTGCGCATGGTCACCTTCTCCGAAACAACAAAAAAATTCACCGTCACCGCGCATGACCGCACCAGCGACGTCACCTATTCGGAAGAGTTCGACAATGTCGTCGTCGCTTCGGGGCATTTCTCCGTGCCCAACGTTCCCTATTTCGAGGGCTTTTCGACCTTCAACGGCCGTATCCTGCACAGCCACGATTTCCGCGACGCGATGGAATTCAAGGGCAAGGACATTTTGATCATCGGCCGTTCCTATTCGGCCGAGGACATCGGCTCGCAATGCTACAAATACGGCGCCAGATCGATCACCTCCAGCTACCGCTCGAAGCCGATGGGCTTCAAATGGCCGGAGAACTGGAAGGAAGTGCCGCTGCTGCAGAGGGTCGTCGGCAAGACGGCGCATTTCAAGGACGGCAGCACCAAAGACGTCGACGCCATCATCCTGTGCACCGGCTACCTCCATTCCTTCCCGTTCCTCACCGAGGATTTGAAGCTGAAGACCGCCAACCGTATGTGGCCGGACGGGCTCTACGAGGGCGTCGTCTGGGAGAAAAACCCGAAGCTGTCCTATATCGGCATGCAGGACCAGTTCTACACCTTCAACATGTTCGACGCGCAGGCCTGGTTCGCCCGCGACGTCATCATGGGCCGCATCAAGCTGCCATCGGCCGAAGCGATGGCCGAGCACGGCCGGAAATGGCGGGCACGTGAAGAAACACTTGAAGACGCCGAGCAGATGATCTGGTTCCAGGGCGACTACACCGGGGAGCTGATGGAGCAGACCGATTATCCGGGCTTCGATGTCGAGGCTGTCAATCAGACCTTCATGGAGTGGGAGCACCACAAGGCGCAAGACATTATGGGCTTCCGTGACCATTCCTATCGCTCGCTGATGACCGGCACGATGGCGCCGCTGCACCATACGCCCTGGCTGCAGGCGATGGACGATTCAATGGAGAGCTATCTCGAGGTGAAGGGCGTCGCGGCGGAGTAGGCAGTCCGAACGGCGATTGACTTGCCTCAGACAATTTCCCGCGCCGGGTCGGCTGCCAGCGCCAGGGAATTTGCGACGTGCTCGAGGTGCTCCTCGTCCAGAATGCTGGTCGCGACGCGGACAGCGTTCGTTTTTCCCGTCGAAAACTTCGCTCCGGCATGGACCGCGATGCCGTGTGCGGCCAGCTGGGCGTCGACCGAAAACATTATCCCGACAACTGTTGTCGACGGGGGGCCGATCGGCACTCCCGCCGCAACAAGCCTCATGTGGTTTTCTCGCGGCCGGGCCGATTTAGGGTGCTCGCGTATGTGTGAATCTTCGCGATATGGGCGAGCACCTCGGCCTTGCTTGGCCCGCGAGCTATGACAGCCCAGTCGGTTGAGGACGGGCGGGTATCCTTTCCAAATGAACGAGACATGGTCTGATCTCCTGTGGTTTCGGTTGCGAAGCGTTCTCGGCGCTTACGGGAGATCGCACCGCGCGAGGAAGCAAAGCGTTTGAAGGCCCGCCGTTTCGCTGATTGCGGATCTGGCGCTGTTCACGACTGGTTGACGCAAAAAAACCTCTCGTTTTCCCACTGTTGTTCCCACTGCACGTCAAACGCTGCCGGCCGAGGTTTAGCCGTCCGGGGCGATCCCGGTCGCGCAATATCCGAACCCAGGAGTGAATGACATGCAGGACGATACAATGGTCATGGAAAAGGCTTCCGTTAAGAAGGCGTCGCGAGAGCCGAGGAACGGCGTCAATACGCCCACCCTTCTGGCCACCATCAATGCCGTCGCGGGCCAGCCGGAGCTTGCCAAGTTCCAGTTCCGGGCCAAGAGCCGCTGGATCACCGGCACGCACAGCCGCAGCACGATGGCCAACTTCTTCGGCGCCGGCGCCGAGCAGCCGCATGTGACGGCATACCAGGCCGACAGCGATCATCCGGCGGTCCTGTGCGGCACAGATAACGGCCCGACGCCGGTCGAATACCTCCTCCACGCGCTTGCTTCCTGCCTCACCGCGGGCATCGCGAATATCGCGGCCGCGCGCGGCGTGACGCTGCATGAGGTGGAATCGACCGTCGAAGGCGACATCGACCTTCGCGGCATCCTCGGCATCTCTAACGAAGTCCGCAACGGCTACCAGGGCATCCGTATCTCCTTCAAGATCAAGGGCGATGCTCCGGCTGAGAAGCTCGAGGAAATCGTGATGCAGTCGCGCGCCCGTTCCGCGGTGTTCGACGTACTGACCAACGGCGTGCCGGTCTCGGTTGCCGTGAAAGGCTGACTTCGGTCCGCAAGAGCAATATCGCCGGCCTCGTCCTGAAAAGGATGGCGCCGGCGATCTGTTGCCCCTGCTTACAAGGCGCGGATTCCATGCAGCATACAGACGTGGCCATTATCGGCGCCGGACAGGCGGGTCTCGCCATGAGCCGGTGCCTGTCCGAGCGCGGGGTCTACCACGTCGTGCTGGAGCGCGGCCGCATCGCCGAGCGCTGGCGCAGCGAACGGTGGGATTCGCTGCGCCTGCTGACGCCCAACTGGATGACGCGCCTGCCCGGCGGCGGTTATCGCGGAGCCAATCCCGACGGCTTCATGACAATGGCCGAGACCGTCGGGTTCCTGAAGGATTACGCGTGCTCGATCACCGCGCCCGTAGCAAACGGCGTTGAGGTGCTTTCGGCCGAAAGGGTCGATGGAGGTTTCCGGCTGCTGACCGATCGCGGCCAATGGAGCGTGCGTGCGATCGTGGTCGGGACCGGATACAGCGACCGGCCACACATTCCGACAATGGCAAAGCAGATCTCCTCTCGGATCAGGCAGGTCGTGCCGCGGGACTATCGCAATCCTCAGCAACTGCCCCAGGGTGGCGTTCTCGTGGCCGGGGCCTCGGCGACCGGCATACAACTTGCGGAGGAGATCAATCGCTCCGGGCGCCCGGTGACCCTGTCGGTCGGCAGTCATACACGCCTACCGAGGCTTTACCGCGGGCACGACATCCTGTGGTGGCTCGACCGGCTGGGAATGCTTGCCAAGCCTGTCGCTGAAGTTCCGGATCTCACCGCGGCACGGCGGCAGCCCTCCCTGCAGCTGATAGGCACACCCGAGCGCAGGACGCTCGACCTTGCCGGTCTTCGGGAGCAAGGCATTCGTCTTGTCGGTCGAGCGGCTGCCGCCTGCGATACACGCATTCGGTTCAACGGCGATCTCGCCGAAACGACCATGGCGGCGGAACGCAGGCTGAGGCGCGTGCTGGCCAATATCGACCGCGCGGCCGCCGGCGATGGCCTCTACTCGATCGATCCCGGTTCCATTCCGAGCCTGATTCTGAGCGCCGAGGCGACCGAAATCGACCTCATCGACCAGGGTATCCAGACGATCATATGGGCTACCGGCTATCGCCGGGAATACCCATGGCTGAAGCTGGATGTGTTCGACGCCCGGGGCGAAATACTGAACGATGGCGGCGTCTGCGCGTATCCGGGACTCTACGTGCTCGGCCTCAATTTCATGCGCCATCGAAGCTCCAGCTTCCTCGACGGCGTCGGCCGCGATGCGGAGGCGCTGGCGGCTCACCTGGCAATGTTTCTCGACGTCTCCCGCCGAGCAGCGGCCTGACCGCCGAATACAACGCTAGCGCGGCAAAAATCGACGTTGCCTTCAACGATGAAGCTCACGGCGGACAACGACAAGGGCTCCACTGGCGCCGTAGTCAGCGCCCGCAACCATGGAGAAAATCAAAATGAGTGCAATGGTGAACCCATCCCTGTGCCTCACCAGAACGCGAGGTTTGCGCTGGGCTGGCGGAACAATGTTGGCCGCAGTCTGGCGTTTCATTCGTATCCAACGGGACCGTAGACAGCTTTATGAGTTGCCGGACTACATCTTGCGCGACATCGGCATCACCCGCTTCGAGATCAACTGGATCACTTCGTTTGCCGGGCGTGATCCCAGCCGCCGCACGCGTTTTTTGAGGGGGGAGGAGGGCGGGGCTCGATGATTGCCGCATCGACGTCCCACGTCTCGCATAGGGCGTGCCAGGCACCGCTTGTGATCGCCCTGCACTGCTCAGGCGGCAGCGGACGGCAATGGCGCAGCCTGGCGGAGCGGCTCGATGACAGCTACCGGCTCATCGCACCCGATCTGATCGGGGCGCCGGGCGGCGGCACCTGGACTGGTACCGGCGCTTTCCGTCTGGCCGACGAAGCCGCCGGTATCCTGGAGATGATCGACCACCATGACGGGCCTGTGCATCTTGTTGGCCATTCCTATGGTGGTGGATTGGCCCTGCATATAGCGGCGATGCGTCCAGACCGGCTGGCCAGCCTCTCCCTTTATGAGCCGTCTGCCTTTCACCTGCTGCGCGAGCTGGACTGTGAGGGCCACGAGGCGCTCGGCGATGTCTTGGCGATCGCAGGCACCGTCCATGACGGCCTGATCAATGGCAGTTACCTGACCGCGACAGCTCATTTCATCGACTACTGGGGTGGGGCCGGCATCTTCGCCGCGATGAAGCCGGAACTTCAGGCTGCACTCGTGCGGTTTCTGCCGAAGGCCAGCCTGGACTTCCACGCATTGATCCATGAATCGACGCCAGCAAGCGAATATGCCCGATTTGGCTTTCCGGTCTTGGTATTGCGCGGCGAATTTGCACCAGTTCCGACGCGGCTCATCGCCCGCGAACTCGTTTCCCGCGTTCCGGCCGCAATCGGGGTGATTGTTCCTGGCGCCGGACATATGGGACCGCTGACCCACGCAGACGTGGTGGCGGATCGTTTGGTCCGGCAGATATCGTTCCATGACACCGCAGCATCGCGAGCTGCGTGACCGCGGCTTGCTTGCCCTACAGGCAGCGCAAACCTTCGAAGCAGATCCCTGGATGCTGAGGGATCACGCGGTGACGGCCATGGGAACGCGATCGGGCAGGACACTTCCGGCCGGCTCTTCCGTGCCGGAGAAATCCTCCCGCATCTTCATTTCTGTGTAGAGCTTGGCCGCTTGCGCGAGAGTGGCATCCGCGCCAGCGATCTTGCCGCGCCGCTTCGCAAGCCCGAGAGCTAGCAAGGAGCGGGCAAGCTCTGGCCGCAGCTCAACCCGCCTGGCAAGGCTGCAGGCCTGTTCGAGCCAGCTAATGGCCGATCTGGAAGGCTTCAGCTCGGCAAGGCCACGCAGTACGATGATCTCGCTCCACGGGTCGCCGCGTCCCCGCGCAAGCTCGAGCGCATGGCCGAGATTGGCCGCAGCTTCCGGCTCACAGAGGCGCGCACGCACGCATGCGAGCACCGCGCGCGCGTGACATTCGAACTGGGCAAGATCGAGCCGCTCAGACTCGGTCACCGCCATTTCCAAGGTGGCGCCCGCGTCGTGGTTGCGGCCTAGCAGGAATTCCGCATGCCCGAGCACCGTCAAAAGCCATGGCCGGAGTAGGATAGATGCGCTGGTCGCGGCTTCGGAGGACCACAATTGCAGCGCCTCGACAAGCGCCGGCTCGGGCCCGCGCAGGACGCCCACCACACCGGTGAAATAGGCGGCCGCGCAGCTGTCGATCGGGCGCGCCACTTCGGCGGCGACCTTCTGCAGCTCGGCAAGCGAACGTTCCGCATCGTCGAACCGGCCAAGGCGCGCTTCCGCCTGCGCGCGGTGCCCCAGGTACCAAACCGCACGCGCACCGAGCTGTCCGAAACGTTCCAGACGCCAAGCTTTGGTGAATCTCTCCTCATGCGGAACAAGCCGCTCCAGCACCTGCCGCGCCTCGCTGCGGATCAGAAGCGCCTGTGAGGCGGCCAGATCCGACTCGCTTATGCAGCGCTGCACGCCATTTGCCGTCGCGCCGCGCTTGAGTGTGTCGGCCGGTTCCAGCGCCTCCTCGTAGCGGCCATGGGAGCTGTTGAGATAGCTCAAGTGAAGCAACACGTCGGAGATGAGTTGCGGATCGCCCAGTTCCATGGCCAGTTCGCGCGCTTCCAATAGCTGCGGCAGCGCCTTCCGATAGGCACCCAGGGCGCCGTAGGCGGGCCGCATCCGCACCCGCAGGTTGATCGCCTGGGCGAGGGTTTTCGGATTTCGGGGCAGCGCGGCGACTGCTTTGCGGGCGTTTTCGAGGAACTGGACCGCGGCGGAATAAGCCGAGCGTTCCTCAGCCCGACCCGCCGCTTGCAGCAGATAATCCGCGGCCGGTTCCCATGCCTCGGCACGAAGCGCGTGTTCGGCCAGTTCCTCGATATGGTGGTTCAGCGATCCGGCATAGAGTCTGTCCATCGCAACCAATGCAGCCCGATGCAGCCTTTTTCGGTCCTCCGCCAGGAGGGATTCGTAGGTCACCTTGAGCGTCAACGCGTGCTTGAACGTATACTCCACGTGAGGATAGCTCTGGACCTCGAACAGGAATTCCAAACTCTGCAGTTTGGCCAGGCATACCCCCAGCTCCGCCTCCGAGAGCGGCGAGAGCGCCCTCAGCAGGGGATACGGAACATTCTTGCCGATAACCGAAGCGAGTTGGAGTGCCTGCCTTTCCGAGTCACCCAGCTGCTGGATACGTGCGGCGATGAGCGATTGAACCGTCGACGGGATGGTGATGGAATCCACTGGCCTCTTGAGCTCGTAGCGGCCGGACTGGCCGGCAAGTGCACCGTCCGCAACCAGTCCGCGCACCATTTCTTCCAGGAATAGCGGCGTGCCCTCGGCCCGCTCGGCAAGCGATTGCCGCAGTTCCCCCAAGCTGGGATCGGATCCCAGCAATTCGGTGAGGAACTGCTCCATTTCGTCCCGCGCGAACCGCTCCAACCTTATCTGCTGGAAATAGCCGCGGCGGTTCCATTCGTGCCGGTACTGCGGCCTGTAGGTGGCGAGCAGCATGATGCGGTTGGCGCCCATGACCTCGACCAGCCTGTTCATTACGGCCTCGCTCTCGGCATCGATCCAGTGCAGATCCTCGATAAGCACGGCTACGGGCGCGGCTCGGCTCAAGGCAACGAGAAAAGCGCTCATCGCCTCCGATACCCGTGAGGTCCGCTCCCGCGCATCGAGATGCCACCAGCAAGAATCGTCGACCGGCAGGTCCGCGAGGAAGGAAAGCGGCGCCGTATGACTTGGATCCAGGTCCAGTTCAGCCCGTTTGAAGGCAAACAGGCGCTGGGCTTCCGCCAAGCCGTCTTCGCCACGAATGCCACAAGCCGAGAGCAGCAGCTTCTTTACAGCACCCAGAGTAACTGATGAATCAAACTCCAGACCGCCACATTCAAGCACAGTAAAACCGGCCACCTCGTCGAGGGAGAGAAATTCATGGGCGAGCCTCGACTTGCCCATGCCGGCGTCGGCGACGATCCCGGCGACCTGGCCGTGGCCCTCCCTGACCCGGCGCCAGGTTGCAAGCAGGATTTTCAGCTCGAGCTCGCGCGCCACCAGTCCGGTGAGGCCGCGGTTGGCCCTCAGGTGCCAGCGCGACAAAGCGTGATTTTCGCCCAACAGCTCGTAAATGCGTTCCTCGTGGCCAAGTTGCGGATGCTCCGAATGCGCTAAGCGGTGCATCTGCACATAGCCCCCGGCGGCTGCGCGCGCCCGGCCTGTCGCGGCGATCGTCGCACGGTGCAAGGCACGCATCAGCCGGTTGGCCGCACGCGGCGCGGCTCCGGCCAGTTCAACCTTGCTGGCTTTGGTCGTCCATTGCTGCCGCACGATCACCTCGCCGGTGTCTATTCCGGCCCTCAACTGGATCCCGCCCTGAGAAAGCTCCTCCACTGCCAGCTTGGCCGCGAGCGCGGCGCGGCATGCAAGATAAGCGTGATCCTCGGTGGCGCGAGCGAGACCGAATGCTGCGGTGATTGTCCCGTCAGCAGCCGACGTGACGACGCCGCCATGGCTCTCCACGACTTCTATCACCCGATCCTCGACGGGCTGGAATTCGCGGATCGCCACTTCCGGATCCTCCGTTTCGAGGAGATGCATGGGACTGACCACTTCCGCGGCCAGCACTGTTATGTATTGCCGAGAGCGGTTGATTCCCAAGGACGCCGGAGGGCCTGCCAGTTGCTGCGTCTGTTCGGGGTCGGCAAGGAAACGACGCGTTTCGTCGACGAAGGTCGCGAATGCCGGTTCGTGGCCAAGCAGCACGTGGTTGACGCTGTCTAGCGCAACGAAACGCGCGCCGGGGATTTTGCCGGCCATCGCCTGGCCATGATCGAATGGAATGACCGCGTCCCCCGTGGCATGCATCACCAGGGTCGGGACGCGGACCCGCGGTAACAGCTCGTCCACGTCGATGACGGCGCCTTCCTCGAAAATGCGATGGGCAATTTCCGGCGAGACGGTATTGCGTTGCAGCTCGTTGTACCAATTCCTCTGTTCCGGCGTTGCTTCCGGAATGAAGAGGGAGGTGAACATTTGCCGGAACACCGGGTCGTCTTGGCCCCAGCCTTCCTGTATCAGCGCTCCCATCGCTTCGCGGCGCGCTATTTCGCGCTGATTGCCCCGTTTGCGCCAACCTTTGGTAAATCCGCCATACAGCACCATCCCCGCCACGCGCTCTGGATGCCGGACGGCGTAGGCTATCGAAACGGCGCACCCCTGGGAAATGCCAAGCAGGGAAACGCGGCGCAGACCAGCGGCATCGATGATGCTCTCCAGGTCGGCAACCATGGCCTCGAAGGACAGGTCGGCGGGATACCGGTCCGACAGGCCGTTGCCGCGCTGGTCGTAACGTATCAGCTGGTAGTGCGCGGAGAGGCCCTCGATCCAATGCTTCCAGACCGGACTGTCCCATTCGAGCTCGAGATGGGACATCCAGTGGGCGGCCCTTACCAAAGGCGGGCCTTGACCACTCAAGGAATAGGCCAGGCGCGCGCCATCGGGCGTCGTGCACCGGCGAATCTCCTGCGCAAGGATTCGCTCCGGCGGAGAGGCAAGCTGTATCTCCGACGCAGGCAAAACACGCGTCGGAGGGACGGTCTCAGCGGCGGGAGCGACCTCGATGTCGGTTCTCGAAGCGCGGCTTTGGACCATGGCGGATTGCCGTGCTGCCTCGCTCAGTCGGCGGATGTCCGCTCGAAGAGCCTCGTCCCCAGGCTCCAACCCGTCCAGGACATGCGCGTACGGAAGTGCCCGCGCCGGCTCAAGCCGGTCGACGAGCACCCGAAGGATGCGCAGATGCGTCACGTGCAGTTCGTCGGCGGTCGCAATGCGCCAGGCTTCGAATTCCGGACAGCGCGGCAGTGAAAGATCATCCAGGAAACGGCCGCGGAACGCTCCGGCGAGAGCCTCTAGTTTCTCCGGTTCGAGAGCCTCTATGTCACGACCGCCGAGGCCCCGGAGCGGCGCAATGTCCAGCACGACTTCGCTGGTGTTCAGACGAACTGCGTTCCGGTCGGCTTGCAGGATCTCGCCGTTCCCGAGGTCGACGACCTGTCGGATCTTCGAGAGACTCCAGCGCAGGGCGCCGCGAGGATCGTCCGGTACCTCCCAGAACATTTCGCAAAGCCGCTCGCGCCGCTGCGGGCGCTCTACGAGCGCAAGATAGGCCAGCAGCGCCCGCGTCTTTTTCGAAGGCGGCAAGGAAACGACCTCGCCAAGGCGAAGGACGGTCAGATCTCCGAGAACGCGAATTTCGAGCGACACTTTGCCAATCCCAGTCGCTGCTAAATTAGCCATGGATTGTATCAAGTCCGTGCCGTTGCCGAAAGCTTTCGTTTCCGGAAGCGTGAGGTTTCCGCCTGCGCTCTGATTTGCCTTCGCTTTGTGGGAAGGCCGACACGGACAAGTCCACATGAATGCCGAGCCGGAACGGGATCACGCCCGTTCCGGCTCGCTTTGATGGTGGCGACGGCACTCTGAAAAGACCGGAGGCGGGATCTCACGCTGCCGCGCGCACCCATCGGGGCAGCAGGCTCTCGGGATTTGCGCATGCGCCGGGTGTGTAGTTTGCGCCAACGAACTCCAGCCGGGCGGCGAGCGTGCCGTCCCGCCAGGCCGCAAGCGTATCCAAGCAGCCGCCGATATGCTCGCCGCCGACAAAGACCTGCGGAATTGTAGGCGAACCGATCCGGGCCCTCAGAGCCTTGCGGATTTCCCCGTCCCGGCCGTTCTTCTGGAATTCCGGAGCATCGATGTCGATGGACCTGTAGGCGATTCCGGCACGGTCGAAAAGCTTTCTTACCGTCCAGCAGAATTCGCACCATGTCAGGGCGAATATGACCACCGAATGCTCCGGATCATAGATCGCCTCATCGACAAACGCATGCGCCGACTGATCGATTTGGATTTCGTTCACGGGCGCCGATGAAAGGGCGAAGGACGGCGGCCGGTCGAAGCGGTAGCCGGGTGTGGAGCGAGAGATCGCCTCTTCGGCCGGCGACATTTCCTCGCTGATGTGATCGAACAGGATCGTGCTGAGATACCGCTCGCCCGTGTCAGGCAACATACAGAGCACGTTCCGCTCCGGTCCGACGCGTCCAGCGATTTCCAGTGCCCCGCTCAAGGTAGCCCCGCCGGAGATCCCCGCCAGTATTCCTTCTTCCGTCGCAAGCCGGCGCGCAGCTTCCAAAGCGCTGGCGCCTGAAACCGGCAAGATTTCGTCCACAAGATCGTCAGCCATCGCGTTGCCGACGATCTGCGGAATGAAATCAGGGCTCCAGCCCTGCATCGGGTGTGGCCGGAAGCGAGTGTGCGCCCGAGTGGGCAGTCCGTGTTCGTCGAAAGTTTGGGGAATGCCACTCGACAGCAGCGCCGAATTGTCGGGCTCGCAGACGATGATCCGCGTTTGCGGGCGCTCGCGCTTGAGTACTCGCGCCACACCGGCCAGCGTTCCGCCGGTCCCGGTGCCGGTGACCCAGTAGTCGAGTGGACGGTCCTGGAACGCCGCGAGGATTTCGAGCGCTGTCGTGCGGGCATGGACATCGGCGTTGACGGGCGTCTCGAATTGCCGGCAGAGGAACCAGCCGTGCGCTCCGGCCAGCTCGACCGCCTTGGCGAGCATGCCGCTGCCGCGCTCGACGGCAGGGGTCAGCACGACCTTGGCACCGAAGAAACGCATCAGCTTGCGGCGTTCGAGGCTGGCGTTCTCCGGCATTACGATGACGAGAGGATAGCCTTTCCGCGCGCAAACCATGGCAAGTCCGATGCCCGTGTTGCCGCTCGTCGCCTCGATCACCGTCTGGCCAGGCCGAAGTGCACCCGAACTCTCCGCTTCTTCGATGATCGCGGCGGCAAGACGGTCCTTGATCGAGCCGCCAGGATTGAACGCCTCGATCTTGGCATAGAGCGAAGCGGCACCATTGTTGATGCGGGAAAGGCGGACGACCGGCGTGTCGCCGATCGTGTCGAGAATGCTGTCGTAGATACTGCTCATCTCAGCTGTCCTTGCCTGGTGATGACGGTGCTCCGCCCTCTTCGATCTCTGAGGTTGGCAGGAAGGGCGTGGTTTGCAGCGTTCGAACCAACGTGGAATTAAGCGGAGTTTCGACGTTTGAATCAGCGGCTCATCGCAGGGTCCGGAAGGCGGCCGCATGGGACCTGCGCTCTCGCGCCGGATGACGCCGCCAATACGCCCAGAACCACGAGATTGGCCGCGCCTGCGACAGATGCCACCAGGAAAGCAGGCCCATAGCTGCCGAAGCTGTCATAGACGAAACCGCCGAAATAGCCGGCCACGCCCATGCCCACCCAGGCGATCAGCATGACGATGCCGAGTGACTGGCCAAAGCGTTCGGCTGGCGCAAACTGGCGCACGCAAAGGATCAGGCACGTCATGTTCCCGGCAAAGCCGAAGCCGAAAACCGCCGACAGCGACAGCAGGCTCAATTGCTGGTCAAGCGCGGGAAAAATCGCAACGCATGCCGTCTGAATAAACGACGCCAGGGCATAGGCGGCAAGATTGCTTGCCCGGTCGGCGAGGAGCCCGAACGCGATCCGCCCGACGGCGCCGAACAGCATGGCGGTCAGCAGGCTGAGCGATCCGACATCCGAAGACCCGCACACAGCCGTGACGAAGCTCGTGAGGTGCATCAGCGGGACGCCCATGCAGGCGCAGCAGAGGAAGGCTGCGGCAGATAGCAGCGTCACCGGGGAAAGGCGGCCACCTTGGAAACTTGGTTTCGCTGAAAAATGCACCGATGCGACAACGGTCCGATCGACGGGCGGCGTCTGAACCGCTGGCATGGAAATCGCCAGCGCAGCCATCGTCGCCACAGCCATAATCGCGTATGCGAGGCGCCAGCCGACGCCGTCGATCAAGGCATTTGCGGCGTAGGGCATTATGCCCTGGCCCAGGGCTCCGCCTGCTGTGACGATCCCTATCGCCAGGCCGCGGCGGCGGTCGAACCAGAGTCCGGTCACTGCAAGTACCGGCGCGTACAGACAGGCAAAGCCTAGCCCGCCCAAAGCGAAGTTGGCCGCATAGATCTGCCAGAGCGAAGTGGCGGAGGAAAGCGCGGCGATCGCGATCACCATGCCAGCTGAGCCGATGAATAGCAGGCTTTTGACATTCAGGCGGTCCGACAGCCGGCCCCAGAACAGCCCGCCCAACGCCATGCCGACGCTTGATAACGTGTAGGCAAGGCTGATGTCGGCTCGCGACCAGCCAAACTCCGCCTCAAGCGGTCTGATGAAGACGGATGTCAGCGCCAGGCTGCCAAATCCGAACGCCATGGCGGTTGTGGCACCGGCCGCAGCCAACAGGCCGCGCAGCCGTATTGCGCTGTCCCGAACCTCCCTGCCTCCAGTTGGTGATACCTGACAATTCGACATGTTTCTGCCCTCGAAGGACCTCTTCGAAGCTGTCATCGGCCAGCGGTATGGAAGCAGGCGTGTGCGTCAGCGTGGAAACTCCAACGCGGGCCGTGGAAACGCCCCGCCTAAACCTGCAGCCTCCTCTCGGTGAACGGCGGATCAGGGAGATCTTATGATCATCGCCAGCGCCACCATGACGGACTGGTTGACGCCGAGCATGATCTCGGGACCGGCCAGCGGCAGTTGAACGCGAAAGAAGACAGGGTCTGTATATGGCCAGTCGCCAACTTTCCGTCGGAGCAGCTGACCCTTTAGCTAACCTCCCGCGCCGGGTCGGCTGCCAGCGCCAGGGAATCCGCGACGTGCTCGAGGTGCTCCTCGTCCAGAATGCTGGTCGCGACGCGGACAGCGCTGGTCTTTCCGGTCGAAAACTTCGCTCCGGCATGGACTGCGATGCCGTGGGCGGCCAGCGTGACCATCGCGTAAGGTTCCGAGGCAACGGGAATGAGGACGCTGAGCCCATGTCCGGCGTCGATCGCGACGTTGCGTTTCGCCAGTTCGCCGGCGAGCCGTTCGCGACGGCCGCGGTATACCTCCTTCGCCTGCTCCACCAGGGCGGCCGTGGCCGGGTCTTGCAGCAGCCAGGCGGTGGCTGCCTGCAGGATGCGGCTGGTCCATCCCGAGCTGAAGCTGCGGTAGGACTGGATCTGCTCGACGATCGTCGCCGATCCGGACAGCACGGCGAGCCGCAGATCCGGGCCGTGGGTCTTGGAATAGGACAGGATATGGACGACGCGATCTGGAAAACGCCGGCCAAGCGAAATGCGCGGTGCCGAGGCAATATCGCCGACGCCGTCATCTTCGACAATCAGCACGTCGGTGCCGGCGAGCAGGTCGCCGATGACTTCCAGCCGCGTCGACGACATGCAGGCGCCGGTAACCGAATGGACGCGCGGCTGGAACAGGAACGCGACGGGCCGCTGCCGCAGAGCGTTGGCAAGTGCATCCGGTAAGGGACCGTCGCTGTCGCAGTCTACCGGGATGATCGGCACGTCGAGATCCTCGAGGATGTCGAGCAGGCGAAGCGCCGTCGGGTTCTCGATGACCACCGGCGCCCCCGGCGGGACCAGCGCATGCAGCAAGGTGTAGATGGCGTTGTAACCGCCATTGGTGGCCAGGAACGCGCCGGGATCGTACGGCCATGACGGGCGCACTGCGGCCTCCAGCTCGGGCAGGATGCGCACCCGCTCGTAGCTGTTGAGCTTTTCGGCGCGCGCACCATGCGCCAGCGCGATGTCGAGCGGCGGCAAGAGCCTCACATCGGGCTCCGCGATCGCCAGGTTCAGAACATCCTGTCCGTAATTGCCGCCGCTCATGTGGCGCTCGGGCCGGGCGGCAAAGCGGTTGCCCATGATCCAGGTGCCGTTGCGTCCGCGGCCGCCGATGATCTTGTAGCGCCGCAACTCGCTCCACGCTTGCGAGACCGTCGCCGGGCTGACGCCAAGCACATAGGCCAGATCGCGCACCGGCGGAAGCTTTGCGCCGACAGGCAGCGCGCCGCTTCTGATCAGCGCACTGGTCTCGCGCGCGATGCCGCGCATCGTGCGGTCGCCAAGGCGATCAGCGAACCATCCTGCATCGAAATCCATCGGCACCCGCGACCATTAAAGCTAATGTTCAATAACATAATAACATTTGATCGGCCAAAAATAAACATTTACCAATCGCCGGTCAAACATAGCGTTGAAGTTCATGCCGATGCCCGTTTCCATCACTGTAGCCACCCGCGATTGGGACTATCTCACCCCTTTGGTGCTGGGTGACGTCACTTCGAGCCGCTTGTCGGTGAAGGTTGATCGCGTCGCCACGCTCATTCCGGACCTCGGTACCGATCCGAACTACGATGCGGCGGAGGTCTCATTCAGCCGTTATGTGTCGGCCATGGCTTCGGGCGTCGATACGGTGGTTGGACTACCGTGCTTCATCATGCGCGGCTTTCGCCATCGCTGCATCATAACGGTCGAGACCAGCCCGCTGGAACGGCTTTCCGACCTTGCCGGCAAACGCATCGGCGTGACCGGCTGGCGCGATTCCGGCAACACATGGACGCGCGCAGCACTTCGCCGGGAAGGCGTCGGCGTCGAGGATGCCTATTGGTTCGCCGGCAGGCTGACATCGGGGCACCCGATCGCCGACCGCCTCGACGGATTCGGCAGGCCGGGGCGCATCGAAGCAGCACCGGGCGAGCGCCCGATGATGGAGCTGCTGTCGCAAGGCGAGCTCGACGCCGTTTTCACGCCCTTCATGCCGGACGGCTTTTTCGGCCCGGCTTCCGGCTTCCGGCAAGTGCTGCGCGATTTTCGCGCGGCCGAACGCGCCTATTTCGCCGACGTCGGTTATGTCCCGGGCATGCATCTGGTCGCCGTCAAGGCCGCCCTAGTCAGGGAGCACCCCTGGCTGCCGCAGGAACTCGCCAGGCTGATCAACGAAAGCCAGCGCGTCTGGACGGCAAAGCGCCGAAAATATGCCGATACCTCGCCCTGGATCCTCGAGGAGCTGCTTCATGCGGGGCGCGACCTGCCTGCCTCCTGGAACGGCAGCGGCCTGCCGGCCAACCGGCGCATGATCGAGGATTTCGTGACCGAGCTCCATGCCCAGGGCATTCTGGCGGAACCGATTTCCGCCGAAGCCTTGTTTCCTTTCGAGGCCAGATCGCGGGCCACCGCAGCCTGACAACGCACAACGAAGAACACGAAGGAGAATGCCATGAGGACAATCAGCTTCATATTCGCCTCGCTCGTCACCATGCTGGCGCAGGCCAGCTTTGCCCAGGATATCCAGAAGCAATCGGTGAACGAGGATTTGCGGGCCCGGCTGCCGGAAGAGATCCGCACGGCGGGAAAGATCACAGCCGTCAACAACGGCTCGTTCCCGCCCTATGAGATCGTCACCGGCACCGAACTGTCGGGGGCGACCAGGGACATTTCCGACGCCATCGGCCAGCTGCTCGGCGTCGAGATCGATCATGCCTCGGTCGCCGGCCTGCCGGCTTTGCTGAGCGGCATCAATGCCGGCCGTTATCAGTTCGCGATGGGGCCTGTCGGCGACTATCCCGACCGGCAGAAATCCAACGACTTCATCGATTGGGTGCGCGAATACGTCGTCTTCGCCGTCGAGAAGGGCAACCCGCAAGGCATCACCTCGCTCGACACCGCGTGCGGCAAGCGCATCGCCGTCATGTCGGGTGGCTCGGCCGAAAAGGTCATCAAGCAGCAGGCGCAGAAATGCACCGAGGGGGGCAAGCCGGCCGTCGAGGTGCAATCCTTCACCGACCAGCCGAGCTCGATACTGGCCGTCCGGTCGAAACGCTCCGACGCATTCTTCTCCTCGCAGGCGCCGCTGACCTATTTCGTCGAGCAGGCGAAGGGCCAGCTGGAACTCGCCGGGGTCGGCCAGGCCAACGGCTTCAAGGACATCTATCAGGGCGCCGTCGTCAAGAAGGGCTCGCCGCTGGGCGGCGTGCTGCTCGACGCGTTCAAGATCCTGATGAAGAACGGCACCTACGCCGTGGTCATGAAGAAGTGGGGTCTCGAGAAGAACATGATCGATGCGCCAGGCATCAACCAGGGCCGGTAGAGGCTGCCATGACCGACGCCACCGCTGCCTACGCGGCCGGGCTGCCGCGACATCCCGACGACGCGCTGCGCGACGTCAAACGAGCCCACCGGCCGTTTCCGCTCGTCCGGCTGGCGCTCTGGGCGTTCACCGTCGCCGTGGCGGCCGGCTTCGCCTATATCGTTGCGGTCAACCCGAATTTCGGCTGGCCGGTCGTCGCCCAGTATTTCTTCGATCCGACGGTCATGCAGGGGCTTTCCGTAACGCTCGGCCTGACGGTCGTGGCGATGATCCTGGGTATCGTGCTCGGCCTGCTGCTCGCCATCGCGCGCATGTCGAACGATAGGCTGGCATCCCTTCTCTCCGGCCTGTTCATCTGGTTCTTCCGGGGAACGCCGCTGCTGGTGCAATTGATCCTGTGGTACAACCTTTCGACGCTGTTTCCGCGCATTTCCATTGGCTTCGCCAGCTGGAACACCAACGACCTGATCACGCCTTTGACGGCCGCCGTTCTTGGTCTGGCACTGAACGAGGCCGCCTACATGGCCGAGATCATCCGTGGCGGGCTGCTGTCGGTGGACAAGGGACAGGCCGAAACGGCTGAAGCCTTCGGCATGACCCGCGCCCGGTCCTTGCGGCGCATCATCATCCCGCAGGCGATGCGGTCGATCGTGCCGCCGACCGGCAATCAGCTGATCAGCATGATCAAGGCGACGTCGCTTGTCAGCGTCATCGCCATGGCCGACCTGCTCTACTCGGTGCAGTCGATCTACAACCGCACCTTCGAAATCATTCCGCTGCTGATGGTTGCAGTGCTGTGGTACCTGCTGATCACCTCGGTCCTCAATGTCGCGCAAGGCGCGATCGAACGCCACTACAGCCGCGGCGACCGCGGCGCCCGCGAGAAGACGGCGACCGCCACCCTGGAGGCCGCCAATGAGCGCGCATGACACGCCCCTGGTCCGGGCGCGCAACGTTCACAAGGCCTTCGGCCCGCTCGAGGTGCTCAAGGGCATTGATCTGGACGTCGCGCCTGGCGAGGTGGTGGTCATTCTCGGACCGTCCGGCTCCGGAAAGTCGACCTTCCTGCGATGCATTAATCATCTCGAGGCGATCGACCAGGGGTCGATCGAGGTGGACGGCGAGCAGATCGGTTACCGGTTGCACGACGGCCGCCTCGACAAGCTTTCCGACCGCGCGATCGCCGCGCAGCGGCGCAAGATCGGCATGGTGTTCCAGCAGTTCAATCTCTATCCGCACATGACGACGCTGCAGAACGTCATCGAGGCTCCGGTCGGCGTTCACCGGGAGAACCGCAAGGAGGCGATCGGCTACGCCCGCGAACTGCTGACCCGTGTCGGTCTTGCCGACAAGATCGACGCCTATCCGCGCCAGCTTTCAGGCGGCCAGCAGCAGCGCGTCGCCATCGCCCGTGCGCTCGCCATCCGCCCGAAATTGATGCTCTTCGACGAGCCGACGTCGGCGCTCGATCCGGAGCTGGTCGGCGAGGTGCTCGCCACCATGCGCGATCTCGCCAGGCAGGGCTTGACCATGATCGTGGTCACGCATGAGATCGGCTTCGCCCGCGAAGCGGCGGATCGGGTGGTGTTCATGGACGATGGCAATGTGATCGAGGCCGGGCCTCCTGATGAGGTTCTCGCCAAACCCAGGCACCCGCGCACGCGGGCTTTCTTAAGCCGTTTCATCTAAAAGCAAAGCCGGCGCGGCACCTGCTCGGCCGGCAAAGGACCTCCCATGCCAAAGACCTCCAACCAGTTCGCCGACATTTCCGACTTCGCCGACAAGGCCGCCGAGCTTGCAGCGGCCCGCCAGCACCTGCACGCGCATCCCGAGCTTTCATTCCAGGAGCACGAAACGGCTGCATACGTTGCCGAACGGCTCGAAAGCTGGGGCTATGAGGTGACGCGCAATGTCGGCGGGCTCGGGGTCGTCGGCCGCCTGCGCCAGGGCAGCGGCCGCAGCATCGCCATCCGTGCCGACATGGACGCACTGCCGATCACCGAAGCGACCAATCTCCCTTATGCCAGCCAGGCCAGCGGCAAGATGCACGCCTGCGGCCATGACGGCCACACGACGATGCTGCTCGGCGCGGCCGAATACCTGGCGCGCACACGGCATTTCAACGGCACGGTGAACCTCATCTTCCAGCCGGCCGAGGAAGCCGGCAAGGGAAGCGGGGCGCAGGCGATGATCGCCGACGGCCTGTTCGAGCGCTTTCCCTGCGATGCGATATTCGGGCTGCACAACCACCCGGGCGCGCCGACGGGTTCGTTCCTGATGCGCGCCGGGCCGCTGATGGCGGCGAGCGATACCGTCACCATCAGGATCGCCGGGCGTGGCGGCCACGCCTCGCGTCCGCACCTGACGGTCGACCCGATCGTCGCTGCCGCCAACATCGTCATGACCCTGCAGACGGTTGTGTCGCGCAACGTCAACCCGATCGAGACGGCTGTCGTCACCGTCGGCACGATTCACGGAGGCACGGCCTCCAACGTCATCCCGGAACACGCCGAAATCACGCTGAGCGTCCGCTCCTTCTCGGCCGAGATCCGCGACACGCTCGAGCAGCGTATTCGCAATATCGCAGCACTTGTGGCGCAGGCGCATGGCGCAACGGTCGAGATCGATTACGAGCGCGGCTACCCGGTGGTGGTCAATTCCGAGCGCGAGACGTCCTTTGCGACAGACATCGTTGTCGAACTCCTCGGTCAGGACAAGGTGTCCGTCTGCCCGTTGATCCCCGGCAGCGAAGATTTTTCTTATTTCCTCGAACACAAACCCGGTTGCTTCCTGCGCCTCGGAAACGGCGAGGATTCAGCCATCCTGCACAGCTCGAAATATGATTTCAACGACGGCAATCTGACCGTCGGCGCAGCGCTCTGGGCTCGTTTGACCGAGAGATTCCTGGCCGCTTGATCCATGACTGCGGCTGGGATTGTCGATCGGCCGGTCGAGCATTATTGGGGCGACCGGCCGCGCGACGATGCGAAACAAATTCTCACGCATTCCCCCTCTTGGAATGCGATAAGAGCTTCGCTTTCAGACAAACAAAAAGTCACTCGTCGTCAGCGGGCTTGTAAAGTTTGCGAGAGTAACTTGATCGACTCCTGCGGTAATGATGGTGTCGGTTCCACTTTGCGCAATTGTGAGATCATCGAACGATTGCACGCCCTCCACGCCACTAAATACAATGGTGTCGCCTTGGGTCTGGCTGAAGTCGTAGATGGTGTTTTGGGTTCCGACCGTCATTGAACCATCGTCCTTGAATATGAATTGATCTCTGCTGCCCTGAGCCAGTTCGCTCAGTTGCCCGTCACCCCACATATCGTTGATGACGGTGCAGCCGGGTGCCGCGCTCCCGGCGTACAGGGTATCGTTTCCGCCCAGAGCCGAACCGGACATTTGTAGAGCGTCGCCGCACAGGAAGTTGCGGACCTGGCCGCTTTCGCTGTTGTGGCCCCGGTAAGAATGTCGTTGCCGCCCCTGGCGGAACCGGACATAGCGAGGGCGTCGCCGTACAACTCGCTTAGAACATCCGGACCGGAGTTCCTCTCGCCACCAGTCAGGGAATCATTGCCGCCCACAGCGCTGCCGAGCATCGTGACCGCATCGCCATACCCTAAATTATGAGTGCCTTGCAGCACGGCCACGTCGTCGCCACCGCGAGCGTGGTCGGACATGTTGGCGCCCGCGTCACCGTAGAAACTTATCTGGGAGCCACCAGCGCTCGTGAAGTTGTCGTTGCCGCCTTTGGCAAAACCGGAAAGATCACCGCCCGCATCGCCAAAGAGGGTTTTGTTCGGGATCGCCCCACCCAGATCCGTGTAATGGTCGTCGCCGCCCTGAGCATGGTCCGACATATCGCCGCCGGCATCGCCGAAGAAAGTGTTGGTGGAAAAGAAGCTACCCGTGAAGGTATCGTTGCCACCCTTGCTGTAGTCCGACATATCGCCGCCGGCATCGCCGTAGAAAGTGTTGAAGGAGTCGGTCCTGGTCGTGAAACTGTCGTCGCCGCCCTGCGCATTGCCTGACAAGTTGCTGCCGGCGTCACCGAAGAAAATATTGTTGGCCTCTTTGGAGCCCTGGAAGGTGTCGTTGCCCCCCTTGCTGTGATCCGACATTTCGCCGCCCGCATCACCGTAGAAGGTGTGGTCAGCTCCTTGTACAGTGCTGGTCACGAAAGCGTCGTCACCGCCCTGGGCATAGCCGAACATGTTGCCGCCGGCGTCACCGTAGAAAGTGTTGTCTACCCGTCTACCCACTTCACTGCTGAAGGTATCGTTGCCGCCCTTGCTGTGGTCCGACATGTCGCCGCCGGCGTCGCCGTAAAAAGTGTTGAAGGAGTCGCCCTCGGCCCTAAAACTGTCGTCGCCGCCCTGGGCGTGACCGAACATGTTGCCGCCAGCGTCACCGTAGAAAATGTAGGTGCCTAGCGAGGCGCCCGTGAAAGTGTCGTTGCCGCCCTTGCTGTGGTCCGACATATCGTCGCCAGCATCACCGTAGGCAGTAGTGGTTGTGGAGATTGGCAGCGCCGTGAAGGTGTCGTTGCCGCCCTTAGAAAAATCGAACATGCTGCCGCCAGCGTCGCCGATTAAGATAGCTGTAGCCAGGTCGCTAGTGAGGATGTCATCGGTACCCCATTGACGATCCACCAGATCGCCGGGAGTAAAAGGAACGCGTTTAGACATTGTACCCTCCTGCTGAGCCTACCCCACCCATCACAGCCCTATGCTGTTAGGCAAGAGCGAGCAATAATCACAAAGGGCTATGTCTCTGGGCATAAGGGGGTCGGTAGCTCATCACCGCCGCGCCCTTGGCGACAGCCAGCTGATTGAGTTTTGATTTTGGCTAGCCCAGCCTCGCTCTTGCCTTCGCCGTCCAGGCGTTGAACAGCCGGTCGGCGACGATGCCGATGAAGGCAATGGCCAGGCCGGCGACGATGCCGCGGCCGGAATCGGCCTTGGACAGCGCGATGAACACCTCCTGGCCGAGATCGCGGGTGCCGACCATGGCGCAGATGATGATCATCGCCAGCGCCATCAGGATGGTCTGGTTGACGCCCAGCATGATCTCCGGCAACGCCAGCGGCAGTTGCACGCGAAAGAACGTCTGGCGCTTGGTGCAGCCGGACACTTTCGCCGCCTCGATCAGCGCCGGCGGCACCTGCCTGATGCCGTGATTGGTGTAGCGGATGGCCGGGACCACGGCAAAGGCGACGGTGGCGATCATCGCGGTGACGTCGCCGACCCGAAACAGCATCACCACAGGGATGATGAAGCAGAACGACGGCAGCACCTGCAGCGTGTCGATGACCGGCGTGACGATCTTTTCGAAGCGGTCGCTGCGCGATGCCATCAGCCCGATCGGGATGCCGATCAGGCAAGCGATGAAGGCCGAGATGCCGCAGAGATAGACCGTCGCCATGGTCTTTTCCCACAGGCCGGTGACGGCGCAGAACCCGGTCAATGCCGCGACCAGGGCGGCCAGGCGCAGGCCGCCGAGCTGGTATCCGGCAAGGCCGAGCAGGAACACCGCGCCCAGCCACGGAAAGCCCTCGCAGAAGGCGCGCACCGGGTTCAGTACATTGAGGATAAGCGCCACGCGGAAGGCTTCGATCGTGTCGAAGAAGTTGATGGTGATCCAGTTCACCGCCGCCTTCCACACAGGCGCGGTGGTGAAGGTGATCACCTTCGGCACTGCCGCGAAGGCCGGCACGAACAGGCCAAGCAGCGTCGTGGCCGCAACGATGACGATGGCCAGTGTCAGATTGGGATAGCGACGCCAGAAGCTCGGGCTCACGTCCTGATAGACATGGCCTTTGGCGTGATTGTGGGCGATCGCCTGGCTCAGCCGGTCGAGCGCAATGGCCAGCGCGACGATGGCGAGGCCGGCCTCCATCGCCTCGCCGACCTTCAGCGCGCGCAACGCCAGCAGCACGTCGTAGCCGAGGCCGCCGGCACCGATCATCGACGCGATGATCACCATGTTGAGCGCCAGCATGATCACCTGGTTGACGCCGACCATCAGCGTCGGCCGCGCCGACGGCAACTGCACGCGCCATAGTTTCTGCCGTGCCGTGCAGCCGGCCATCTCGCTGAAATCGTCGATCTCCGACGGCACCCGCGACAATCCCAGCATCGTCGCCCGCACCATTGGCGGCGTCGCGAAAATTGCCGTCGCGATCATCGCCGAAACCGGGCTGTTGCCGAACAGGAGCAGCATCGGGATGAGATAGGCGAAGGTTGGGATCGTCTGCATCAAATCGAGGGCAGGGGAGATCAATAACCTCTCGGCCCAAGGCTTGCGCCATGCCCAGATGCCGGCGAACAGGCCGGTGACGATGCAGAACGGCACGGCGATCGAGATCAAGCCCAGCGTCAGCATGGCGCTGGTCCACTGCCCGAACAGCGCGATGTAGACAAAGCAGCCGCCGACCAGCGCACCCAGCTTCCAGCCGCCGGCGGCGCGCCCGGCAAGGTAGGCGGCAGCGCAGACGCCGATCCAGGATAAGCGCGGCAAGACGATCATATCCGCGCCATGGCCGATCTTGAAATTCTTGGCCAGAAGATTGAGCGCGAAATCGAGCGGCACGCCAAGCACGGCGGTGATCGAGCGCGTCAGCCAAGAGAAGTTCGATTTCACCCAGGTCATCAGCGCACTGACCCAGTCGGCGACGGGAACGACCGCATCGGCCGGGTAATTGACCGCCCACGGCAGGCTTTCCTGCAGCAGGAACACGACAAGCACGGCGGCAAGCGCGCAGCCCCAGATCGCCAGCCAGGTCTGAACCTGCCGGGGCCTCGCTGCGCTGGCGCTTGCCGTGACCGTCATGCGCCGGCTCCCGGGCGCTCTATGCCGGCAAGAAGATCGATCACCGCTTGCGGCGTGACCTCGCCGATCGGCTTGCCGGTGCCGTTGACCACCGCGAATGGCTTGCCAGCCGAAACGATGCTTGCCGAGAAACTGGCGATCTTGGCATCCGGCGCGACCGTGCCGCCATGCTCAGCGCCGTCGCAGGCGCGCATCAGGCTTTTGGCCGAGATCACCTTGGCGCGGTCGACGTCTCGGGTGAATTCGGCGACATAGTCGGTCGCCGGGTTAACCACCAGCTCTTCCGGCGTGCCGATCTGGATGACCTCGCCGTCCTTCATGATGGCGATACGATCGGCCAGCCGGATGGCCTCGTCGAAATCATGGGTGATGAAAACGATGGTCTTGTGCAGCATGGTCTGCAGCCGCATCAGCTCGTCCTGCATCTCGCGGCGGATCAGCGGATCGAGCGCCGAGAACGGCTCGTCGAGGAACCAGATTTCCGGCTTGGTGGCGAGGCTGCGGGCGATGCCGACACGCTGCTGCTGGCCGCCGGAAAGCTCGCGCGGATAGAAATGCTCGCGGCCGCGCAGGCCGACCAGTTCGATGACTTCGCGGGCCCGCTTCTCGCGCGTCGGCCGGTCCTGCCCCTGGATGCCCAAGGGAAAGGCAATGTTCTCCAGCACGTTCAGATGCGGCAGCAAGGCAAAATTCTGGAACACCATGCCCATGCGATGGCGTCGCAGCTCGATCAGCGCGGCATCCGAAATCTTGAGCAGATCCTTGCCCTCGAATTCGACCTTGCCATGGGTCGGCTCGATCAGCCGCGACATGCAGCGCACCAGCGTCGACTTGCCTGACCCCGAAAGTCCCATGATGATGAAGATCTCGCCTTGGCGGATTTCGAGATCGACGGCGCGCACCGCACCAACCAGCCCGGCCGCAGCGATGTCCGCCATGCTGGCTTTGCCGTCGCGCTGGCGAATGAAATTGGCCGCGTCCGCGCCGAACAGCTTCCAGACGTTGCGGCAGGCAAGCTTTATCGGGCGGGCATCCTTGCCCGCTGCTTTCGCCGCCTGTTCAATCGTATCGCTCATGCAATCGTCCTTCTGGAATAAGGGATCGAGACCCGGCCATGAATGGCCGGGTCGTCGCATTTCCAGTCAGACGGTCACTCAGCCCAGGCTTTCCAGTCGGCTTCGTGGGCGGCGATCCAGGCGGCGGCGACGTCTTCCGGCGTCTTGCCTTCGAGATCGATCTCGCCGCTCATCTTGTTGAGCTCGTCGGTATCGACGGTGTAGTTCTTCGCGACCTTGTAGGCGACCGGCCATTTGTCCTTCATGCCGGCCCAGGAATATTTCCAGATCTCGCCATGCGGTTTGCCGCAGTCATATTTCGCATCGGGGTTCACACCCCATTTCGGGTCGTTGTAGCATTCTGTCGTATAATCGGGGAATTCGACCCATTCGCCCTTGTATTTGGCCGGCGCCCAATGCGGCGAATAGATCCACAGCATGATCGGCGCCTTGCGCTGATAGGCCGATTCCAGCTCGGCGAACATCGCCGCATCGGTGCCGGCATGGATGACGGTGAAGGGCAGTTTCAGCGCCTCGACGCGTTCGTCGTCAAAACCTTCCCATGTCACGGGGCCGCCGAGATAGCGCCCCTTCGGCGCGGTTTCGGCGGTGGAGAAGGCCTCGGCACATTTCGGGTCTTTCAGCGCTTCCCAGTTAGGCAGGCCGGGGCATTTCTCCTTCATATACTCGGGAAACCACCATTCTTCCTTGGCCTTGGGCCCGAGCTTGCCGAGGCGTTCGGTCTGCCCGGTTGCATCCGAGGCCTTCATAGCCTCGCCGGCCGTCGTGTCCCAGAACTCCATGCCCACATCGATGTCGCCATTGGTGAGACCGGTGGTCAGGCTGGAGAGATAGTCGGCGGTCGGATATTCGACGGTGTAGCCGAGCTTTTCGAGAATGCCGCCGAGGATCTTGGCGTTCAGATTGACGCTGGTCCAGTCGAACAGCGCGATCTTGATCGGGTCGTTGGATTCCGGCGCCGCCGCCTGGGCCGGAGGGGTCAGCGCGCTTGCCGCGGTAAGTATCAAGGCTCCCATTGAGAAATTCGAAATCATGTTCCGAAGTGACATGCTTGTTCTCCTGTCAAGCTCTAGTGAAGTTATCGTTCGTTCCCTTCTTGCGTCTTTTTTGATTGTGTTGGAAAAGCTGGTCGTTGCGCAAGACCGTCGGCGCCACAATGCTGCCGAAGCGGATGCCGGCGCAAAACGGGGGTGGTGCCAAAATTGGTGAAGATGTGGCGCGGGACCGGCCGCGTCATGACTGCCGAAGGATTGCTGCCGCAGCTGTGATCCACGGATCGATCGCCGGTCTTGAGATGCAAACCATCAGAGTCCCATGATCTCAGCTGTCGGCTCGGCAACTCGCCAGAGCCACTTTCATGGGATGAAATTATATATACCAACGTTCATGTCGCGCAACGAATAACGCCGGTGCCAATTTCACGGCCCGTCTTTTTACATGGACCCGCAGATCGGTTCGAAAAAAGCCAAGGTTGCCGGTCATCCCGTATGCGAGCCGCGAGGACAGGGTACCGATACAATGCAGCAGACCAAAATGCCTTACTTCTTCGCCAACCGCGGGATCGCCGCCGGCTTGTGACCTTTCAACACCAGATCATATCCGAGGCTTTCATGACCTCTTCCTTGAACAGACTGCGAATTGCCGTGCTCTTTGGCGGACGTTCCGCCGAACATGACGTTTCGGTGCTTTCAGCAACCAATGTCATGCGTGCGCTGCTGTCCGCCAAATACGATGCCCTCCCAATCTTCGTCACGAGCGAAGGACAGTGGCTGCTGAGCAGCTTCCAGGATGGTACGCTCGCAAAACCTGCGGCCGGCACGGAAGTTTGCCTGGTTCCGGGTGGGCGCGGACGGATGATGGCGATCCCGGCCGACGGCACGCCCTATGATCTGCCGAAGATCGACATCCTGTTTCCTGTCCTGCACGGCCCTCATGGCGAAGACGGCTCGGTACAGGGGGTGGCCGAGGTGGCTCGGGTGCCGCTCGCTGGCTGCGGCATCCTGGGTTCGGCAACCGCGCTGGACAAGGACATCGCCAAACGGCTCCTGGAAGCGGCGGGGCTGCCAATCGCGCGCTCAGTGACGATCCATGAAGGTGCGGCGCCCGCCCTCGCTGCACTGGAAAGCGAACTCGGCCTGCCGTTCTTCATCAAACCGGTGCGTCAGGGATCATCTGTCGGCGTCGGAAAAGTCCATGCCAGCCAGGAATTCGATGGAGCGCTTGCTGAAGCCTTCCGGCACGATTGCAAGCTGTTGGCCGAGGAATTCATTCGTGGGCGCGAGATCGAATATAGCGTGTTGGAGGACCCGGCAGGCGACCTGTTCGTCTCGCGGCCAGGCGAGATCGTGCCGGCCGAAAGCCACGATTTCTACAGCTACGATGCCAAATACATCGACGAGAACGGCGCGGCACTTAAAGTGCCGGCCGAACTGCCGCCGGAGGTCGAGGCAGCCATGCGGGACGTGGCCGCAAGGGCTTTCAGAGCCGTCGGCTGTGACGGGATGGCGCGCGTCGACTTTTTCCTGACACCGGACATGCAATTCTTGGTCAATGAAATCAACACCATCCCTGGCTTCACCGATATCAGCATGTATTCCAAGGCAATGGCGGCGAGCGGCGTCAGCTATTCCGAAATCATCGACCGGCTCGTGGAGCATGGATTGGCACGGGCCGGCCGACCAGTCTGAACGCAGCGAAGGGGCTTTCAGATCCCGGTGGATGGTACGTTGGCCCGCGCCGCCGCTCACGACATGATCAGGCCGCCATCGACATTGATGGTCTGGCCGGTGATGTAGGCTGCATCGTCGCTGGCCAGAAAGCTGACCAGGCCGGAGACATCTTCGCCGCTGCCGGCGCGGCCCATCGGGATGTTCTTCACCCATTCGGCCATCAGCTCGCCGGGCTTGTAGTCGCCCATCAACTTGCCCCATGCGGCGTCGTTATAGGCCCACATATCGGTGTCGATGATGCCGGGGCAGATCGCGTTGACGGTGATCTTCTCCTTGGCCACTTCCTTGGCCAGGCTCTGGGTGACGCCGACGACGCCGAATTTCGAGGCCGCATAATGCGGCGTGTAGATAAAGCCCTGCCGCGCCTGGCCGGATGCGGTGTTGATCAGCCGGCCGCCATCGCCATGCTTGCGGATGCGCGCGATCGCCTCCTGGCAGCACAGGAACACTCCCTTGGTGTTGACCGCCATCACCTTGTCCCATTCGGCCTCGGTCATCGCCTCTATCCTGGCGATTGTGATGACACCGGCATTCTGCACGGAGATATCGACGCGGCCGAACTCCTGCTCGGCCAGATCGTAGAGGGCGACGACTTCGTCCTTCTTCGTCACATCCATGCGCATCGGTGCGACCCTGGCGCCCGCAGCCTTGAGATCGGCGGCGACCTCTTCGACGCGCGCGTCGATGGCGCTGACGACGACCGCGGCACCTTCCGCCGCGAAGCGCCTGGCCATTGCCGCACCAATGCCGCCGCTGGCGCCGGTGATGACCGCCGTTTTTCCGAGGAATCGCTTCTGCATCTTTTCTCCTACCAGCAGACGAAGCCGCCATCGACGATCAGGTCGATGCCGGTGACGAAACTCGAGGCGCGGCTGGCCAGGAACACGGTCGGGCCGACCATCTCTTCCGTCGCCGCCATGCGGCCCATCGGCGTGTCGCGCTCAAAGATCCTGACCTGGTCGGCGACCTCCGGCCGCTTGTTCATCGGCGTCAGCGTGTAGCCGGGGCTGACGACATTGACGCGCAGGCCGCGATCGGCCCATTCCATGGCGAGGCTCTTCGACATGTGGATCACCGCGGCCTTCGACGAATTGTAGTGCGCCTGGGTCAGGCCGCGATTGACGATCGAGCCCGACATCGACGCGATGTTGATGATCGAGCCCTTGCGCCGCGTCAGCATGGCGCGGGCCTCGGCCTGGCAGGACAGGAACACGCCGCTGACATTGACGTCATAGAGCTTCTGCCATTTCTCCAGCGACAGCGTCTCTGCCGGCTCAGCTCCGGCGACGCCGGCATTGTTGACGGCGATGGTCAACGCGCCGAGTTCCATCTCCGTACGCTCGATCGCGGCCGCGAGATCGGCCTCTGAAGTCACCGTGCCGTTCAGCACCAGCGCCTTGCGGCCGAGTGCGGTGATCCGGTGCGCGGTCTCCTCCAGCCCGCCTTTCGAGGCGTGGCCGAAGCAGGCGATGTCGGCGCCGGCCTCGGCCAGCCCAATGGCGATTGCCTGCCCGATGCCGCTGCCGGCGCCCGTCACAAGTGCCACGTCACCATGAAGGTCGAATAATTTCATCGTCGGTCCCTCTCCTCCAACCGCCGTCCTCCGGAAATAAAGGGGCGCCAACTCTGTTGCTGGCGCCCCGCGCGGTCTGGTGCCCGGGAGGATACCACCTGCTGCGCTTTGTTTCGATGGGCTGTTCCTAGCTCGTGGCGAGTTCCATCACGGCGATATTGCTTGCTTCGCTGCGGTCGAGAATGCCGCGTTGCCGGCCGCGGCTCAGCACCAGCACGCGATGCGACAGGCCGAGAACTTCCTCGAGGTCGGAGCTCACCACCACCACCGCCATGCCGGAGCGGGCAAGGTCGGCGATGACATCATAGATCGCGGCGCGTGCACCGACGTCGATGCCGCGCGTCGGCTCGTCCAGGATGAATACCTTGGGCGGGCGCGACACCCATTTTGCGATGATCACTTTCTGCTGGTTGCCGCCGGAGAGCTTGCTGACCGCCTGGTTCGGCCGGCCCTTGACCCCGAGCCGGCGAATGCCGGCCTCGGCGAATTTCTGCACCGCCTTCGGCAACACCCAGCCATTCGGCGCGACATGGTCGAAATTGCCGATCGCCAGGTTCTCGCCGATCGTCTGGTCGAGCACCACGCCCTGCGCCTTGCGGTCTTCCGGTACCAGGACGACGCCGGCCTTGATCGCCGCCGCCGGGCCATTGAGATGCACCGGCTTGCCGGCGACGCGCACCGATCCCGATGAGATCGGATCGGCACCGGCGATCGCCCGCACCAGCTCCGTGCGTCCGGCGCCGATCAGCCCGGCAATGCCGAGGATTTCGCCGGCCCGCACTGAAAAGCTGACATTTTGAAAGCTGCGTTCCGGCGAGGACAGGTTCTCGACCTCGAGCAGCGTGTCGTTGCCCGGCGCCGATACCGTAGGGAACATCCGCTCGACACTGCGGCCGACCATTTGCTCGACGACAGTGCGCACCGGAATGTCGGCGCGCTCGTGCCGGGCGACGATGCGCCCGTCGCGCATCACCACCACGCGATCGGCGATCTGGGCGATCTCGTCCAGCCGGTGGCTGATATAGATGAAGGACATGCCTTCCGCCTTGAGCTTGCGGATCTGCTGGAACAGGAGCTCCGTTTCCTCGCCGCCAAGGGCTGCCGTTGGTTCGTCGAAGATCAGCAGCTCGGCATTGAGCGTCAGCGCCTTGGCGATCTCGACCTGCTGCTGGGCGGCGATACGCAGCGTGCGCACCTTGCGCTCGGGCGAGACATCGAGGCCGAGGCGCTTCAACTGGGCCGATGCCCGTGCATTCATTGCCGCGCGGTCGATGCGGCCGCCACGCATCGGCAGGCGCCCGACATAGACGTTTTCGGCGACCGACAGATCGGGCAAGAGCTTCAGCTCCTGGTGGATCATGCCGATGCCGGCGTCGATCGCCGCGGCAGGATTGGCGGGGGAATAAGCGTTCCCCCGCCAGGTGATGGTGCCGGCATCGGGTTTCGTCGACCCGGCGATGATGTTCGAGACAGTCGACTTGCCGGCGCCGTTTTCGCCAAGCAGCGCCACGACCTCGCCCGGCCGCACCTCGAAGCTCGCATCGGCCAGGACCTGCACCGGCCCGTAGCTTTTGCAGAGGCCGCTGACGACGAGCCCGTTATGGGGGCTGTGCGTGTGGCGAGGATCGGTGGACATCGTTGCGCTCGTCGATTGCCGGACTGGTCTCAATCAGGGATGCTTGGCGATGAACTGCTCGACATTGTCCTTGGTGGTCAGCGTCGCATCCTGCAGCTGTTCGGCGGGAATGGTCTCGCCGGCCACCAGCTTGATTGCTGCATCGACGGCGAGCCGGCCCATGCCCTGGGTTTGCTGCGTCGCGGTCACGTCGAAGACGCCGTCCTTCAGTGCCTTGAGCGCCGCCACGTCGCCGTCGAAGCCGGCAACCCAGACCTTGTGGCCGGGATTGGCGACCTTGACGGCCTGCGCCGCACCGAGCGCCAGCGCGTCGGCCTGGCCGATGACGATCGACACGTCGGGGTGCGACTGCAACAGATCCTGCGTCAGCTTGAAGCCTTCGTCCTGGTGCCAGCCTTCGCTCCACAATTCTCCGACAACCTTGATGTCGGGATAGCCTTTCAGCGCTTCGCCGCAGCCCTTCGAGCGGTCGACTTCGGGCGTCGTGCCCTTCTGGCCGTGGATGATGATCAGCTCGCCCTTGCCGCCGGCCTGCTTGGCGATGTAGTCGCAAACCGCCTTGGCCGATGCCACGCTGTTGGTGGCGATGAAGGTGTCGCCGGGCGCGCCGTCGGCGTTGCGGTCGACATTGACGACTGGGATGCCGGCAGCCTTGGCGGTCTTGGTCGGCACGGTGGCGGCGGTGGCGCCGGCTGGAATATAGATCAGCGCATCGATGTTCTGCGTGATCAGGTCCTGCACCTGGCTGACCTGGGTCGCCGAATCGCCCTTGGCGTCGACGGTAACGACCTCGATGCCCTTTTCCTTGCCGTAGGCTTCGACGGACTGCTTGATCTGGTTGAAGAAGTCGGCCTGCAGATTGGCGACGGCGAGGCCGAGCTTTTTGGCCTCCTTGGCCGAGGCCATGTCGGACAGGCCAAGCAGCGGGATGACGGCCGCGGCGGCAAGCAGCAATGAACGTTTGGTCAGCATGTTTATTCCTCCGTTGATGTTCAATCTGTCCTGCCCGCGCATCGCGGCGCCCCTTGGCCGAACAACTCCCAGTTTCGGATCACCGATCCGTTTTCGCCCGAATATCGGGGCGAATCTCATTGAGCCCAATTCTTCATTGTGCCCCATTCTTCATTGTGCTCGGCGCCGCCACGTGTCGGTGGCCACCGCCAGCGCGATCACCACGCCGATAACCACTTGCTGGATGAAGGGCGAGACACCGAGCAGGTTCAGCCCGTTGCGCAGCACGCCGATGATGAGGACGCCGATGGCTGTGCCGCCGATCGAACCGACGCCGCCCGACAGGCTGGCGCCGCCGATCACCACCGCCGCGATGGTGTCGAGTTCGTAGCCAAGGCCGGAGCTCGGCTGGACGGAATCGAGCCGGGCGGCAAGCACGATGCCGGCGAGACCGGCCAGCACGGCGCAGATCGCATAGACCCAGTTCGTCAGCGACTTGACCGGTATGCCGGACAGCCGGGCGACTTCGGCGCTGCCGCCGATTGCGTACAGGCTACGGCCGGTAGCGCGATAATTCAGGAAGATCGCGAAAATGACGGCAAGCACGATCATCAGCCCGACGGTGACCGAGAGGAAGCCGAAATGGCGGATGATCGACAGGCTGGTGAACCAGTCGGGAAAGCCGACGATCTGCGAGCCGTCGGTGATCATGTTGGCGAGGCCGCGCGCCACCGACATCATCGCCAACGTGGCGATGAAGGGCGGCAGCTTGGTGACCGTCACCAGCAGGCCCGAAACCAGCCCGCAAAGGCCGGCGACGACGAGGGCTGCGGCGATGCCGGCCGGCAGGCCGAGATTGAGATAGTCCGGATGGGCGACGAAGCCCATCACCATGGAAGCCAGCGCCAGTACCGAGCCGACGGACAGGTCGATGCCGCCGATCAGGATGACCAGCGTCATGCCGATCGCCATGATGCCGAGCACGGTGACCTGGTCGAGAACGTTGAGGATGTTGCGGACAGTCAGGAAGGTGTCGGTGGTTAGCGAGAGCGCCAGGCACAGCAGAACCAGCCCGATCAGCGGGCCCATGGTTCCGGCAAAGACAGCCGAAAACCTTGCGCCCGCCGTAGCCTGCGCGCCAGAGCCTGCCTTCAACTCGCCTGCCTTCAAATTGCTTGCGTCGTTGCTCACAGCCACTTTGTCTCCTCCACAGCAATCCGGCGCTGCATCACCGGGCCACTTTGTTCACCAGGCCCCTCCCTGTGAACAATTTATCTTTAACATGCAATTTTGTTCAGCTAAACTGTTCGTCGGAAAATTGTCAAGACCTGCCCGCTTCATTCGAGCACGGTTTGCGCTGTTCGCCGGTTTGCCTTACGCAATGTCTCGGAAATCTTGGGCATTTCGAAGTCGCCGGATTGGAATATCATGAGCAGAGCCGGCGACTGCGGCAAGGCAAACAGATGACGATCATAGAGAACGAAAGAGCCTCGCGCTTCCCCGACGCCGAACTCAAGGCCCGCGCCGCCTGGCACTATTATGTCGAGGGTCTTACACAGGAGCGGATTTCCGAAATTCTCGGCGTCGGCCGCATCAAGGTGCATCGCATTCTCTCCGCCGCCCGCGAAGAGGGTGTCGTCCAGTTTCGCATCCGCGACAGCGTCGTCGAATGCGTGATTTTGGAGGAAAGCCTCAAGCAGCGGTTCGGGCTCAGCCAGGCTGTTGTGGTGCCGTCGGCGGCCGACCGAAGCAACGCGCCGCTGATGATCGGCCACGCCGCCGCCGCCTACCTGGCCGACCATGTGAATGCCGGCGATGTCATCGCACTGGGCTGGGGGCGGACACTGAAATTCGCCATCAATGAATTGCCGCGGCGGCCCATCGCCAGGACGACGGTGGTTTCGATGCTTGGCGGCCTCACCCATGCCCAGCCGCTCAACCCGACAGAAAGCGCCTGGGATTTCGCCGAAAAGATCGGTGCGGAGTGCTTCCTGCTGCCGGTGCCGGTCTATGCCGACAGGCCGGAGCAGCGCGACGCTTTCATGAGCCAGCGCAGCGTTCAGGACGTCGTCTTCCGTGCACGCCGGGCAAACATCGCCGTGCTCAGCGTCGGCTCGTTTTCCAACGACAGCCCGATCGCCAATTACGGCTTCATCAAGCCAAGCGAACTCGAGGAATTGCAGGCGGCCGGTGCCGTCGGCGATATTCTGTGTCATTTCATCGACGCCGAGGGCCGCCCGGTCGACCACGAGGTCAACCGCCGCGTCTGCGCCTATCCGCTGCAGGATCTGTCGGATATCCCGAGCATCATCCTGGTGTCGGGAGGCAGCGAGAAGGTAGCGGTAATGCGGGCTGCGCTCGCCAACACCAAGGTATCGGTTCTGATCACCGACGAAGACGCGGCCAAGGGCCTGCTCAACCGCTAGATTTCGCCGAGAGCGCTGAGGCGGGTGTGGATGTCGCGCGTCGCCTGATAAAGGTCGCGGTAGATTTCCTTGCGGCTGCGATAGGCGGCGACAAGCCCGTCGACCGGATCGACATGCCTGGTGGGAGCGACAGCCATTACCTCTGCTGCGGCTTCCGGCGAGGCAAACCAGCCGACAGCCGCTGCCGCCAGCATGGCAGCGCCGAGTGCGGCGGCTTCGTTGACCGGCGAAACCGAGAGCGGCCGCTCGAGCACGCTTGCCATGATCTGCATTAGCAGCGCGCAATTGGTGCCGCCGCCGGCGGCAATCATCGCCGCCGGTCCGCCGGCCTGGGCTTCCATGGCCTCGGTGGCGACGGCCTGCTCGAAGGCGATGCCTTCCAGGACAGCGCGGAAGAGATGCTCCGGCCGGTGATCGAGCGATAGGCCGACAATGGCGCCGCGCGCCGCACCGTCCCAATATGGGCTCATGACGCCGGCCCAATAGGGCATGATGAGCAGGCCCTCGCTGCCCGCGGCAACATCCAGCGCCACTTTCTCCAGCGCTGCCGCCGAGGGCGAACCGGTGGTTCGCACGATCCAGTCGACCAGCTGCATGCCCGAGCGCAGCACGGTCTCCAGCATGAAACCGGAGCCGGTCGGCGAGACCAGCGTACGAAAGGCGTCCGAGGTTTTCACCTTGCCGGAATAGCAGCCGCTGACCACGCCGGAGCCGAGCGAGAGATAGCTCTTGCCCTCGCCGTAGACGCCCATGCCGAGGCCCATCGCCTGGCCGTCCCCAGCGCCGGCAACGACCGGCGTGCCGGCCCTCAGGCCGGTCAGCTGCGCTATGCTTGCGGAAAGACTGCCGCAGACCACGCCTGGCGCGACCAGCTCGGGCAATTGCTCCATCTGCAGTCCGGCGGCCGCAACGAGGCGGGGATGCCAGGTACCTTTCTCGACGTCGAGCAGCCCGAGCGGATCCGCACTTGCGGTGCTGGTGACCAATCGCCCGGTCAGCCGCTGGACGAAGAAACCGTGCACGTCGACCAGTGCCGCTGCCCGGCGAAGCACTTGCGGCTGGTGCTCGGCAAGCCAGGCAATGGCGTAGAGCGCCGGCGTCGGGTCCGGCGGCTTGCCGCTCCAGTCGCGGATCGCCTCGCGGCCGAGTTCGGCCGAAAGCCTGATAACCTGCGGTCGGGCGCGTTCGTCGAGCCACAGGATCGCCGGCATGAGTGCTTTGCCGGCGCTGTCGACCAGCGTGAAGGTCTCTCGCTGATGGGCGATGCAGATCGCCGCCACCCGCGCAGCGCCGACCGCCTCGGTGACCTGCCTCAATGCGCCAAGCAGCGCCGTCCACCACTGTTCGGCGTCCTGCTCGAAATGGCCGGGCTTCGGATTTGAAAGCGGGTACGGCTCGCGCGCCTGGAACAGCTCCTCGCCGTCGTGCGCGAAGGCAATTGCCTTCACGGCCGTGGTCGAGGCGTCGATCCCGATTACGACATCGTCCATCAGGCGGAGATCCGGCGGGGTCAGGCTGCGTTTGTAACGAACCGTCCGTCCGACTGGTCGAGACGGCGGCGGATCTGGGTTATCACCATCGAATCGTCGGGTACACAATTTTCATAGGTCAGGAAGTCGCCGGTCTTGAGCGGCTTAACCACCTTGGCGCGTTCGGCAAGGCCGAGCGGCAGGGCGCCGCGGGCGCGCGCATCCCCCCAGGTCATGGCGAAGCCGCGATAGTCGTTCTCGCCGATCATGCCGAGCGACTGGCCAACGCCAAGATCGCTCTTGGCGACCGCCACCGCCTCGGCCACAGGATGGTCGAGCGGCTCCATGTCGGCCCGCTTGTAGACCACGGCGCGCGCCGCCGACAGCGGCACTTCCAGGCTGGTCAGATGATAGGGCCGGAAGATCGTGAAATAGGGGCCTTTGCCGACCTTGAGGTCGATCATGCGCTCCAGCACACGCGGATGCCGGGTCTCGATGATGCAGAACACGCCGGGCGCCACGCCCTTGCCGATCGAGTAATCGACAACGCCCTTGCGGTGCAGCACGCCGCCATCCTCGCGCGGGCAGAGCACGCTGGCCAACTCCTCCAGCGTCGCGGTCGGGCCGTGCATGCCCGGCACATCGGGCACTAGGCCGGTCGCATTGGCGATCGCCACCATCTCGATCGCCGTCTTCGAGCCGTCGACGAATTCGACCAGCATGCGCGCATTCATGTTGCGCTCGGCCGCCTCCTTCTCGTAGTCCGCCGGCATGGCGTCGATCTTCAGCGGATTGTTCTTGCCCTTGCCGGCGGCGATGATGTTGAAGCCGAGGCTTTTGGCAAAGCCGATGATCTCCAGCGTGCAGGCGGGCTCGTCGCCGGCGGCACCGGTATAGACGACGCCAGCCTTGCGTGCCTCCTCCTTGAGGAAGCGGCCGATGGTGATGTCGGCCTCGACATTGAGCATGACGATGTGCTTGCCGTTCTTCATCACTTCCAGCGCGAACAGCGTGCCGATATTGGGATTGCCCGTCGCGTCGATGATGACGTCGATCCGGCCGGCCGCCGCCAGCGCATGCAAATCTTCGGTCACCGCGATCTTGCCGGCCTCGATGGCGCGGTCGATCGCGGCCGCATTGCCGGCATGGACGATGTCGGAACGGTCATGGCCAGCGAGCAGCGCCGCGTCGATCGCTGCCTGCGGCCTGACTTCGGAAATGGCGCCGATCCGCATGCCCGGCATCAGCGCGACCTGGACGACGATGTCGGTGCCCATCTGTCCGGCGCCGGCAAGCCCGATGGTGATCGGCCCCTGCTGTTCAGCGCGCTGCAGAAGTTCCGCTGCAAATTGCGGATGGGACATGTCGCTTCCTCCAGTTCCTGACGCGCCGCAGCGTCCAAATCAACGTTTTGAACATTTCTATTTGCAAATGAAAAATATTTCAACCGGCAATTGGGCATTGTCGCTCTGCAATCGGCCGATCACGATTTGGATGGGCGGTCGGTCCACGCGACTGTCCGTGCAGAAGGCAAGCGCTTACTTATCGGCGGATTGCGTGAGGCCGGTCACGCCTAAGCAAAAGAGGGCGAAGGCTTATCGCTTTGAGGAAGAGGAAGGCGAAGCCTTAGCGGGCTTCACCTTTTCCTTTTTATCCTGACTCTTTTCAGCCTTGTCGCTATCGTGCGCCTTTGGGGGCGTCCGAAGCATTCGCTTCAGCGTTTCGTTGAATTCTGATTTTCGTCTTTGGGGTCAGGCATGCCGCATATTCCTGAGATTCACGACAGATTTGAATTTGATGCGGAACAAGGTGTCCCAGAAGAGTTCGCTGGGGCGGTTCCTGTTGAGCGCTTCAATCGATTTCTCACTTGGTTCGACGGTACGTTTTATTTCGGCCTTCTAGGCAAAGATGGGGTCACTCGCTATTTCCACGCTGACATTCACGCAATGGAGGACATTACCCATAATCTGAATGGGTTGCTCGAATTAACCAAGCCAATTTCAGCTCGTCCAATGACCCCAGTAGCGCCAGACACTACGTTCATTGAGACCCAGATGGCCTTCACTGTGACCTATCAAGGAGGCAAAGCAGCGGGTAATTCTGAACTGATACTGATTGCCAAGGGAGGCAAGCGATACCAGACAGTCCTCGGCCCTCAACTTACGGCGCAAATCATTTCGTCTATGTACAGAACGCTGTCAGCAATGCCTTCCCCTCCGCCGTTTGATTTCAACACTCTGACAGCGAAGATACCTGGCGGGCAGCACCAAGGCTCAAAGACAGTCACGTATTTTGGACAGGACTACCGTTCTGACATTCTCCAGGTCGTCGGGGTGTTGATTATCCGTGCCAGCGTCTTGGAGACCGCTTTGGTCAATCTGCTATCTGCGCTCGCCGATCTAACGATCGAACGCGCACAGGCCCTATTCTATTCCAGCCAAAACAATAAGGCGCGGCTCGATTTAATCGCATCTCTGATACCTGCGTCTGGCGCTAGCGACCAGATGCGCGACGAGGCGAAACGTATGCTGGAAAAGATTGCCAAGCTATCACAACGCCGGAATACACTTGTCCATGGCATATGGGAATTCAAAAAAGACAAATTCGTAGTAAAGGAAGCCAAGCCGCTCGCCTCGGGGAAACAAGACCCCATACATTCCTATAGATCTATTGAGGAGCTTGCTTCTAGCTATCACTCAACTTCAGTCATGACTGAAGTTCTTGCTGGGCAAGTTCGCGCTCAAAGAGTCACATTCGTCGAAAAATCTCCTGAGCCGTAAACTCGGCATCTCCGTTTAGCTGATAGCCTTGGCAGTCGTGCAGCGCACGCACTCCCGCCTCTATATTCCCCACGACCCTTCGATTTGTGAACAACGAACCGAAGTCGGTCCGTCCTCGGCACGGACGACAGCAGGCGAGAGCCCGTCAGCCCGTCGAACACCATTCGTGGGGCGCCTCCAGCCGCAGGTTTATCGGCGTCGCCGGATGCGGCGGATATTCATCTCAGCTGCCGATTTCGAAGAAGGGCGCACCAAGCAGGCCGGGAACGACATCGATGCCGAGGCCCGGCCCGTCCGGAATGCCCATGCGGCTGCCCGAAACCGGCGGCATGTTGGATGCGGTGCGCACTGTCACCCATTCGTGGAAGGCAATGGCGTGCAGCCGGCGCTCCTCCGGCGTCGACAGCGACAGATGCGCCATCGCCGATGTGTCGATCTCGGCGCCGCCAGTGTCTTCGACCGTGATCATGAAGCCGAGGTCGACGGCAAGGTCGCGGATCTGGCGCGTCTTGGTGACGCCGCCCAGCCGCGAGATCTTCAGCGTCAGCCCGTCAGCGGCGCCCTTGCGGTGGATATCGAGCATGTCGTCCAGCGAGGCGACGGATTCGTCGAGCACCATCGGCTTGTCGAGCGAGCGGCGCACCGACAGGCATTCGTCGATCGTCGTGCAGGGCTGCTCGAACGTATAGTCGATCTTGCGCGTCGCATCGGCGAACTGGCGCGCCTGGTAAGGCGTCCAACCGGCATTGGCGTCGCAGAAGATGACGGTGCCCTTCGGCACCGCGGCGGCAACGGCTGTGACGCGTTCGATGTCGTCATGGACGTTGCCGCCGACCTTGACCTGCAGCCGGTGAAATCCTTCCCCGATGATGTGCTTGGCGAGCGCGGCCATCGCGTCGACCGTGCCGTGGGTGACGACCTTGTAGAGTTCCGCCGTCTCGCTCTCGCGGCCGCCAAGCAACGTGACCAGCGGCACGTCGGCGGCGCGCGCCGCGAGATCCGAGCATGCCATATCGAGCGCCGACTTGATGTAGGGATGGCCCTTGAACACCGTGTCCATCAGCCTGTTGATACTGGCAAGCCCGCGTGGATCATGGCCGATGAGATGCGGCGCGATTTCGATGACGCCGGCGCGAGTACCTGCAGCGAAGGCGGGGGAGTAAAAATTGCCGAGCGGCGCCATCTCGCCCCAGCCGGTGAGGCCGCTGTCGGAGGTGATGGCGACGATCACCGCGTCGAACGCATCGGCGACACGCCCCTTGGACATGCGGTAAGGCCCGTCCACGAAGGGCTGCACGACATGGTAGGCCTTGATGGTTTTGATCTGCACGTTTTCTGTCCGTTGTCTGTGTTCCGGGATGTCCGTCAAATTTGTCGGGCTCAGCCGCCTTTAGGTCGGCCGGCACGATCGGCGCCGGCGCCCTTTGAGCCGCGCTGTTCCAGCCCGCGCGCATAGGCGAGCAGTTCCTCGAAATCCAAATCGATATGCTCCTTGGCATGGCGCTGGGCGGCGGGCATGTCGGTGCCCTTGAGCAGCCGCACATAGGTCTCGTGGACATCTTCGGCAGGCACCGGCTCGTTGCGCGCCCGCTGGTGCAACGCGAAATACATCTGCAGCCGGCTGGTCAGCCGCTGCCAGGTCTCCAGCAGCACCGAATTGTCGGCCCATTCGTGGATCAGACCATGCAGTTGCAGCGCCGTTTCGATCTGCCGCGTCGTGTCCACCTCGCGCGTCGCCTGCTTCACCGACGCATGGCGCCGGTCGAGTTCGTCGAAGAAGCGCTGGTCGCGAAGCGGCCAGGTCCGAGCGATGGCGAATTCGTCCAGCACCTTGTTGAGCGAATAGGCATCATCGATGTCCTTGGCGGTAACGTCGATGACGAAGGTTCCGGCGTAGGGGATGCTGGTCAGGATGCCTTCCTGCACCAATTCGCGCATCGCCTCGCGCAGCGGCGCGCGGCTCACCCGCATCTGCTCGGAAATCCTGAGTTCGTTGAGCTTCTGCCCCGGTTCCAACTGGCCGGTCAGGATCGCCCGCCGGAGCAGCCCCACGATCTCGGCCCTGCGTGTCGTATCCGCGATCGGACTGAAATCCAGCTTTGCCATTCGGCTGCTCCAGGGAACCGAAAGCAAGACAAGCAGATTGTCGACAATCTAACAAGAGCTGGATTCTCGATCCTGGAGACATTGGCGCCCTTCCGGCCTCAGCCAGCCTGACCATGCAAGCCGACCAGGTCCCGGCCGCTGAGCGTCAGCTGGCTTCTCGCAGCGGGAAACGGGCTGGTGCGTAGCCTTCGCAATGTCCATTGACGACTGGGAAGGTTTGTGTCACTAGCAGTGACATGAATTCACAAACGATGACTCAGAAATACGAGAGCCCGCTGCGGGTAGAGCAGGCGCAGGCCACGCGCGAGCGCATCCTCGCGTCCATTCGAACGATTCTGGAGCAAAATCCGTACAGCCTCCTTGGCTTCGATGAGGTTGCCGAGGTTTCGGGCGTAAACCGACGGACCATCTTCCGCCATTTCCCGACGAAGGAAGCGCTTTTGGAAGCCTTTTGGGCCAGCACCAATGCCTCTCTGGGAGTGCGGTTCTGGCCTGAGCGGGAGCAGGATCTGATCGATCTTCCTCCCGACCTTTTCGCCTCGTTGGACGCAATCGAAGGCGTAGTCAGAGCCTCGCATGCGAGCGCTACCGGGCGCGAGATGCGCCTGCAAGCCAATGGTGAGCGGCAACGTGCCTTTCAGAGCAGCCTTTCGCAAGTCGCAAACGGAATGGACCCGAAGGCGGCGCGCCAGCTTGAGGCCGTGATCCAGCTCCTGTTCAGCGCCACTGCCTGGCAGACGATGAAAGACTACTGGGGTCTTACCGGCCGTGAGGCCGGAGAGGCAGCCGCCTGGGCAATTCGCGCCTTGCTCAATGCGGCAAAATCGCAGCAAGGCGCTGTTCGAAAGGAAAAAGCAAGTGACTTGGCATAAGACCAAAGCGACGGTCCATCCGGCCGATTCGGTTCAAGGCTTCTGGGTGATGGGCGATCAGGTCGCTGTCCGGGCAAAGCTCGCTGGGACGGCACTCAACGTGATCGACGTCACGGTACCTCCTGGAAGCGGCACGCCGCCCCACACGCATCCTTCCGCGGAAATTTTCCGCATTCTCGAGGGCACCCTCACGATATGGACAATGATCGATGGGGTCGCGCAAGAATATGAGGTGGAACCCGGTGATGTCGTCACCATTCCGGGCAACGCGCCCCATGGCTATCGCAATGCTGGTCCCGTGCCGGTTATTTTCATGGCGATCGTCGACGACGAGATGATCGCATTCTTCGAAGAGGCTGCATCCAAGGACGCGCCCTCCGGCCCGCCGACCGCTGGCATGATTAACCGCGTGATCGAGCTTACCGGACGCCACGGGATCCGGATCCTGCAGGCGGCCTGACCAGCGAAACCGTTGCGCCAGGATTTGACCTGGAAGACGGTGCCTTATGCCGCCTAAATCCAGCAGTCCATCCCTCCAGGTCGAAGCGGGCGTTCGCGCGATAGCCGCGACAAGCCGTCGGCTGGATGGATGTCTCGTTTGCTGATCCACACACTGCCTTCACAGTTGGAGAGCGCCTCTATGCTGCCATCGTCGCCAGAGCCGCCGTTCGCACTACGGCTTGAATCGGCCGTGTCGAAAACATCAGCAAAAACGGCGCCCTTGGCGTGGGAGCCGAGGGCGCCGCGGGACCGGAACCTGATGGGGGTTATCAGGTGGCCGGTTTCTCGGGCAGCGGCGAGATCGGCATTCCCGGGCCGATCTTCTGCAGATTGCCGGTAATCACCCGGTCGCCTTCGGCCACACCGCTCAAGATGGCGACCTGATCGCCATTGGTCGGTCCGAGCGAAACGATACGCTGGTCGACCGTGTTGTCCTTGCCGACGACATAGAGATATTTGCCGAGCTGGCCTGAGCCGAGTGCCGTCTGCGGTACCATCAGCGCATCGGGCTGCTCTTTGACGTGCAGCCGGACGCGGACATATTGGCCGGGGAGCAGCGTGAACTTGCCGTTACCGATCGTCGCCCGTGCCGTGATCGTGCCGGTCGAGCGATCGATCGTGTTGTCTATGAAGGTAAGATCGCCCTTCTGGCGCGGTTCCGTTTCACCGGGAAGCAGGACGTCGACACTGATCGGTCCCGCGGCCCGGGCTTCCTCGATCTGTGTCAGGTCCGTTTCGCTCGGATTGAAGGTGACGTAGATCGGATCGAGCTGCACCAGCGAATTGAGCACCGTGCCGGCAACGCTGACCAGCGTTCCAACGGATGCCTGGCTGCGTCCGATGCGTCCCGCGAACGGGGCACGGATTTCGGTATAGCTCAAATTGAGCTCGGCGGTCCGCAAGGCGGCCTGGTTCACGGCGAGCGAGGCCTGAGCCTCACGCAAGGTGCTGGTGCGCTGGTCGAACACGTCCTTGGCGAGATAGCCGCTCTTGGCGAGCTCGCTGCCGCGCCCGAGATTGGAGCGCGCATAGTCGAGTGTTGCCGTGTCGCGCTGGATAAGCGCCTTCGCCTGCTCGAGGGCAGCCTGGAAATCCTCCGGCGCGATCTTGTAGAGAAGGTCGCCCTTCGCAACGTCGCTGCCGTCGGTGGCGACCTGCTCCTGCAGATAGCCCGGCACGCGCGCCTGCAGCGTGATGCTGCGGATCGGCTCCACCCGGGCGGCGTAGTCGAGATAGATCGGGATCGTCTTCTTGACGACGCTCACCACCGGCACGGGCATGACAAAGGCTTCCGGCTTGGGTGTCGCCGCCCCGGCTGTGCCGGCGTTGAGGCTGAGGCTGCCCATGTCGAGCAGGTGAACGCTCGCCACCGAAATCGCCCCAAGGGCGACGGCCGTTCCCAGCGCGATTTTCCATTTACGCATGATCAATTCTCCAGTCCTATTCAGCCGCTTCGGCCAATGGCTCGAAGGCGGGTTCGGCAGTTGGTTGTTCGGTCGCTTCGGAAACCGGTTCGCTCTCGCTGCGGCGCTCGCGCAGCTGCTCGATCACCGCATAGAAGACCGGCACGAACACCAGCGACAGGATCGTCGCCGCGACCATGCCGCCAAAGACGGTGGTGCCGATCGACTGCCGGCTCGCCGCACCCGCACCCGTGGCGAACATCAGCGGCAGCACGCCGAGGATGAAGGCGAAGGCGGTCATCAGGATCGGCCGCAGCCGCAGCCGCGCGGCTTCCATTGCGGCGTCGACGATGCTGAGGCCTTCTTCGCGCCGGCGCCGGGCAAACTCGACGATCAGAATCGCGTTCTTGGCCGCCAGTCCGATCAGCATGACGAAGCCTATCTGCGAATAGACGTCGATCTGCATGCCGCGCAGCCACAGCACGACGAATGCACCGAACAGTGCGAGCGGCACCGCCAGCAGCACCATGAACGGCATCGCCCAGCTCTCATATTGCGCGGCGAGGATCAGGAAAACGAAGACGATCGCGAGACCAAAGACGACGGATGCGATCGATCCCGCCTTGAGCTCCTGATAGGTGATGCCGGTCCATTCGTAGCCGAAGTCTCTCGGCAGCGCCGTGGCAGCGGCACGTTCCATTGCCGCCACCGCCTGGCCGGACGAAAAGCCGGGGGCGGCGCCGCCATTGATCAGGGCCGACGCATTGTTGTTGTAATGCGGCACGGTCTCGGGGCCGACGATCGGCACAAGCTTGCCCAGCGTGCTCAGCGGCACCATCCCACCCGACGCATTGCGGACATAGAGCCGCGATATGTCGGCCGGACCGGCGCGAGAGTCCTTGTCGGCCTGGATCGTCACCCGGAAGGTGCGGCCGAACAGGTTGAAATCGTTCACATAGAGCGAGCCGAGATAGATCTGCAGCGTATTGAACACGTCCGGCAGGTTGAGCCCGAGCAGCTTCGCCTTGGCGCGATCGAGATCGTAGTTGAACTGCGGCGTCGAGGTCGAGAATGACGAGAACAATTGCTGCGGGTTGAGCTCGGGCTGCTTGCGCGCCTCGGCAATCACCGCTTGCGTCGCATCGTTGAGCGCCACGCTGCCGCGGCCGGTCAGGTCCTCGACCTGGAACTCGAAGCCACCGGTGGTGCCGATGCCCGGGATCGACGGCGGGTCGAAACTCAGCGCAAAAGCCTCCGGAATTTGCAGCAGCTTGTTGCGCACGTCGGCGACGAGCTTCGAGGCGCTCTGGTCGGGGCCGCGTTCGTCCCATGGCTTCAGGATGGCGAATTCGACCGCCGAGTTCGACTGCGCGGCGCTGGTCAGGAAGTTCAAGCCGCTGATCGAGCCGACGATGTCGACGCCGGGCGTGTTCTGCAGGATGTCGCGTGCCTTTTGCGCCACCGCGTCTGTGCGTTCCAGCGAGGCCCCGTCGGGGAGCTGGATGACGACGAAGAAATAGCCCTGGTCCTCGACCGGAAGGAAGGTCGAGGGCAGGCGCTGCCAGACGAAATAGGTCGCGACAAGTCCGGCCGCGAACACGCCGAGCATGATCCAGCGCAGGCGGATGAGAATGCGCACACCATTCGCATAGGCATGCGCCAGCCGTTCGAAGCCCATGTTGAACCAGCGGAACAGCACGAACTGCGTTTCCGGCCGGTGGCGCAGGAAGGCGGCGCTGAGCGACGGGGTAAGCGTCAGCGAGACGAAGGCCGAGATGCCGAAGGAGATCGCCACCGTCAGGGCGAACTGGTTGTAGAGCCGGCCGGACACGCCGGGAATGAAGGCAACCGGCACGAACACAGCCATCAGCACGGCGGTCGTGGCGATGATCGGGCCGGTAACCTCCGCCATCGCGGTACGCGTGGCAGCCAGCGGTTTGAGGCCGGCCTCAAGTTGGCGTTCGACATTCTCGACGACGACGATGGCGTCGTCGACGACGAGGCCGATCGCCAGCACCATGCCGAGCAGGCTGAGCATGTTCAGCGAGAAGCCAAGCATATGCATGACGGCCAGCGTCGCCACCAGCGACACCGGAATTGCGATCGTCGGGATGATCGTGGTGCGCCAGCTTTGCAGGAAGATGAACACCACGGCGACGACCAGGACCAGAGCCTCGCCGAGCGTGATCAGCACGTCGTGCATCGAGGCCGAAACGAAACGTGTCGTATCGTAATGCATGGCGTAGCTGACGCCCTTCGGGAAACGGGCCGACAGCTCCTGCATCTTGTCCTTGACGCGCTGCTGCAGATCGAGCGCGTTGGAGCCCGGCATCTGGTAGACCGCGAGCACCACCGTCGGGTCCTTGCCGAAGAAGGCCGACGACGAATATTGCAGCGCGCCGAGCTCGATGCGCGCAACGTCGCGCAGCCTGACCAGCGAGCCGTTGGCGGTATTGGCCCGCACGACGATGTCGCCGAACTCCTTGGGATCGCTCAGCCTGCCGACGGCGTTGACCTGCATCTCGAAGGCAGTGCCGGCCGGAGCCGGTGATTGCCCGATCTTGCCGGCCGCCACCTGGACGTTCTGCTCGGCGACGGCGTTCTGCACGTCGACGGCAGTAATGCCGAGATTGGCGAGCTTGTCGGGGTCGAGCCAAATGCGCATCGAATAGCGCCGCTCGCCGAAGATCTGCACGTCGCCGACGCCGGGCAGGCGCTTCAGCGGATCGACCACCTGCAGATAGGCGAGATTGCTCAGCGCGACCGGGTTGATGGAACCGTCCGGCGAGGTGAGGTCGACGATCAGGACGAAGTTCGGGTTCTGCTTCTTGATCGTCACGCCGCCCTGATTGACGATGGCCGGCAACGAGGAAGCCGCCTGCGAAACGCGGTTCTGGACATCGACGGCCGCCGTGCTCAGATCGTAGCCGACGTCGAAGGTGATGGTGATCGTCGAGGAGCCGTCATTGGAGCTCGACGACGACATATAGGTCATCCCCTGGACGCCGTTGATCTGCTGTTCGAGCGGCGTCGTCACCGTGTCGGCGACGACCTGCGCGCTGGCGCCCGGGTAATGGGCGCTGACCACGACCTGGGGCGGAGTGATGTCGGGAAACTGCGAGACGGGCAGGAGGAAATAACAGATCGCTCCGGCGAGCACCATGATGATGGCGATCGCCGACGCAAAGATCGGACGATGAATGAAGAAGTTTACCATGATATGCACGCCTCGCCCGATGCTCTGGCCCGGCCAAACGCCCTGGCTACCCTGGAAAGCCGCCGGCTGCGTGTTGAGCCGGAATCTTCGAGAAAGCCGAAATCTTCAAGGCGGCGCGGCGCATTGCGGCGCTCGGCCTGTTCGTCCGCCAGCGCACGCAGCATCGCCTCGAAAGACCGCGGGTCGACGCGGTCGGCCTTCATCAGCATGCGGATCATCGGATCCCTTACGACTTCATCGATCGTCAGATCATTGCGCTGCGACATCGAAGCGGCTCCTGGTTTTTGGTGATCCGCGGCAAGCCGCGGATCTGGTGTTTTCTTGCTCGCCGGCCGAGGCCGTGAGGTGCGGTTCGTCCCCTTGCCGATCGGGGCGGGGCTGATGGCTGGCACTTGCGAGTTTGACATGATGCAATGCGGGTGTTACAGGTAAGTAACATCTCTAACGTTACAGACCGGTAACACCCTAGTCAAGAGGTGCACCGAGGGAATTTCGGGAAACGCAATCACGGAGGTTTTGATGACAGACGGTGTTGTGGAGCGTGTTCGCCCCCGGGACAGGATCCTGGAGACGGCACGGGACATGTTTCACAAGCATGGCATTCGCGGCGTCGGCATCGACGCCATTACCGAGGCCGCCGGCACCAACAAGATGACGCTCTACCGACATTTCGAGTCCAAGGACGACCTGATCATCGAATGTCTGCGGGCGACCGCTTGCAGCGCCAACGCGATGTGGGAAAAGTTCGAGGCCGAGAATCCGGGCGACAAGCTGGCGCAGCTGCACGCCTGGGTCCGGATGGCGGCCGATTGCCTGATGTCGGATCGTCGCGGTTGCGACATGGCCAACGCCGCCATCGAGCTGAGCGAGGCCGATCATCCGGCAAGGCAAGTGATCAAGGAACTCAAGGAAGCCCAGCGCGAGCGGCTGGTCTCGCTGTGTCGCGATGCCGGCATCGGACAGGCCGAGCTTCTCGCCGATACGCTGTCGCTGTTGCTCGAGGGCGCCCGCGTCAGCCTGCAAAGCGTTGGCGCCGAGGGCCCGAGCGCGCAGTTCGTCCGCATGGCGGAAGGCCTGATCACGTCTTTCAGGGCCAGATAGTCTCGCAAGCGGCGAAACGATACGTGGCGTTTCGATTGCGGGCCGCGCCGCCGGGTGATGTCTCGTCCCATCGCGATGTGCCATCTCGCGTCTCCTGTGCCGATCCTCCGCACCATGGCCGGCGCGGCGTTGTTTGCTGGTCGTGAGGCAGGATAGGGCCGCCGGCGAACCGGTGAGAGTGACAAGTGTGACAGGATTCTGCCCGACAAAGCCGCGGCGGTCGCAGCGAAGCTCATCGATCCGCGGATCACCAAACGTGTCCGGTGCTGTCCCGACCGCAAGCATTGGCCGCTATCCCGGAGCCGGAACAAAAAAAGCCCGCTGCCGGGAGGAGGTGGCAGCGGGCTCGATTTCGAATACGGCACGGGAGGAGGTGTACCGCACTCAGCGTCGGCATCGCATCTGGGAGGAGTAGATGGCCGACACCTGCGAAACTATCGATTGCCCAATGATTCGGCAACCACAAAAGTTGCATAGGTGATGTGCAGATTTGCGGTATCAACCGAATTTTAACGATCGAGGCCCGAGCGACCATCGCCTCGCGCGACATCACTGCACCGGGACATTTTCCTTGAAGATCAGGCGCGGCTCGATGAATTTCCGCGTCAGATAGGGCGCCGACGAGGCGATCGAGCCGAGCAGGCGAATGACCGACTGTTCGGCGATCAGCCGCGCATTCTGGTCGATGACGACGTCGAGCAGATCGTCGACGAGATAGCCGCGCGTCTCGCGCGTCAGATCATGGCAGATGAACACCGGCTTCGTCTGCGGCCTGACTTCGAGCAATGCTTTTGCCACGCCCGAGCGCCCGGCGCCGATACAATAGATGCCGAGCAGCTCCGGCTCGTTGTGCAGCGCCTTCATGGTCGCGGTATAACTGACCTCCGGCTCGTCGTTGATCTCCACGGCGCTGGTGACGGTTAGGTTGGGGAACTCCTCGCCGAGCACGGAGCGAAAGCCCATCTCGCGTTCCTCGTGGCCGCGGTAGGAGCGTGAACCGACGACCATCGCCAGATGGCCCTGGCGGCCGCCGAGGAACCGTCCCATCAGCAGCGCCGCGGTGCGGCCGGCCACCCGGTTGTCGATGCCGACATAGGCCGAGCGGGGCGCGCCCGGAACATCGGACACCAGTGTGACCAGGCGGATGCCGGCCTCGACGATCTCGCGCAAGATGTTGCGCGTTCTCGGATGATCGATGGCGATGACGCCGACGCCGTTCGCCTTGAGCGAGAGGTTTTCGACGGCCGCCTGCAAGGCGCTCGGCGAGATGCCGGCGAGCTTGTGGATGCGGCAGGAGGCGACCAGCGGCAGGCGCGCCGCATAATCCTCGATGTGTCTGGCCAGATCGGCCATGAAGGCATTGCTGCCGATCGGCAGGAAGAATTCGAGATGCGCCGGCCGCGAGGGCAACGCGACCTGGTCGACGACCGGCAGATAGCCGAGCTGCTTGGCCGCCTCCATCACGCGCTGCCGGTTGGCGGCACTGGCTCCCGCCCGGTTGTTGAGCACACGGTCGACCGTCGCGGTCGACAGGCCGCAGCTCCTGGCAATATCCGAAACGGTGGCTTTCATGTCGCAACCATGTGGCGATGCGATCCAGTGCCTCGACGATCAGGCCGACCCCCGGCTGCTCAGCTGGGCCGTTGCGTGCCCTCGACCAGCGCGTCATGGATCTCCTTGTCCGACATGCCGGTGATGACGCGTTCGACTTCGGCGACGCTGGTCTTCTTCGGGTCGATATCGTCGGCAACCACCTTGCCGCGTCGCATGACGACGATGCGGTCGACCACCTGGAAGACATGATGGATGTTGTGGGCGATGAAGATGCAGGAATGGCCGGAATCGCGGGCACTGCGCACGAAGCTCAGCACGCCTTGCGTTTCGGCGACGCCGAGATTGTTGGTCGGCTCGTCGAGGATGATGAGATCGCTGTCGAAATGCATGGCGCGCGCAATCGCCACCGCCTGCCGCTCGCCGCCGGAGAGCGAGCCGATCGGCGTCGTCGGCGGGATGTTCTTCGAGATGCCGACCTGCTTGAGCAGGTCACGGGCAACCACGTTCATCGCCTCCTGGTCCATGCGGTTGAGGAAACGCGGCGGCTTGATCGGCTCGCGTCCGAGGAACAGGTTGCGGGCGATCGACAGCTGCGTCACCAGCGCCGAGTCCTGGTAGATCGTCTCGATGCCATGGGCGATGGCGTCGCTGGTACTGCGCAAATTCACCTTCTTGCCGCGGATGAAGATGTCGCCGCTGGTCAGCGGGACCGCGCCCGACAGCACTTTGATCAGCGTCGACTTGCCGGCGCCGTTGTCGCCGAGCAGGCCGACGATCTCCCTTTCGTTGACATGGAAATTGGCATCAACCAGCGCCTGCACGCGGCCATAGGACTTGCGGATATTTTCCATACGGACAAGCGGTTCGGCCATGGTTCAAGTCCCTGCCTGATGCCGGCGTTCCAGCCATGAATGGAGCGCCATCATGCCGAGGATGATGGCGCCGATGAAAATATTATAGGCAAGGCCCGGCACACCGATCAGCACGATGCCGTTGCGCATCACGCGCAGGATCAGGATACCGAGCACCGTGCCGATGATTGTGCCGCGCCCGCCGGTCAGCGCCGTGCCGCCGATCACCACCATGGCGATGACTTCGAGCTCGTAGCCGGTGCCGCTGTTGGGGTTGGCCGCCGAGGTGCGCAGCGAACTGATGACGCCGGCAAGCGAGGCCAGGAGCGACGACAGGATGAACAGGCCGATCTTGACACCGCTGACATTGACGCCGCGCGCCCTTGCAGCACTCGGGTTGCCGCCGGCCGCCTGGATCCAGTTGCCGGTCCGGCTCTGCGTCAGCACGTAACCGAGCGCGATTGCGGCGGCGATGAACCAGAACAGCGACATGTAGATACGGAACGGCCCGATGAAGAAATCGCCGACCAGGGCTTCCGCCAGCCAGCTGCCCTCGGCGCTCCAGGTCCGCTGCGGAAACCCGTTGGTGACGAACAAAGCGGTGCCGCGCACCACCAGCAGCATGCCCAGCGTCACCAGGAAGGACGGGATCTTGAGCTGCGTCACGAACCAGCCATTGACCAGTCCAATGAACGCAGCGACCACCAGCGCAATGACGAAGGCGGCTTCCAGCGAGGCGACGCCGCTGTTGAACAACGTCCACATCAGGACCGGCGAGAAGCCGAACACCGAGCCGACCGAGAGATCGAATTCGCCTGATGTCATCAACAGCGTCATCGCCAGCGCGATCAGCCCGAGCTCGACCGTGAAGGCCAGCGTGTTCGAGATGTTTTGCGGCGACAGGAAGTCGTGGTTGATGCCCCAGAACACGGCGATCTCGACGACGAGCAGCACAAACGGCCCGAACTCGGGCCGCGCGATCGAGCGTTGGATAAGAGAACGATTTTCCACCTTGGACCCGCGATAGGATTGGATTTGGCCGCGACCGCAACCGGCTTCGGCGGAATGATGAGACAGTCACGGCCGCCGAAGCGGCCGTGACCAACTCGATCGCGGATTTATTTGCCGGACAGGATCTTGTCGTAGACTGCCGCGGTGTCCTTCTCGTAGAGCGCGCCGGTGATCACGTCGAAGCCGGGCGGAATACCGCTCGCCGCCATGTTGGCGAGCGAGAGCGCGACGTAGCTGGTCGCCTGCGGATCCTGCCACTGCGCGGCATTGACGTAGCCGTTCAGCACTTCCTGGGTGGTGTCGAGCGAGTTGCCCCAGCCGACGACCGGGATTTCGCCCGGCTTGACGCCGACCTGGTCGAACACCCGCTTGATCGAACCGGTGACAAGGTCGCCGAGGCCGATAACCGCCTTGACCTTGGCCCTGTTGGCGGTGAGGTAATCGACCATGCGGTTGATCACTTCGGCCTGGTCGAGCGTCGCTTCGGTGATTTCATAGGTGATGCCGAGCGGCTCGAACACGCTCTTGATGCCTTCCTCTTCCTGGACGCCATAGGTGGCGCCGGGAATCTCGACCGGCATCCAGACGAAGTCGCCCTTCTTCACAAGGCCCTTGTCGACCAGATACTGCGCCCAGTGTTTGCCGAAGGTGACGTTGTCGCCGCCGACATAGGCGTTGAAGTCCGCCTTCGGGTCGGGCGTGTTGAAGTTGATGATCGGAATGTTCGCCGCCCGCGCTTCCTTGGCGATCTCGACAAGGCTGCCCGGATCAGGGCTGGTCGTGGTGATGCCGTCGGCCTTGGCGGAAATCGCGGCGCGAACAGCCTCCTGCTGCGACGCCACGTCGCCATTGTGGAACGACGTGTTGACGGTGTTGCCGGTGTCCGCCGCCCATTGCTTGGCGCCGGCAAGGAAGTATGTCCAGACCGGATCGGCCGGGCCGCCATGCGAAATCCAGTAGAACGTCTTGGCCTGTGCCGCGGCCGGAATGGCCAGCGCCACCACCAAGCCAAGTACAAGCAGTCTTAGCCTCGTCAGCATTTGATTTCCTCCCATTTGAACCGAACTCCTCCTCCGACGACGATCGCGGCCAAAAACCGTGCGCGGCCAAAGCCGTGATCGCATTTGCCAGCGTCGACCTGGGCGCATTAGAGCATTCCCTTTTTCGGTCGATGGCAAGCCTCGATTGCCAATGGACGTTGGCGCAAGGCACCGCGCCATCAGCAATCCCATCAGATTGCATCAGTTTGGCTGATATTTTCCAGGCGGCCGACGATCGGCCTTGCGACCGTCATGCAATGCTGCGCGGCGGCGCGCCGAGCACGTATTGCTCTAGGTCGATAAGCGTCCCGGTCATCAGCCCGGAGGCGTCGCTGAGCAGGAACAGCGTTAGCTGGGCGACTTCGTCCATGGTCAGCAATCGACCAAGCGGCAGGCCGGAGGCGGCAATCTTTGCCCAGTTTTCGCCCTTGCCCAGCCTGCGCGCCTGCATCTCTTGTTCGGCCGGCGTCGCTACCCAGCCCATGTTGATGCCGTTGACGCGGATGCGATCGGAAAGATGCGCGTTGGCAATGTTTCTGGTCAGCGTCGAAAGCGCGCCCTTGGTTGCGGAATAGATGGCAAGGTCCGGCGCACCGCAATGCGCATTCACCGACAGTATGTTGACGATGGCGCCCGCCGCCCGCCGTGTCTTCATGTCGGCTACGGCCGCCTGCATGAGGAAGAACGGCGCGCGCGCATTGACGGAAAACAACCTGTCCCAGTCGTCGATTGTGCCAGTTTCCAGCGAGGCCCGGTCGGTGAGGGCCGCGGCGTTCACCAGACAATCGATGCGGCCGAGTCTTTTGATCGCTTCCGCCATGACAGCTGCAGGCGCGGCCGGATCTCCAAGGTCGGCCTGGATGAAGACGACGGGCCGGCTTGGTCGTGAAAGCTCTTCGGCGATGCGTCTGCCACGCTCGGCATTGCGGCCGACAATGGCGATCCCTTCGCCGCCGTCGGCTGAGGCCAGCCGGGCGATGGTCTCGCCAAGCCCTTGCGTTCCGCCGGTAACGACAAGGGTCTTGCCCTCAAGAGCGACGATCAATGGACTCTCCCGAATGCCGACGAGCAGGTAATTTCCAATCAGAGAATTCTAGAATCTATCGGATGTTAGGCTGGGGGACTAGATGAGGTCGGCCCTGGCGAGGTCGCGCATCAGGTGGCTGGCGCCGTAGGTCCAGTGTGGGCAGTCGGGCGACAGCCGCACGCGGTTGACCAAGGCGCCGAATTTCTCCGACGAGATGGTGACGATGTCGCCGACCTTGTGGGTAAAGCCCTTGCCTGTTTCGCCGCGATCCTTCGACGGCACGAACATGGTGCCGAGATAGAGCGCCAGCCCGTCCGGGTATTGATGATGCGGCCCCATGGCGGCGGCGACCAACTCTTCCGGCGAGCGGCTGATCTCGGCCATCGAACTGGCGCCCTCCAGCGAGAACCCATCCTCGCCTTCGACTTTCAACCGTACGATCGCCTGCTTCACGTCGCCGATGGAAAACGTCTCGTCGAACAGCCGGATAAAGGGGCCAAGTGCTGCCGAGGCGTTGTTGTCCTTAGCTTTGCCGAGCAGCAGCGCCGAGCGCCCCTCGACGTCGCGCAGATTGACGTCGTTGCCGATCGTCGCCCCGACAATCCTGCGGCTGCTGGCGGCAATCATGGCGATCTCCGGCTCCGGATTGTTCCATGTCGAAACCGGATGCAGGCCGACATCGGCGCCGAAGCCGACCGAGGCCATCGGCTGGCACTTGGTGAAGATCTCGGCATCGGGGCCGATGCCGACTTCCAGATATTGCGACCAGGCGCCGCGCGCAATCAGCTTGGCCTTGATCTCCATCGCTTCCGGCGAGCCGGGCTTGAGCTTCGACAGATCGTGGCCGATCAGCCCGGCAATGTCGGCGCGAATGGCGTCGGCCTTTTCCGCCGAACCGCGCGCCTGCTCCTCAATAACGCGCTCGAGCAGGCTGACGACAAAGGTGACGCCAGATGCCTTGATCGCCTGCAGGTCGACGGGGGACAGCAGGTACGGTTTCCCCGGATCTCGCGCTGTCTCGAAACTGTTGGCGGCAATGGCATCGAACGGGCCAATCGGCCGCCCCTTGGCCGAGCGGACGTGCCCCGCCGGATCCGGCAATTCGCAAACGTCGCGTACGGTCGGTGCCACATTTGATGTGATGTCGAAGACCGTGCCGTCACGCACCGTGACCACCAGCGGATGGGAAGCATCGCTCGCCCGGGCGCGGCCCACGAAGAGGCCTTCGGCGGGCAAATGTGTGGCGTTCGTCATGGCTTACATTTCCTGTTGTCTTGTCCTTCGGCCGCGGCACTTTCAACAAATTCCCGCCAAAGGTCTATCCCGCTTGCAGGGCGAGCTTTGTCAATTCTTTCAAGCGGTCTTCGCATCGCTGGACCTTGATCGAGCCCGACGTGCGCCAACGGCGACGGAAAACGCTCTTTCAAAATAATGAAACCGTCGCTAGGGTTTTCACCTACTGAAATCTCCAGGTGACGCTTGCTCTTACGGTTTTCCGATCCAATCTGGCAGAAGCCGCGGACAGCCACCGCGTTCCAGTCGCTTTTTCCAGCCGGCCAATGCGTCGATGTCGTTATCGTCGGCGGCGGCATTCTGGGTCTGTCAACGGCCTTGCACGCTGCCCGGCTCGGCCTTGCCGTCCAGGTGCTGGAGGCCGGCGAAATTGGCAATGGCGCATCCGGCCTGAACGGCGGTCAGGTCATTCCCGGCCTGAAATACGATCCGGACTGGCTGCTGGAGCATTTTGGTCTCGAACGCGGCGAAGCGCTCGTCAACTTTGCCGCCTCGACCGCTGACACCGTCTTCGAATTGATCCGCGACGAAAGACTGGCGGTGCCGTTCGTCCGCAATGGCTGGATCCAGGCGGCGCATACCGAGACCGCGCTAAAAGCGGCGGCGAACCGGGATCGGCAGTGGCGCGCCCGCGGCGCCGATGTCCGGCTGCTGAGCGCGACGGAGATCGCGACGATGACCGGCACGCAAGGCTATCTCGGCGGCTGGCTCGATCGCCGCGCCGGTGTCATCGATCCGCTCGCCTACACGTCGGAACTGGCGCGCGTCGCTGCAGCGGCGGGCGTAAAGATCGCCGAACGCCAGAACGTGATGCAGATCAGCAAGAATGCTGGCATTTGGCACGTTTCGGCGGAAAGCGGCGCCGAACTCAAGGCCAAGGCGGTCGTTCTGGCGACCAACGCCTATACCGGCGGCCTGCTCCCCGGCCTCGCCGAGACGATCGTTCCGCTGCATTCCTTCCAGATCGCGACAGCGCCGCTATCGTCCAATCTCGCGGCGGCGATCCTGCCGGACGGGCAGGCGGTGTCGGATTCGCGCCGCATCCTCGTCTATTACCGCAAGAGTGCCGACGGCCGGCTGGTGCTTGGTGGGCGCGGCCGCATGGCCTTGCCGAACGGCCCGGCCGACTGGGCGCATCTGGAACGCGCGCTGCTGCGGCTCTACCCGGCGCTGTCCGATGTGGCCATTGAAAAGCGCTGGTTCGGCCGGGTGGCAATGACGCCGGACCATCTCCCGCATATCCACGAGCCAGAGAAGGGTCTGCTGGCGGTCGTCGGTTGCCAGGGCCGCGGCATCGGCCTGATGACCGCGCTTGGCGAGCGCATCGCCTCCTATTTGTCGAGCGGCGACACCAGGCAATTGCCGTTCCCGATATCGCCGATCCGGCCGATCCCGTTTCACGCCTTTCGGCAGATCGGCGTTGCCGCGACCATCGCCTGGTACCGGATGCTGGACGCCTTCGAACGCTGACGTTCATGCTCAAGCGTGAAACAGCTTGACAATTTCACAAATATGAAAAAAGCTTAATCGATTTCAAATTTCGATGGACAGCCGATGTCGACCATCGCCGCAACGCAGCCGCTGCCGGAAACCCGGTCCTCGCCGGGTTTTCGCTTCGCCATGCTGCTGCCCGGCGGGTTGGTCACCTTCTTGCTGATCCTTTTCGCCCTCGGCCTGGTGTTCTTTCTCGCCTTTCGCGGCAATGACGGCTCGCTGCTGGGGGCTGGTTTCACCCTTGCGAATTTCGTCACTGTGGCCACCGATCCGCTGTACTGGACGGTGACGCTGCGCTCGCTGGGCATCGCCGGCCTGGTGACGCTGGCAACCGTCGTCACCGCCTATCCCGTTGCCTACTATCTGGCTTTCCATGCCGGGCGGCGGCGCGGGCTGCTGCTGTTCCTGCTGACCCTGCCGTTCTGGACCAGCTATCTGCTGCGCGTCTTCGCCTGGAAGATCGTGCTTGCCTATAATGGCGTGCTGAACTCGGCGCTGATCGAAAGCGGCATCTGGTCGGAGCCGACATTGGCGTTCTTGAATACGCCGGCAGCGGTCGTCGTCACGCTCGCCCACGCTTATGGGCCGTTCGCTATCCTGCCCATCTATGTGGCGCTGGACACCATCCCGAAATCGCTGCTCGAGGCCGCTTCCGATCTCGGCGCAAAACCATTCACCAGCTTCCGCCGCATCGTGCTGCCCAATTCGATGCCGGGCGTGCTGGCGGCTGCTCTCGTCGTCTTCGTGCCGACCGTCGGCGATTATGTGACGCCGGCGCTGGTCGGCGGCCCTGCCAGTACAATGATCGGCACACTGATCCAGGCCGAGTTCGGCAAGGCCAATGACTGGCCGTTCGGCGCCGCACTCGCCGTCGCCGTCATGCTGGTCATTCTCGCCGTGGTGCTGGTGGTGCGCTTCGCCGACCGCCGATACGGCAGCCGCACATGAACACGGCGCGCCTGGACGCAAAGCAAGGCGGCGGCTGGCTCGGAGCCTACGTCCTTGCCTATCTGGTGTTCCTGTATCTGCCGATACTACTGATCCCGCTGTTTTCATTCAACAATTCAATCCAGGCGGCATTTCCGCTGCAAGGCTTCACGCTGGAGTGGTACGGCACACTTTACGGCAATTCGGCGCTGTCCGGTGCGCTTGCCACCAGCCTCGTCATCGGCGCCATTGCCGCCACCGGCGCAACACTCTGCGGCATCACCGTGTCCTATATGGACCTTTACGGCCGCTCGCCGCTGGCCGCCACGATCAGTGCCATTGCGCGGCTGCCGATCCTGATCCCCGGCGTCATCGTCGGCATCTCGCTGTTGATCCTGGTCAATCTCGCCGGTTTCGGGCCGTCGCGCATTGCCATTGTGCTCGGCCATGTATTGGTGGCGCTGCCGACGACGGTGGTGGTCATGCGCAGCCGCTTCGCCGCCATTCCGAAGACCATCCGCGAGGCAGCGCTCGACCTCGGCGCCTCGGACTGGACGACCTTCAGACGGGTGATGCTGCCGCTCAGCCTGCCCGCCATTATTTCGGCGTTCATGCTGGCCTTCCTGACCTCGTTCGACGAGTTCATCGTCGCCTTCTTCCTTGCCGGCACCGAGCCGACGCTGCCGCTTTATATCTGGAGCCAGCTGCGCTTCCCGAAATCGCTGCCGACCGTCATGGCGCTCGGCACGGCGATCCTGGCCGTGTCGTTCGTCATCGCCGCACTCGCCGAAATCCTGCGCCATCGCGGGCTTGCCGCCGCTCAGCGGTCAGCGCCCGCCAGCCTGTCAAAACCAGAAGAAACCGAAAGAGGAGAACTGCAATGGCATTCGACTTGAAATCGATAACGACACAGACAGCGAAAACCGGATTGGCCGCCTTCGCGCTGGCGCTTGCATCGACTGTCGCCTTTGCCGGCGACAAGCTGCAATATTTCACCTGGTCGGGTTACGAGCTGCCCGACTTCAACAAGAGCTTCCTCGCCGCGCACCCTGATGGCGTCGAAGCCTCGATGTTTGGGGACGACGATGACGCCTTCACCAAGGTCAAGGCCGGCTTCCGCCCCGATGTCGCGCACCCTTGCTATGACAAGGTGGCGCGCTGGAACAAGGAAGGCCTGCTGCAGCCGATCGACACCAAGCGCATCAAGAACTGGGATTCGATCTTCCCGGTCTTCAAGAACCTGCCCGACCTGCAGGCCGGCGACGGCAAGGTCTGGATGGTGCCGTGGGACTGGGGCAATACCTCGATCCTCTACCGCACCGATCTGGTGAAGAACCCCGAAGCCAGCTGGAACCTGCTCTGGGACAAGCAATATGCCGGGCGCATGGCGACCATCGATGCCGTCCACGACACACCGGTGGTGGCGGCCCTTCTGGCCGGCGTCAATCCATTCGACATGACACCGGAACAGATGGACAAGGTGGCGGAAAAACTGCGCGAGCAGCGCCCGCTGCTCTCGAACTACACCACCGACATGACCTCGGTCGAACAGGCGCTGGCGAGCGGCCAGCTGGTCGCGGCCATGACCTGGAACGCCTCGGCCACCTCGCTGAAGAAGCAGGGCGTGCCTGTAGAGTTCATGAAGCCGAAGGAAGGCATGCTGACCTGGGCTTGCGGTTTCGTCATGCTCAAGGACGCCAAGAACGTCGATCTTGCTTATGACTTCATCAACAGCCGGCTGGAAACGGATTCCGGAAAGTATCTGATCCAGGCCTACGGCTATGGCAGCTCGACCAGCTCGGCTTTCGCCGCCGTGCCGAAGGAGGAGTTGGAGAAACTGCAGCTGCCTTCCGATCCCGAGGTGATGCTGAAGACCACGATCTTCACCGGGCCGATGAAACAGAATGACGAACTCGCCAAGATGTTCGAGAAGGTCAAGGCAGGCGGCTGAGCTCGCTCTTCCTTCTCCCCTTGTGGGAGAAGGTGGATTGGCGCGCAGCGCCAAGACGGTTGAGGGGTGTTGGAAGGAATGAGGCGTTGGTGTTTTCTGGAACACCCCTCATCCGACCGAGCTTCGCTCGGCCACCTTCTCCCACAAGGGGGAGAAGGGAAGACCGCGCGGCGCCGGCCAAAATTACTGTAACAAGGACGAACGAATGGACATGCTGGACGAAGCGGCTGAGAAGCCGAAGGACGACGCCGACGTCAGGGTCGGCCGGCGCGTGCGGGCGCTCAGGCTGGAGCGCAATCTCTCGCTGGCCGAACTTGCCGCCAAAGCCGGTGTCTCGATAGGTGCGCTAAGCCAGATCGAGCGCGGCATGTCGTCATTGCGGGTCCGCGTGATTTGGCCGCTCGCCGCCGCACTCGACATCGAGCCGTCGGCGCTGATCGCCGACGGCAATGATGTCGGCAACGACCTCTATTGCGTGCGCGCCAACAGCCGGCGGCAGATCCCGGTAAAATCGGAAGGCATCGCCAAGGCACTGCTGTCGCCGCCGGCCGCCACGCTAACCGGCATGCTGGTGACCGTTGAGGCCGGTGGCGGCACCGCCGAAGCTTACGCCCATGCCGGCCATGAATTCGGCTTCGTCCTGTCCGGCGAGGTCGAGCTGGTGGTCGATTCGACCAGATACGGGCTGAAGGCCGGCGACAGCTTCGCCTTCAAGAGCACGTTGCTGCATGCCTTCCGCAATCCGGGCAGCGAGCGCTGCCAGATCCTGTGGGTCAACACCACCAAATCGTCCGAGGTTCGCGATGGCGCCTGATCCGCTCGTCCGGCTGGACAAGGTCTCCAAGATTTTCCCCGGCGGCATCATCGGGCTCGACGCCGTCGATCTTGACATTGCCCGCGGCGAGTTCCTGACCTTGCTCGGACCGTCCGGCTGCGGCAAGACCACCAGCCTGCGTGTCATCGCCGGCTTCGAGAGCCCGTCGAACGGCAGGGTCCTGCTCGAAGGCCGCGACATCACGGCGCTCAGGCCCTTCGGCCGTCCCGTCAATACCGTGTTCCAGGACTACGCGCTGTTCCCACACATGAACGTTGCCGAAAATGTCTGCTTCGGCCTGTCGCTGCGCAAGCTCTCCGGTGCCGAACAGGCAAAGCGCGTCGGCGCAGCGCTCGACATGGTCGGCCTTGCTGAAAAGCTCGGCGCCCGCGTGTCGGAATTGTCGGGTGGCCAGCGCCAGCGCGTCGCGCTTGCCCGCGCGATCGTCTGCGAGCCGCGTGTGCTGCTGCTCGACGAGCCGCTGTCGGCGCTCGACGCGCATCTGCGCGAGCAGATGCAGGTCGAACTGAAGCGACTGCAGTCGCGGCTTGGCACCACTTTCGTCATGGTCACGCACGACCAGACCGAGGCGCTGTCGATCTCAGACCGCATTGTCGTCATGAACAAGGGCCGCATAGAGCAGATTGCGCCGCCGGCGACCCTTTACGATCGACCCGCCACCAAATTCGTCGCCAGCTTCATCGGCACCATGAACCTTCTGCAGTCGCGCTTTGTCGGCCGTGACGGCGAGCGCTTGCGGTTCATCGCCGGCGCTCTGCCGCTGGAAGCGATTTCGGATAAAGGCGAGCTGCCTGGCGAGGGCACGGTGCGCACCATTGGCGTGCGTCCGGAGGACCTTTTGGCCACGACCGAGGCGGCGGCCGGTACTGCACCGGTGCGGGTGAACAGCATCGTCTTTCACGGCCGCACCTTGCGCCTTCATGCAGAGTTGGGGCAGGGGACACAGGTGGTGATCGACGCGCCGCGCCGGACAGAGGGTTTTCAATTCAGCGTCGGCGACGTGGCGCATATCAGCCTGCGCCGTGGTGCCAACTGCCCTATGCTGCCTAGCTAGTCTCACTCATTTCCAGAAAACCGGAGCACGGCCCATGAGCAATCATCTCAATTTTTTCATCGGCGGCAAATGGGTCGGCCCCGTGGTTCCGGCAACGCTGGATGTGATCGATCCGTCCACTGAAGAGGCCTACACCAAAATCTCGGTCGGCTCGAAAGCCGATGTCGACAAGGCCGTGGCTGCAGCCAAGGCGGCATTCCCGGCCTTTTCGCAAACGACCAAGGCCGAGCGCCTGAAGCTGCTGAAGCGTATCCTCGAAGTCTACAATGAGCGCTACGAGGACATCGCCCAGGCGGTCAGCCAGGAAATGGGTGCGCCGATCAGGTGGGCGCGCGAGGCGCAGGCCTGGGCGGGCAGGGCGCACATGGAAGCCACTATCAAGGCGCTGGAGGATTACGAGTTCAGCGAGAAGCGCGGCACCACCATGGTGGTCAAGGAGCCGATCGGCGTCTGCGCGCTGATTACACCGTGGAACTGGCCGCTCAACCAGATAGTCTGCAAGGTGGCGCCGGCCATCGCCGCCGGCTGCACCGTCGTTTTAAAGCCTTCCGAAATCGCGCCGATCAGCGGCATCATCTTTTCCGAGGTGATGGACGCCGCCGGCACGCCGAAGGGCGTCTACAATATGGTGAATGGCACCGGTCCGGATGTCGGCCAGGTCATGGCTGGCCATCCCGACGTCGACATGGTCTCGTTCACCGGGTCGACCCGGGCCGGCATCATCGTCGCCAAGACGGCGGCCGAGACCGTCAAGCGCGTGGCGCTGGAGCTGGGCGGCAAATCGGCCAACATCGTGTTGCCCGACGCTGACTTCGAGACGGCGGTGCGCAAGGGTGTCAACGCCTGCTTCGGCAATAGCGGCCAGTCCTGCGATGCGCCGACCCGCATGCTGGTGCCGGCCGCCCGTCACGACGAGGCGCTGACGATCGCCAGGAAGGCCGCCGAACGGCACAAGGTCGGCGACCCGCGCTCGGAGGAGACCAAGCTCGGGCCGGTGGTCAGCAACATCCAGTTCGACAAGATCCAGCGGTTGATCGAGGCCGGTATCGCCGAGGGTGCGACGCTGGTCACCGGCGGCCCCGGCCGGCCGGAGCACCTCAACCGTGGCTACTATGTGCGACCGACCGTTTTCGGCCACGTCAGGCCTGGCATGACCATCGAGAAGGAGGAGATTTTCGGGCCGGTCCTGTCGGTCATCTCCTACGATGACGATGATGATGCGGTGAAGATCGCCAACGACACCGTCTATGGCCTGGCTGCCTATGTGCAGTCCGGGGATATCGACCACGCCCGCAAGATTGCCAGCCGGCTGCGCGCCGGGCAGGTGTCGATCAACTATCCGGAATGGGATACGTTCGCGCCCTTCGGCGGCTACAAGCAGTCCGGCAACGGCCGCGAATACGCCGACTGGGCGATCCACGACTTCCTCGAGATCAAGGGCATCATCGGCTACGGCGCCTGAGCCTTCGACATCTGGCATTGCGCCAACCATCGAAATTTGTTCCGAGCGTTGGTGCCTTCGGCACCGGCGTTCGGCTGAACGGCCACAACGATTGCGTGGCCGCAATGTGAGTGCGAAGCAGGGTCGCCTCAGATCGTCTTGAGATAGCCGGCCAACTGATCCGCCACCGTGCCCCAGCCGTCGTAGAAGCCCATCTCCTCGTGGCTGTTGCGCGTGGCTTCGTCGCGGTGGATGGCGGTGGCGGTGTAGCGCGTCGTCTCGCCATGCGATTGCAGCGCTATGACGGCTGTGATGAATGGGTCGCCTGACGGCCGGTAGCCGGGCAGCAGCGCATCGGTCCACACCAGCCGCTCGTCCTGGACGATCTCGAGGTAGCAGCAACGCCTATCGTTGACCTCCTTGCCGTCGGGCGACTGCATGCGGGTGCGGAACAGGCCGCCGGGCCGCAGGTCGATCTCGCAATCGGTGATGATCCACGGCTTCGGCGTGAACCATTGGCTGACATGCTCGGGTCTCGTCAGGGCCATCCACAGCAGTTCTCGCGGCGCCTCGATCGTCCGTTGGAGCACGAGGTCGAGCTTCGGATCGGGTTGGAACAACGGGACCATATTCATCTGTCTGTCTCCTTGAGTTTCAGCACGTAGTCGTCGAACTGGTCGAGACGGCGCTCCCACAGCGCACGCTGCTCGGCCAACCAGTTTTCCGCGAGCTTCAACGGCTCCGGCGCGAGCCGGTAGGTCCTGACGCGGCCGGCCTTTTCCGAATGCACCAGCCCGCAGCCTTCCAGAACCCTGAGGTGCTCGATGAAGGATGGCAGGGCCATCTCGAACGGCCGGGCAAGCTCGCTGACCGAGGCGGGGCTTCGGTTCAGTCGCTCGACCACGCGTCGCCGGGTCGGATCGGCGAGCGCCCGGAAAATGCCGTCAATGGGCGGGGGGCTTTCGGTCTGCAGGCCCGTCATGTCGTTTCCTTGCCTCGGCTATTTCGTGAGAAAATTAGCTCGGGAAATAGTTAGGAAGATTCCTTACTATTGGCAAGCGCGAAAATCGCAGACGGCCGGCGAGGCCGCTGGAAAAGTGAGAGGCGCGGTTTTAGGGTGCCGTCAGATTCGACTGGTCCGAGGACGCGTTTTGACGATCACCATGTACGGCATCACCAATTGCGATACGGTCAAGAAGGCGCGTTCCTGGCTGGCGAGCCACGATGTTGCCTATCGCTTTCACGACTACAGGGCAGACGGCCTTGACGCGGATCGGCTGAACGGCTGGTCAGGCAAGGTCGGCTGGGAAATTCTGCTCAACAAGGCGAGCACAACGTTCCGTGAACTGTCGGACGAGGACAGACTGGGCCTGGACGAGAAGAAGGCCAAGGCGCTGATGCTGGCCAAACCGACGATGATCAAGCGTCCGGTGCTGGAACTTGGCGACAGGGTTCTCGTCGGGTTCAAGCCCGATGTTTATCAGCAGGCGGTGAGTGGGAAGTAGAACCGACCCGCCGCGATCCGTCGCGCCCCCCTCTGTCCTGCCGGACATCTCCCCCTCTGGTGGGGAGATTGGATGTCACTTCGGCTTTTGCTAGTCTCCAAAGAAGGGCGCTTTCGGCGAAGCTGCCAATCTCCCCCCTTGAGGGGGAGATGGCCGGCAGGCCAGAGGGGGGCGCTGTCCCGCCGGCGTGGCTAATTGATCCCACGTAAATAGCTCGCCAGTGCCACCGCATTGTTGTGCGCCTCGTCATGGGCGCCGTAGAGCAGCGTCACCTTGCCTTCACGGAGCAAGGCACGTAGTTCCGCCACCGCCTCGCCGTTCCGGTCGAGCTCATCGCGGTATCGCCGCTGGAACTCCGCCCAGCGCGCCGGCTCATGGCCGAACCATTTGCGCAACCCATTGCTTGGCGCGATGTCCTTTAGCCAGAGCGTCAGCGCCGCGTCCTCTTTGCGGACGCCGCGAGGCCATATGCGGTCGACGAGCACCCGCTGCCCGTCATCGGGCGCCGGCGGCTCATAGATGCGCTTGACCGCGAGCTCCATTGCCAACTCCGCATGGGCCAGCAGGCGCCGCTGCTTGCTGGCCTTCGTTTAGAGATCCCGGGCCTAAACCCACTCGCCCTTGCGCATCACCGGCACGCGGCTGCCGTCCTTATGGACACCGTCTGTGTCGATCTTGTCCGAGCCGATCATCCAGTCGATGTGGATGAAACTCTTGTTGCCGCCGCGCGCCGCGATCTCGTCCTGGCTGAGCGAGGCGCCGTCGACGAAGCACTTCGAATAGCACTGGCCGAGCGCGATGTGGCAGGCGGCGTTCTCGTCGAACAGCGTGTTGAAAAACAGCAGCCCGCTCTTGGCGATCGGCGAGGAATGCGGCACCAGCGCCACCTCGCCGAGACGGCGCGAGCCTTCGTCGGTATCGAGCACCTTTTGCAGCACATCCTCGCCCTTCGTGGCCTTGGCCTCGACAATGCGGCCCGCCTCGAAACGCACCGCAATGCCGTCGATCAGGGTACCCTGATAGGACAGCGGCTTGGTGCTGGTGACATGGCCTTCGACGCGCCTTGCATGCGGCGTGGTGAAAACCTCTTCGGTCGGGATGTTGGGGTTGCAGGTGATGCCGTTCTTGGCGGTCGAGGCGCCGCCCATCCACTCGTGGCCGTCGGCCAGCCCGACGGTCAGGTCGGTGCCGGGGCCGGTGAAATGCAGTGCGTGGAAATTGTGGCCGTTCAGCCATTCGGTGCGGCTCTTCAACGCCGCATTGTGCGCCGTCCAGTTGCCGATCGGGTCTTCGACATCCACGCGCGAGGCGGCAAAGATAGCGTCGGCGAGCTTGGCCACGGCGACGTCTTCGGCATCGTCCGGAAATACCTGCTTGGCCCAGGCCTCATCGGGATAAGCGACGATGTTCCAGTTGATGTCGAAGCCGGTGATCTTCTCCAGCGCCGGCTGGTAAGCCATCGAATTCGCCTTGTTGGCACGCGCCACCTTTGCCGGGTCCTGCGCCGAAAGCAGCGACGGATCCTCGCCGCGCACGGCAAGCCTCGCCGCATTGTTGGCGAAGGCTTTTGTCATGCCTTCATAGAGCCAGCCGGCGGCGCGGTCGAAGCCGGCGTCGGCGCCGTAGCGGAAGCGCGCGAGAGTGATCTCATCGTCGTTGAAGATCGGCGTCACCAGGCCCGCGCCTGCCTTGTAGGCGTGCTCGACGATCCGCCGCGTCAAAGGCAGCGCGGCAATAGACGAGGTCAGCACCAGATCCTGCCCCGGCTGCAATTGCAGCCCGACCTTGACGGCGACCTCCGCCAGCCTGTCGAGCTTCACCGGGTCGATGCTTGCGGAAACGCCGCGCGAATGTGTGGTCATGATCCTGCCTGCCGTGATTGGGGACTGTTTCTTACATAGACCGGCGCTGCCGACCTTTCCACTGTGATGTGCCGGCAGGTTTAGCGCGTGCTCTCGAGCGACCTGAACTGCGCCATCGTCGCCTCGATCTCTTCGCGGATCCAGGTCTTGAAATCCCTGACCTTACGGCTTTCGCTCTTGATGGCCGAGGTCACCAGCCAATAGCCGAGCCCGCTCTGGGCGCGTATGCCGAACGGCGCAACGAGACGGCCGTCGGCCAGCGCGTCGGCGGCCAGCAACTGCCAGCCGAGCATGACGCCGTGGCCGGCAATCGCCGATTCCAGGCACAGCATCGGATCGGTGAAGCGCGCGCCCTTCATGAAGGTGACAGGCTCCACTCCGGCCGCTTCGAACCAGCTCTCCCAACTGATCATCGATCTTTCGTCCGTGATCGCACAGGTCAAAGCAAGGTCCTCGATCGATTTCAGCTTGCTGGCGATCACCGGTGCACAGACCGGAAACACCTCCTGCGCCAGCAGCAATTCGGCCCGCCCGCCCGGCCATTTGCCGTCGCCGAGCCGAATGGCGACGTCGATGTCCGAACGATCGAGATCGGCAAGCCGCACCGAGGCATCGATGCGCAGAAGCACGTTCGGATGCCGGGCGAAATGCCGCGACAGCCGCGGCAGCAGCCATTTCGAGGCGAAAGCCGGCGCCACCGAAACCACCAGCGTGCACTCCGAGCTTTCATCGGCAAGCGCCACCGCCTGTGCGAGTTCGCGGAAGCCTGCGCTGAGCCGCGCGGTAAAGACGGTGCCGAATTCCGTCGCCACCAGGCCAGCTGGCGTTCGTTCGAATAGCGCCCGGCCGAGCTGCTTTTCTGTTCGGTTGATCTGCTGGCTGACGGCGCTGACCGAGACGTTGAGCTCGCCGGCCGCCGCCGCGAGCGAGCCCAGGCGGGCAACAGTTTCCACGGCGCGCAAGCCGTTGAGATGGACGCGGTTCAGAGTAGCCATACAGTTTTTCTAAACTGGAGCGGCTGAAATCTCAATTGCCAGACGCTAAGGAACGGCGGATTCTAAGTGGGCTACTCAGAGTGAGGAGGCAAATCCGATGAAGATTTTGTCATGGCTTGGCGCCTTTTCCCCGATCGGGGCGCAGCCGCACCGGGATGACAGCCAGGCCACCAGCTGGGTGACCGATCCGCTGTCGCATCCGGTGCTCGACACCATGTCGGAGCGCGAACTCGCCGACATGCCATTCAGGCTGACCGCGTGTCGTACCCGCTTCGAGACGGCGCCAAGGACCTGCTGCGGCTGAACAAGGATTTGCTGGCACTTCAGGTGAGCCGGCCGCCGACGCGGCTGCGCAACCCTTCTGGCCCAACAAAGGCGGATTGTCTCGCCGGCAGGCGCACCTATGGTGCACCGCGATGAACATCGCTTCGCCCTTGCGCCTCGCAATCGCCGGCATGATTGCCCTGGCCGTCGCCATGGGCATCGGCCGCTTCGTCTATACGCCGATCCTGCCCGGCATGATGGAAGAGCTCGGCCTGTCGCCGGCTGATGCCGGCTGGATCGCATCGGCCAATTATCTCGGCTACCTCGTCGGCGCGCTTGCCGCCACCGGCGGCTGGGCGCAAGGCCGCGAGCGCCAGCTGATGCTGGCCGGTCTTGCCGCCACCGCGATACTCGCCGGGCTGATGGGCCTGACCGGTACCATGCCCGGCTTTCTCCTCATCCGCTTTCTTGCCGGCCTCGCCAGTGCCTTCGTGCTGGTCTTCATGACCAGCATCGTTTTCGGCCACCTCGCCGCGGCCGGTAGAAACGACCTGCAGGCGCTGTATTTCGGCGGTGTCGGCCTCGGCATCGCGGCGTCCTCGGCGCTGTTGGCGCTCCTCGTCGCCGAACATGCCGGCTGGGCGGCGGGCTGGCTGTTGTCAGCGGTGATTTCGGCCTGCGGCTTTGCCGTCGTCGCCTTGCTGGCTGGCGGCACCTCGACCGCGAACAGCGTTGCCGGCCGCGAGCCGGCGCTGCCAAAAAACTCGTCATTGGTGAAGATCATTGTCGCCTACGGCCTGTTCGGCTTCGGCTACATCGTCACGGCAACGTTCCTGGTCGCGATCGTCCGGGAGGGCGGCGGCGGCCGCGTCTTCGAGGCTGTGGTCTGGATGGTCACCGGCCTTGCCGGTTTCCCATCGGTCTGGCTGTGGCAGAAGCTTACGGCCAGGATCGGGCTCTATGCCACCTATGCCCTGGGATGCCTCGTCGAAGTGATCGGCGTCAGCGCCAGCGTCGCCATGGGCGGGCGCACCGGGCCGCTGCTCGGCGGCCTTCTTGTCGGCGGCACCTTCATAGCCATCACCGCGCTTGGCCTGCAGGCCGGCAGGCAGCTTGCTCCGCAAGCACCACGCCGGATGCTGGCGGTAATGACGGCCGCCTTTGGCCTTGGCCAGATCATCGGCCCGATCGTCGCCGGGCTGCTTGCGCAGGCCTCGGGTAACTTTTTCCTTGCCTCGATCGTGGCCGCCGCCGTCCTGCTCGCTTCCGGCGCGATCGCCTGGTCGGCTGCGCCAAAATCGCCATGATTATGGTCTTGCTCGGCGCCGGGCGTTGGGCACGGGCATTTTCTTTCCCGCTAATGTGTGACTTTATGCCCGCTGAACCCGCTGATTTGCGCATCGACCGAGGATTTCGCCACAGTGTTCGTATCGTTTTTTCCGCAGCCGAAGCTCTTTTTCACCTCGGCCGCCGTCTGGAGTGCGGTCATGGTGGCCGTGTGGTTTCTCGGCGGCGACCAGCTAGGCGCTTTGGTCGGATTTCCCCTCCCTGCAGCGGACGCGGCGCCGATCATTGGCGTTTCCGTTTTCTGGTCGCCTCCGTTCCTTTGGTTCTACATCTATTTTACACTTGGTGTGCTGCTCTTTTACGCCTTCTGGCATTGGTATTCCCCGCACCCGTGGGACCGCTGGTCGATCCTTGGCAGCTCGCTGATCTTGTTCACGACCTATTTTCAGGTTCAGGTGAGTGTAGCGATCAATGCCTGGTACGGGCCGTTCTGGGATCTGATCCAGGGCATTGTGAGCAAAAGTGTGAAGGCCACAGAGTATGATGTTTATGCGCAGTTAATAACTTTCCTCGGCATCGCTCTGGTGGCTGTTACTGTTTACGTTCTGACAAATTTCTTTGTAAGCCATTGGGTGTTTCGCTGGCGGACAGCGATGAACGACTACTACATGTCCTATTGGCCTAGGGTGCGGAGCATCGAGGGAGCTTCCCAGCGCGTGCAGGAAGACACGATGCGCTTTTCAAAGATCATGGAAGATCTTGGGACCAGCTTTATTGATTCGATAATGACTTTGATCGCCTTCATGCCGATTTTGCTTGCCTACTCAAAGCACATTACGGCATTGCCTTTCATCGGTCAGGTGCCGCAGCCGTTGGTTTTGGCTGCGATCTTCTGGGCGATGTTTGGGACGGTATGCATTGCCACCGCCGGCATAAAGCTGCCCGGCTTGCAGTTTCGCAACCAGCGCGTCGAAGCCGCTTACCGCAAGGAACTTGTTTATGGTGAGGACGATCAGTCCCGAGCGCAGCCGCCGACCGTTTCCGAATTGTTCGGAAATGTGCGCCAGAACTACTTCCGGCTCTATTTCCACTACGTCTATTTCAATGTGGTCCGCTATCTCTACTTGCAACTAAATACCATATTCCCTCTTTTTTTGATGACTCCTTCGTTGGTCGCCGGAACCTTGACGTTGGGTCTCGTCAACCAGGTCAATTCCGCGTTCAGCCAAGTGACCAGCTCGTTCCAATATCTTGTTAATTCCTGGTCAACGATCGTTGAGCTCTTGTCAGTCCACAAGCGGCTGCGAGCGTTCGAAGCCACGATCAAGGGCGAGCCGCTGCCGGTGATCGATCAGCACTATCTAGAACGGGAACAAGCCGGGCTGCGTCCTGAGGACCAGCCGGCAAGCTAAGACTGGCGGGCGGCGGGCGCTTGCGGCTCAGCCGCCCACCGCCGCCTGCCTTTCTCCGCGCCGCGAAAGATAATCGCGAAAACTGATGCACTCGACGTCCGCCTGGACGCAGACCTCGCCGGCAAAGCGTTCCAGCGCGTTCCAGTAGGCGCCGTCATTCATCAGCGTGAAGTGGAAGCCGAGCTCAAGCGGAATGCGCTTGCCCTGGTATTGCGCATCGAAGGCGGCGCGGAACGCGTTATAGGTCCGGTCAGCGAACTCTTCTGCCATGCTCGGCCGCTCGAAGCCGCCGGAATGTCTGACATAGAGATTGTAATCCATGGCGATCACGCGCCTTGAGCTCGGCCCTTCCGGGATCTGCGGCAGCGAAAAGCGCGTGATGCCGTTGACGGTCGGCGGCTCGACCGGCCCACGCGAGACGCCGCTTGCGTCGAGCAGGAAACCGGCCGCGGGCAGCGCCTCGTAGAGCGCCTTGTTTGCCGACAGGTAGGGCGCGCGAAACCCGACCACCGATTTGCGGGCGAAATCGCGCCAGTCCTTCGGTTCAGGAGCAATGCCGTTGATCGAATAGGCGTTTTGGAGAATGTGCTTGAACGAGCCGAACTCGCTCAGCCAGTCGGCCTTGCTCCAGTCCTTGCCGTCGAAGTGCCCACAGCCATGGCTGCCGATGTCGTGGCCTTCCAACGCCGCAAGGTTGATCTGCTCGAGCCGCTCGGCGACTTCCTGTTTGGAAGCGGCGAAGCCGATATTCGATTTGCCTTCTGTCTTGCCGGGCGCGGTGTATTCCTTGCGTGTCTCGGGCGACAACAGGAACACGCAGGAGACGAAATAGGTGAAATGCGCACCTGTGCGTGCGGCCAGCGCCCGGCTGCGCTGCCACTGCGAAATGTCGCGGGCGCTGTCGAATGAGATGATGACGATCTGCTTCGGTTTTGCCGGCGGCGCCGGCGGGTCGGCAAAAGCCGCGCCGGTAGCAAACACGGCAATGGAAAACGCAACAACGCGGGACAAACGGGGCAAAGGCATCTGACCGGATCAAGGAATGTAGAAGCGACGCCTACCGGTGAAATATGGCACGGGTAGGATCGACCTGTACGGCCGCCGTTGGCCGCGACTGCCTCGTGAATAGGCGATTTTCCTGCCGAACCCCTTCCATGCCGGCAAAATTTCGCTAAAACGCGGGCTCATCAACCGCCCCGGCCGGGGCATGAATGGTTTTGATCCATGTCGGACGACAGTTTTATCCGCGAAGTCAACGAAGAGATTCGTCGCGAACAGGCGCATGCGCTGTGGGATCGTTTCGGTCCCGCCTTGCTCGTGCTGGCCGTGCTGGTGGTGCTCGGCACTGCCGCTGTCGTCGGCTACCGCTATTGGGACGAAACTCGCGCCAACCGCTCGGGCGATGCTTTTTCGCAGGCGCTCAAGCTTGCCAATGACGGGAAGAACGACGAGGCGCTTGCCGCTCTGGAGGCGTTGGAGAAGGACGGCTACGGCGCCTATCCGCTGCTCGCCCGCATGCGCGCGGCAACCGTCAAGGCGGACAAGGGTGACGTCGACGCCGCCGTCAAGGATTTCGACGAGGTCGCCGCCGACACCAAGATCCCCTCCGGCATTCGCGACATGGCTCGTCTCAGGGCAGCGCTGCTTCTGGTCGACCACGGCTCTTTCGCCGATGTCTCCAGCCGCGTCGAGGCGCTCACCGCCGACACCAACACGCTGCGCCATACGGCGCGCGAGGCGCTTGGCCTTGCCGCCTGGAAGGAAGGCAAGGCGGCGGATGCATTGAAGCTGTTCGACCAGATCGCCGCGGATGATGGCGCCCCGCGCAACACGCGCGAGCGGGCAACTTTGATGTCCGAGCTGATCCGCGGCTCGGGCGGCGTGTCGTGATAGTCCATGACCTTCAAAGTCGCCATCATCGGCCGGCCTAACGTCGGCAAATCGACCCTTTTCAATCGGCTGGTGGGAAGGAAGCTGGCGCTTGTCGACGACACGCCCGGCGTCACTCGCGATCGCCGCGTCCATGCCGCAAAGCTCTACGACCTGCATTTCGACGTCATCGACACCGCCGGCTTCGAGGATGCGGCTGCCTCGACGCTGCCCGGCCGCATGCGCGCCCAGACCGAGATCGCCATCCGCGAGGCCGACCTGATCTTTTTTACGATCGATGCCAAGTCCGGGCTGATGCCCGACGACAAGACGTTCGCCGAGATCGTGCGCAAGTCCGGCAAGCCGGTTGTCGTCGTTGCCAACAAGGCTGAGGCGCGCGGCGCCCAGGGCGGCATGCTGGAGGCCTGGGAGCTCGGCCTTGGCGAACCGATCCCGGTCTCGGCCGAACACGGCCAGGGGCTGCCCGATTTGCGCGACGCGGTGATCGCGGCACTTGGCGAGGCGCGCGCCTTCGGCGAGGACGAAGAGGCCGGCGAGGATGAGGTCGCCGCCAGCGAGGTGCTGATCGGCGAGGACATCACCGACCCGGACGCCGAGCCGAGCTATGACGACACCAAGCCGATGCGCATCGCCGTCGTCGGCCGCCCCAACGCCGGCAAGTCGACGCTGATCAACGCACTAATCGGCGAGGAGCGGCTGTTGACCGGCCCTGAGGCCGGCATCACTCGCGATTCCATCTCGGTCGACTGGGACTGGCATGGCCGCCGCTTAAAATTGTTCGACACCGCCGGCATGCGCCGCAAGGCCAGGATCCACGAAAAGCTCGAAGTGATGTCGGTGCAGGACGGCTTGCGCGCCATCCGCTTTGCCGAAATCGTCATCATCGTGCTCGACGCCACCATTCCCTTCGAGAAGCAGGATCTGCAGATCGCCGACCTGATCATCCGCGAGGGCCGTGCCCCGGTGATCGCCTTCAACAAATGGGACCTTGTCGATCATCCCCAGGAGTTGCTGGCCGAGCTGCGCGAAAAAACCGAGCGGCTGCTGCCGCAGGCGCGCGGCATGCAGGCGGTGCCGGTGTCGGCCGAGACCGGGCGTGGCCTCGACAAGCTGATGGATGCCGTCATCCGGACGCATCGAGTTTGGAACAGCCGTGTGTCGACCGGCAAGCTCAACCGCTGGCTGGAAGGCATCCTGGCGCATCATCCGCCGCCCGCCGTCGCCGGGCGTCGGCTGAAGATCAAATATGTCACGCAGGCCAAGACGCGGCCGCCGGGCTTCGTCGTCTCCTGCTCACGGCCGGATGCGATGCCGCAATCCTACGTCCGCTATCTCTCGAACAGCCTGCGCGAGGCTTTCGACATGCCCGGCGTGCCGATCCGCATCGCCTTGCGCACCTCGGACAATCCTTTCGCCGGCAAGGCAAAGAAGCGCCACTAGATCATCATTGGCGGAACCTTGCGAGACGTCGGCGGGACAGCGCCCCCCTCTGCCCTGCCGGGCATCTCCCCCACTTGGGGGGAGATTGGCCGTCCTCTCCGCTTTCGCCAATCTCCAACATTGAAAGAGGGGCGGGACGGCGAAGCTGCCAATCTCCCCCTCGTGGGGGAGATGTCCGGCAGGACAGAGGGGGGCGCGAAGGATCGCCAGCATTACTGGATTCTTCAACTGACGAAGTCATGGTTGCCTACAGCCAATCGCAAATGTTGATGGTCTGAGAACCCTGTTGGCAAACAATAAGATGGAGCGCCCTGCGGCCCTTTCGGCTCGTCGGCGTTAAGCTACGCTCCTTAGCTTTTCATAGGCTGGCGCATCTTTCGGCAACGCCTCCAACGCTGCCTGCAGCAGGATGTCGCCAAGCCGCGCTGCCACAGGGTCGGGCTCGGCCTCCTTGCGATGCAGGAATAGCGCCATCTTGGGCAAGGCGGGCAGCCCCGCGATCTCCGGCGTCATCGCCCTGACGGTGGCCGGCAGGCCGATATCGGTGCGGATCGTCAGTCCGAGCCCGGCGGCGACGGCTGCCCAGATGCCGCCAAGGCTCGGACTGGAGAAGGCCATCCGCCATGCCAGGCCGGCGCGGTCGAGCGTTTCGGTCGCCACGCTGCGCAGCAGGCACGGCGCTTCGAGCGCGACCAGCGGCAACGCCTCGCCATCGCGCAGGCTGGTCTCGATCTGTTTTGCCGGGCCGATCCAGCGCATCTGGACGTCGGCGACATGCCGGCTGTAGGGCAGCGTCGCGCCATTGTGCCAGGCAAGCGCGATATCGAGGCTGCCCGAAATGATCCGTTCGGCAAGCTCATGGCTGCGTGCGATCCTGGCCTCGATCTTGACCTTGGGATGGGCGCGGGCGAAGCGCCCGAGCACCTCCGGCAGCACCGCCTCGCCGAAATCCTCCTGTAGCCCAAGCCGCACCCAACCCTCCAGCTCGACATCGTGGATGGCGGAGGCGGCCTCGTCATTGAGCTCGATCAGCCGCCGCGCGTAGCCGAGCATGGTCTCGCCCGCGTCCGTCAGCGCCAGGCTACGCCCAGATTTGCGGAAGATCGGCGTCGCCGCCTGGTCCTCCAGCTTCTTCAATTGCGCACTGATTGCCGAGGTCGAGCGGCCGAGCCGGTCGGCGGCCTTGGCGAAGCTGCCCAGCTCCATGCCGGTGACGAAGCTGCGCAGGACTTCGAGATCGAATGTCACGCGTCGCATGCCAATAATCCTGATATTCGGGACATTACGTCAAAAACTTCCTGATATTCAGTACGAAGCTATGGCGGTAGAGAGAGAGCGCGTCAAGACCGAATGCAGCCGACCCATGCAGGAGCTGAACCATGTCCGCTGTCGCCACACGAGCAGATTGCAAACCGCTTCGCCCGGCCGCCGTTGCCGCCCCGTCAGAAGCGGCGGCACTTCGACCCAATCATCGCTGGAAGGTGCTGGGCATCGGCGTCGCCGCCAATGCCTGCTTTTCCGCGACCTTCTCCGGCATTCCGGCGACGGCGGTGTTCCTGCGCTCGGGCTACCATCTCTCCAATGGCGAACTCGGCCTGGCGCTTGGCCTTCTCGGCCTGGGCGTGGCGCTGAGCGAATTGCCGTGGGGGCTGCTGACCGATCGCTGGGGCGACCGCCGCGTGCTGCTGACGGGGCTCGGCGCAACCGCGGTTTGGCTGCTTGTCATGGCCGCGCTCGTCGTGCCGTCACCGGCCCATATTCCCGGCATCGCGCTTCTCGCCGCTGCCCTGCTGGTCACCGGATTGCTCGGCGGCAGCGTCAACGGCTCCAGCGGCCGCGCCATCATGGCCTGGTTCGGCGAAGGCGAGCGCGGCTTTGCCATGAGCATCAGGCAGACGGCGGTGCCGCTTGGCGGCGGGCTTGGCGCGCTCGTGCTGCCATCGCTCGCTTCAGCCCATGGCTTCACGGCAGTCTTCGGACTTCTGGCGGCTGCATCCGCGGTCTCGACCTCGCTCGCCTGGCGCTGGCTGCATCAGCCGCCGGCGCATGACGATGCCAATTCGGGCAGCTTGGCATTGTCGGCCGGCCCGGCGCCGCTGCGCAACCCGGCCGTCTGGCGCATCGCAACAGCCATCGGCCTGCTTTGCTTTCCGCAGGTGGCGGTGCTTACCTTTGCTCCCGTGTTCCTGCATGATTTCGCCGGCATGGGAACAGCCGTGATCAGCGCCAGCCTGGCTGCCGTGCAGGTCGGCGCCATGGTCATGCGCGTCTGGAGCGGCCGCTACACCGACCGTCACGGCAACCGCCGGTCGTTCCTGCGTCTGTGCAGCATGCTGAGCGTGGCCGCCTTCACCGTGCTTGCGGCGCTCGTCTTGTTTTCGGCCCAATTCTTGTCAGGCCAAGCGCCGATGCTGTCGCCGGCGATCGTTGCGGTGCTGGTCGTGGCCGGTATCTGCGTCTCCTCCTGGCATGGCGTCGCCTACACCGAGCTTGCGATGCTGGCCGGCGCCAGCCAGGCCGGAACGGCGCTCGGCCTCGCCAACAGCCTGGTCTTCATTGCCTTCTTCCTGGTGCCGATCGCCATTCCCGGGCTTCTCGTGCTCTGCTCGTGGGCAGGCGTCTGGTTGGGTGCGGCTATTTGCGCGCTGATCGCCTGGCCGATCTTTCTTCCGCCAACGGATAGCCGCAAAAGCGCCTGACTTCGACACGAGATGGGAAAACAACGTTCTAAGCTGTTAACGCCCCATCAAGGTTAATGCATCATTGTAGCTCTCCAGTGGGGTCCGTTGCGTTTCTGGAGAGTTCCGTGCATCGACGTGTTTTGACGCGGCTTATCGCCGCCGCCGGTGAGAAAAAGCGTTCCTTCCTCTCTCCCCTCGTTATTGGCCTTGGCATCTGGATCGGCTTTCCGACGGTCGCTGCCTATCAGGACATGACAAGCCTAGTCTCCGGCCTGGAGGCGCCGAGCGTCCGCTGGAACGCCTATGTCGAGAAATCCGTCGCCGGCTCCGTTCACGCCGCCGAAATGCCCTTCCTCGATTCCAGCAGCACCGGCTCGCTCTCCGGCTCCGGCGTCCAGTTGCCCGGCATCGGCGCCGTCTCGTTTCGCGGCAAGGGCGGCATCGCCGCCACGACGCCGGACGAGAACCGCATCACGCGTGCCGAAAAGAAGGGCCGCATCATCCAGGTCTCGCCCGTCTCGCCGCCGAAGAACTTCAACGCCGGCTCTATCTTCGAGCGCACCTCCTCGCTGCTCCGCCCAAGCATGGACAGCGGCCTGAGGATGGCCTTCGCCAAGCCCGAGATCAAAGGCAAGGAAATCCAGATCGCCGCCGCCTTCCACACGCGCGTCGACAAGAAGCCGGATCCCGGCGTGCCGGCGATGCTTGCCGCGCTGGTCAACAACGATCATCCCGACGTGCTGGCGACCGCCTACGCCTCGTCCGCTCCCGATTATGCACAGGCATCGCCTTTCGAGGCCTTGCTGCAGGACGAGGACCCGAACGATGGCCGCTTCATTCCGCCGCTGAGCAAGGGCGATCATTCCTGGATGCAGACGCCGCTGCCCGCGAGCGTCTTTTCCAAACCGGAGCAGGCCTGTCTCGCCAACGGCATCTATTTCGAGGCGCGCGGCGAAGCCGTGCGTGGCCAGGCCGCCGTCGCCCAGGTCATCCTCAACCGCGTCCGCAACCCGGCCTATCCGAACTCGATCTGCGGCGTCGTCTACCAGAACGACAACTGGTTCAACCGCTGCCAGTTTTCCTTCGCCTGCGACGGCCGGAAGAAGCGGATCGACAACGCCGCCGCCTACCAGACCGCACAGGATGTTGCCATGGCCGTTACAGCCGGTAAGATCTTCATTCCGGAAGTCGGCTCGTCGACCCATTATTATGCCAACTACGTCCATCCGGGCTGGGCGCGGACGATGCAGAAAATGACCAGGATCGGCCTGCACATCTTCTACCGCACCTATGGTGGCGGCTGGAGCTAAGTGCTCGGGCAGCCCTTGCATCTTTCGCGCGAGAGCGGCCGATCGAAGGCCCGTCGCCGTAGGGATTCGGGCGCAGCCCGCCAGCGACCGCGTCGGGCACGATGTCGCACCCAGGCAAGTAGCTGATTTATAACAAAAAAATACTTGAGCTTGAACGTCTGCCCGTGGCTTGACGGGCGCGGACCCTCTAACTATGTTGCCGGCGACTTTAAGAAGCGGACGGACGGTGACGGTCTGACCGGGCAGGGGGGTTGCGTGGCCGACAAGAATGGGCCAGACGGAACCGGCAAAACCGGCCGCGGCAAGCAGCATGAAGCCGACATCCGCGACGAGGATCTTGAGCGCCGCCGGCGCGAGCTTGAAGCATCGCTTGCGGCAAGACGACCGGACCGGCTCGAGGGGAAAGACGACGTGAAAGCGGGCAGTGCGGCCGGGTACGGCCAGGCGCTCAAGCTGTCCAGCGAGTTCATCGCCGGGATAGTGGTCGGTGCGGCTCTCGGCTGGTTTATCGATCGCGTGGCGGGGACATCGCCATGGGGTCTGATAGTCGGGCTGCTGCTGGGTTTTGGCGCCGGCGTGCTCAACGTCCTGCGTTCAGCCGGGCTTGTGTCGGAATTCGGAACGGGCGACAAGCCGCGCGATCCGAAAGAATGAATTGAGGCGCCGCATGCCGGCGCATTGAACAGGATACTGAAGCCGTCTGCGGCTTTGATGGGGATTTAAAGTGGCTGCTGACAAGGTCGATCCGATCCACCAATTCCAGATCCATCCGATCATTCCGATTCACATCGGCGGCTACGACTTGTCTTTCACCAATTCGGCTCTGTTCATGCTTGCGACGGTTGCTGTCGCATCGGCGTTTCTCTACCTCAGCACGTCGAGCCGCAGCCTCGTCCCGGGCCGCCTTCAGTCGGTCTCGGAAATGGCCTATGAATTTGTCGGCAATATGCTGAGGGACGCCGCGGGCACGCAAGGCATGAAGTTCTTCCCCTTCGTGTTCTCGCTGTTCATGTTCGTGCTTGTCGCCAACCTGCTTGGCCTGTTCCCGTATTTCTTCACCGTCACCAGCCACATCATCGTCACCTTCGGCCTCGCTGCGCTGGTGATCGGAACCGTGATCGTCTACGGCTTCATGAAGCACGGTCTCGGCTTCCTGAAGCTGTTCGTGCCGAAAGGCGTGCCCATTGTGATGATGTTGCTTGTCGTTCCGATCGAAGTGATTTCCTTCGTCTCGCGCCCGGTCAGCCTCTCGGTTCGTCTCTTCGCCAATATGTTGGCCGGCCACATCACGCTGAAGGTGTTTTCGGGATTCGTCGTCAGCCTCAGCGCTCTCGGCACGCTTGGCATTGCGGGTTCGGTCCTGCCGCTGGCGATGGCCGTGGCTTTGACGGCTCTGGAGTTGCTCGTGGCGCTTTTGCAGGCCTACGTCTTCGCCGTGCTGACCTGCATGTATCTTAACGACGCCCTGCACCCTTCGCACTGATTTAGAGTTTCCGGCATTGCCGCCGGATGGAATCGCAACGGAATTTTAGATCCAAAGGAGTTGAATAAATGGACGCAGAAGCAGCAAAGTACATCGGCGCCGGCATCGCATGCCTCGGCATGGGCGGCGCGGGCATTGGCCTCGGCAACATCTTCGGCAGCTATCTGGCGGGCGCGCTGCGCAACCCGTCGGCCGCCGACGGCCAGTTCGGCCGCCTGATCTTCGGCTTCGCCGTGACCGAGGCGCTGGGTATTTTCTCGCTTCTCATCGCGCTTCTCGCCCTGTTCGGCTGAATGCTTGTTCGGCTGAACATTGGCAAGAATTGAACAGGCCGGCCGCGATCCTGCGGCGGGCCTGAATTTCGGGGATAGCCCATGTTCGTGACATCTGCCTTTGCGCAAGAGTCCGCGCCCGCCGTCGAAGGCGGCAGCGCTGGGACCGGCGTGCCCGCCGAGGCGCACGGCACGTTTCCGCCATTCAATCCGGCGACGTACCCGTCACAGCTACTGTGGCTGGCAATCACCTTCGGGCTGTTTTATCTCTTCTTGAAACGGGTGGTGATGCCGCGCGTTGGCGGCATCATCGACGTGCGCAACGACCGCATCACGCAGGATCTCGATCATGCTGCCCGGCTGAAAGGCGAGGCCGATGCCGCCGTTGCCGCTTATGAGCAGGAATTGGCGGAAGCCAAGGGCAAGGCCAATGCGATCGGCCAGCAGGCCAACGATGCGGCCAAGGCGGAAGCCGAAGCTGCCCGCAAGACGATCGAGGCAGCGCTTGACCAGAAGCTTGGCGAGGCCGAGGCGCGCATATCTTCCATCAAGGCCAATGCCATGAAGGAAGTCGGCACGATCGCCGAGGACACCGCTTCGGCCATCGTCGAGGCGCTTGTCGGCGGCAAGGCCAGCAAGGCCGAAATCGCGGCCGCGGTCAAATCCGTGGCCGGGTGAGGAGCGCATCATGGACGCCACATCTCTCGCGACGCTTTGGGCAACGGTTGCCCTCGTAATCTTCCTCGGCATCGCCATCTACATCAAGGTGCCGGGCATGATCGCCAAGGCGCTCGATGCGCGTGCCGACAAGATCAGCAGCGAGCTCGAGGAAGCGCGCCGGTTGCGCGAGGAGGCCCAGCAGCTGCTTGGCCAATACCAGCGCAAGCGCAAGGAAGCCGAGCAGGAGGCCGCGGCCATCGTCGCCGCCGCCAAGCGTGAAGCCGACATGCTTGCCGCCGAGGCGCACAAGAAGACCGAGGACTATGTCGCCCGGCGTACCGCCTTGGCCGAGCAGAAGATCGGCCAGGCGGAGCGCGAAGCAATCGGCGAAGTGCGCGCCAGCGCCGTCGATATCGCGGTGGAAGCCGCGCGCGCGCTGCTGGCCGGCAAGATCGACGCCAAGGCCGGCGCCGACCTGTTCAACGCCTCCCTGCAGGATTTGAAGTCGAAGCTGAACTGAACGGCTACATCGACAAGTCATCGAAAGCCGCCTGGGAAACCTGGCGGCTTTTTCTGTGGGCGAAAGCGGCTGAGCGCGTAATCTCCCCCCTCGAGGGGGAGATGGCCGGCAGGCCAGAGGGGGTCGCCGCGCGTGAAGCGCCAGCCTTCTCTTTCGTCCCGCATGGCGTCGCGCCAGGACGTACCGACCCCCTCTGTCGCCTTTGGCGACATCTCCCCCTCGAGGGGGGAGATCACACCTAGCCGAATCGCTCAATCCAAACCCGAGAAACCCTCTTCCTCCAGCACCTCGGTGCCGCCGAACCGGAACGGCGCGAAGGAGGCGCGGTGCAGCCGCGCCACCGGCCCGTGCAGATCGATCGCCGTGCGATGGCGCACAGTGGCGTAGCCCATATGCAGTTCGAAGCCGTAACGCGCATGATGGCTGCCGCAGCCGCACATCATGCGGTCGCGGATCACCTTGGCGACGATCGAGGCTGCGGCGATCGACTGCGAGCGCTGGTCGCCCTTGATCAGTGCTTTGCCCTCGCAGGGCAGGCCGGGCGGCACGTCGCGGCCGTCGGCCAGCGCCAGCTTCGGCCGGATTGACAGGCCGGCCACGGCACGGCGCATCGCCTCCAGGCTGGCCTTGAGGATGTTGGAGGCATCGATGCCTTCGGCACTGACCGATGCCATCGATACGGCGAGTGCGGAGCCGAGGATTTTCAGGAACAGCGCCTCACGCTGCAAATGCGTCAGCCGCTTGGAATCGTCGAGGCCGTCGGGGATGTTGGCGGGATCGAGCACCACCGCTGCCGCCACCACCGGCCCGGCGAGCGGGCCGCGGCCGGCCTCGTCCATCCCCGCCACCGGCCACAGGCCTTCGGCCATCGCCCTCGTCTCGAACGAGAAGTCGGGTTTCTCGACGATTTCGAAGAGAAGCGGAGAATCGGAACGCGGGCGAGCCATGGTGCGGCGAGGTTCGCATCGGCTCCGATTCTCCGCAAGTCCCCTCCGGGTCGGGCGGGGCACCGGACCAGGAGGGGGCTACCGTCTGCAAGCCCGGGGACAGGACAGGCCGGACGGGATTTTTCGCCTGCTGCGGCCGCTTCAAGCGGCTGGCGCGAGACGCTTTGTCACAGCAGCATCAGCTGCTCGGTTGCCTTGGCAGCGGGGACGAACTGGTCGGTCCTCAGCGAGCGCCGCTCGGCATTGAGGCCGAGCCGTTTGGCGGCGATCTCGAAGCGCCGGCCAATCTGCCAGGCATACGGGCCGGAGCCTTTCATGCGCTTGCCCCATTCCGAATCGTAGTCCTTGCCGTCGCGCATCGACCGGATCAGCGACATGACGTGGCGATAGCGGTCGGGATAGTGGCGCAGCAGCCAGTCCTTGAAGATTGGCGCGACCTCCAGCGGCAGGCGCAGCAGCACATAGCCGGCCTCGCGTGCGCCCGCTGCCTGTGCCGAATCGAGGATGCGCTCCATTTCCGGGTCGGTCAGTCCGGGGATGATCGGCGCGACCATCACCGAGGCCGGAATGCCGGCGTCCGAAAGCTGCCTGATCGCCTCCAGCCGCTTGGTCGGCGTCGACGCGCGTGGCTCCATGGTGCGCGCCAGCATGCGGTCGAGCGTCGTCACCGACAATGCCACCTTGGCCAGCCCGCGTTCGGCCATGCGTGACAGAATGTCGATATCGCGTGTCACCAGCGCCGATTTGGTGACGATGCCGACCGGATGGCCGCGCGCCTCCAGCACTTCGAGGATCTCGCGCATGATCCGGTATTGCTTCTCGATCGGCTGATAAGGATCGGTGTTGGTGCCGATGGCGATGGTGCGCGGCTGGTAATTATCCCTGGACAATTCCTTGTCGAGCAGCCGGGCCGCATCCGGCTTGGCAAACAGCTTTGATTCGAAATCCAGCCCCGGCGACAGGCCCATGAAGCTGTGCGTCGGCCGCGCGAAACAATAGACGCAGCCATGTTCGCAGCCACGATAGGGGTTGATCGAGCGGTCGAAGGAGATGTCGGGCGATTCGTTGCGGGTGATGATGGTGCGCGGCTTCTCGACCTGTACCTCGGTCTTGAACGGCGGCAGCTCCTCCAGCGAATTCCAGCCGTCGTCGAACACATGCCGGCTGACCGGCTCGAAACGGCCTGACGGATTGATGCCCGCCGACCTGCCGCGATTGCGGTCGGGACGGACGCGCATGCCGCTCTGCTCGATCATCGCATTCGCCATCTCGGCCCTGCCAGCGCCGAAGGCTGCAATATCGGCACGCACGATCTGTTCCATCTTGGCCCTTTCCCAGGGACTGTCCGCCCGCTGTCGAATCGCTCTGCTCATGAATGTATTCCTATCGCATTGATGAGAACAAAGCAAGAACTTTCTCGCGGCGCGCCGCAAAAACTGGCGCTGCCCACCGCTTTCCGCTATTCGGCTAAACATGCTCAGCGTCCTGATCGAAACCCTGAATGACGAGGAGGGCCTTGCCCGCACGCTCGCCTCGCTGATCGGCGGCGCGGTCGAAGGCGTGGTGCGCGACGTTCTCGTCTGCGACACCGGCTCGACCGATCAGACGCACCGCGTCGCCGAACATGCCGGGTGCCACTATGTCAGCGGCGGCATCGCCGCCGGCATCAGGCAGGCCAAGGGCGACTGGCTGCTTTTGCTGGAACCGGGCGCGCGGCTGGGAGAGGGCTGGATCGACGAGGTCGTCGCCCATACCGCCAGGCAAACCATGGCGGCGCGGTTCTCGCGGGCACGCGGCAGCCGCGCGCCGTTCCTGTCGCGCGTCTTTGCCGGAAATCGCGCTCTCGCCGAAGGCTTGGTGATCAGCAAGCGTCAGGCCGCCGCGCTGTCGAAGAATGCCCGCAGCGCCGAAGCGATCGCCCGCGGCCTGGCGACCAGGAGGCTCCACGCCGAGATCTGGGTCGCGCCGCGGAAGTGACGGCTTACCGTGCCGGTTCAGGGAACCCCGCCCAAACAAATTTTCTGGCGGGTCGTCGTTTATTGTGCATTGCACAAAATCTGGCCGGGGGTTACCATTCCCAGCGATATGGGCGAATAGGGTTTGGGGTGTGCCGGAGCGGCGACGACTAACGTCGATGCTGTTCCCTCGACATTTTGAGGACCCCGATGACCCTTTCAAGCCCTGACAAGTCCGGCGCTGCAAGCCTCGAGGCGATCGCACGAAACGGCGGCACGCTGCGCCGCATCGCCGCCCGCATCCCGACCTATCTTTCCGACCTTCGCGAGAATCCGGCATGGCTGCCGATGTTCATGCTGGCCCGCACCATGCCGGCGCGGCGGCTGCACTGGCGCGGTGCAAAGCCCGTTCGGCCGGCGCGCAACGTCGGTGAAACGATGTTCGCCGGCGTCGATCGCGATGCCGTCGTCGGCGCGCTGCGCACCGAGGGGCTCTATTCGGGCCTGATGCTGCCGGCCGCCATCCATGAGGAGATCGCCCGCTTCGCCGAGCGCACGCCATGCTTCGGCAATTTCGACCGCCGGCTGGAATTCCTGCCCGAAAAACACGCCGATGCCGAAAAGCATTTCGGCCGTCCGCTGCTCAGCGGCCATTATTTCGAGCGGGTCCTCGACTGCAGCGCTGCGGTCGCCGTGCAGCGCGATCCGCTGCTTCTCGATATCGCAGCGCACTATCTCGGCAGTCAGGCCAAGCTGATCACCACCCGCGTCTGGTGGAGCTTTCCGACCGGTGGCGTCTCGGACGCCGACAAGAACATGGCCTCGCTCGGCAAATACCATTTCGACCTCGACGACTGGCGCATGCTGAAGTTTTTCTTCTACCTGGTGCCGGTCGACAACGACACCGGGCCGCATGTCTATGTCCGCGGCTCCCACAACCGCCGCATCCTGAAGCACCAGCTGACGCTGCTGGTCGGCCATTCGGCGGAAGAGGTGCTGGGCGTCTACGGCGAGCAGAGCCCGGTCACGCTGACCGGGCAGGCCGGCCTCGGCTTTGTCGAGGATCCGTTCGGCTTCCATATGGGGACCGTGCCGACGCGCACACCGCGGCTGATGATGGAAGTCGGCTTCGGCGTGTCGCCGCCGTCGCGCCGGCGTTTTCACGGCGAGCCGGTCATTCGCTAAACCGAGGTCGCTTGGCTGATACCTCGGTTCGTCTCAGCCGCGCCGCAAATGCTCGTCCAGCCGCGGCATGATCTCGACGAAGTTGCAGGGCATGTGCCGATAGTCGAGCTGCGGCTTCAAGATGCCGTCCCAGGCGTCCTTGCAGGCGCCGGGCGAGCCCGGCAGCACGAAAACGAAGGTGGCGTTGACGACGCCGCCGGTTGCCCGGCTCTGGATCGTCGAAGTGCCGATCTTGTCGTAGGAGATGCGGTGGAACACTTCGGAAAAGCCGTCCATGCGCTTTTCGAAGATCGGCTCCAGCGCTTCCGGCGTCACATCGCGGCCGGTGAAGCCGGTGCCGCCGGTGGTGATGACGACATCAATCGCTTCGTCCTTCGACCAGCCCAGGACCTTGTCGCGAATCTTATCGCGGTCGTCGGTGACGATGTCGCGGGCGGCCAGGACATGGCCGGCCTCGGCAATGCGGTCGGCCAGCGTCTGCCCGGATTTGTCGTCGGCGAGGCTGCGCGTATCGGAAACGGTCAGTACCGCGATGCGCACGGGAACGAAGGGGCGGCTCTCGTCAATCCTGGCCATGGGCATCAACCTCCGATGTCACGCTTCGCGTCGCGGCGACAAACCAGTCGGGATGGCGGCCGCGGATATCGACGGCCGCGCGCTTGGCCACATTGCCGGTCTCGAACAGCCCGAAGCAGGTGGCGCCGGAACCGGACATCCTGGCAAAACCGGCTCCGGCCTTGTTGAGCACGGAAAGCGCCTTGCCGATGGCGGGCTGGATTGCGCGCGCCGCAGGCTCGAGATCGTTGCGGGTGATCTCCAGCCAGTTGCGGATGCTGTGGAAGTCGAGGCTGCGCGGCAGCGGCGGCAGTCCCGCATTGTCGCGGCGGCCAAGCGCCTCGAACACGTCGGCCGTCGAGACGGCAGTGCCGGGATTGACGAGCACCAGACCCAGCGCCGGGAAACCCGGCACGAGCGTCAGCTCGTCGCCGATGCCGCGGGCTATCAGCGGCTTGGCTGCGAGGCACATCGGCACGTCGGCGCCGAGTGACAGGCCGATCCGCGCCAGTTCGGCATCGCCGACATCAAGTCCCCAGGTCTGGACCAGGGCGCGCAGCACAGCCGCCGCATCGCTCGACCCGCCGCCGACACCGGACGCGACCGGCAGGTTCTTTTCGAGCCTGATCGCGACAGCCGGTGCGTGCTGGAGACCGGCCTCGCGCCGCAGTGCATCGCGCGCTCTCACCACCAGATTATTGTCGTCGACCGGCACCGCGGAGGCGTATTTGCCAGACACGGAAAACCCATCGCTGTCGGCAAGTTCCGTCTCGATGCGGTCGCCGAAGCGCGTGAACACAGCCAGGCTTTCGATCGTGTGATAACCGTCGGCGCGCTGGCCGGTGACGTGCAGCGCGAGATTTATCTTGGCGTGCGCATGCGATGCCCGGATGCTGGCCTCGGCGTTCACTGGCTCGGCCGCGAGGGGGACGACGGTCAATCCTTGGCCAGACGGTATTCGCCGGTCTTGGGATCCTTGACCAGCGTTCCCATCGTACCGTTGGCGGCCTGCTTTTCGGTACGCCGCACCTTGGCGGTCACACGCTCGGCTTCCCTGACGAAGGAGCGGTAGCCGAAATAGGCGGCAATGCCGACGACGGCGAAGAAAATGATCTGCGGCATGTCAAACTCCTCCCTCGCAAGGCCGGCAAGGCGGCCGGTCGGGTCGGTTGATGATTTATGCTAGACGCTTTCACCAGCTTTTCAAAGCCCGAAGCGCGCCCACAGCGCGCGCTCTTCCGCCGCATCGATGACGCCGCTTGCCGCGGCGGCGGCGATATCGGGCGCCGAAAAGCTCGAGCCGAACAGGCCGAAGCGGCCGAACAGGCCGCGCGGCGCGGTGATCAGCTTGAGCTGGGTCTTCGGCCCGAATCGGCTCTTCAGCACGCTGCGCATGTCGCCGAGCGCATCGACCAGCCCGAGCTCCAGCCCCTTTTTGGCCGTCCAGAACAGGCCAGTGAACAGGTCGGGATCGTCCTTGAGCTTGTTGCCGCGCCTGTCCTTGACGAGGTCGATGAAGGTCTCGTGGACCTCGAGCTGCAGCGCCTTCAGGCGCTCGACGTCTTCCTTCTTTTCCGGCTTGAACGGGTCGAGCACCGCCTTGTTCTGGCCGGCGGTGTGGACGCGGCGCTCGACGCCGATCTTCTTCAACAGCTCCGGAAAGCCGAACGAGGCCGAGACCACGCCGATCGAGCCGACGATGGAGGACGGGTCGGCAAAGATCTCGTCGCCGGCGACCGCGATCATGTAGCCGCCCGATGCCGCCACGTCCTCGACGAAAACCAGGACTTTCTTGTTCTTCTCGCTCGCCAGGTCGCGGATGCGCCTGAAGATCAGCCGCGACTGCACCGGCGAACCGCCTGGCGAATTGATCGAGATGGCGACCGCCGGCGCGTCGAAGGAAAACAGCTTTTCGAGAAGGCCGGCGGTGGAAGCGAGCGACAGGCTCGGCCGGAACTGGCCGCCGCCGGGCATGATCGTGCCGTGCAGCCGGATGACCGGAATGGTGACGACGGTGGAGCGCCAGGATTTCGGCAGCAGGCGGTTGAAAAGGCGTTTCACGAGGGGGCGGTCTCCGGTCGATTTGCTTGAGGCATGTAGGAATTCGCCGGCCAACGGCAATGCCGTCACCCCGGCAATCAGAATGGATCAGTCTCCGAACAGCGACGCCAGCCCGTTATTGATCAGCTCCGCCCGCTCCGAAGGGCCATTGCCTGAATAGGCATGCAGCATCAGCGGTGGCTGGATCGACAGTTTGCCGCGTGCGCCGAGTGCTGCCCGGACAACGATGCGGATCGCCGCCGCTTCGGGGCGAGGGTGGACGGCCAGCATCTCGGCATCGCCGAAGCGGCCGGCGATGGCATCGAGGATGGCGCCGAGCTGTTCCGGCCGGGCGATGACGGCCAGCCCGCCGCCCGGTCTGACCACCGCGGCCGCGCTGCGGATCCAGCTGTCGAACAGCCCATCCTCCGAGACATGCGCGGCCTTTCTCAGCGGATCGGGCGTCGCGCGATCCTCGGCGGCATTGAACGGCGGGTTCATGATGACGAAATCGAAGCTGTTGTCCTCGAGGCCGGCGGCCGTTCGCGCCCGGCCCGACAGCGCGACATCGGCGACGAGCACCGAAGCGCGGTTGCTGAGATGCGCATTGCCGGGATGGGCAAGCGTGGTGGTGGCGAAGGCCGCCATTTCCGGGGAACGCTCGACAAGCACGGCCGCGGCACCGGGGCAGCGCGACAGGACCGCCAGGCCGGCGGCACCGGCACCCGCGCCAAAGTCGGCAAGCCGCCCGGCGAACGAGGACGGCACGGCAGCCGCCAGCATCATCGCATCCATGCCGGCGCGGTGGCCTGCCTTTCTCGGCTGCACCAGCCAGAAGCGACCGCGATGAAAGGCATCGACCGTATGAGCCGGCATGTCCGGGACAAGGGCAGCGGGCGACGCGGACATTATTTTTGGCGGATCTCGTTGGCGATGCCGGCATCCGTCAGGATGCGCCGCGCCGCATCGGCCTTGTCGGCGTCCACCATGACACGGCGGGGCAGGATGCCGATCGAGCCGTCGAGGACGCTCATATTCTGGTCGGCGACGAAACAGCCGATGCCGGCATCGCGCATCAGCGATTCGACAAACGAAATGATGACGGCGTCGTTGGTGCGGATGAGCTCTATCATCGGGTGAAACTCGCAGTTTGCGGCGTTGATGTAAACGTAGGCGTGATCATGTACCAGAGCCGGCGCGCCAATTCGCCTCTTGCCGCGCCGGTGGGTGACACCCTAGAGTCTGTCCAGGGACCATGTTGCCGTCGTGCATATCGAGGTTGGGAGTTTTGCCGTGGGTGTCGTTCTCAACATTGAAAACGGGAAGCGCGAAGCCGCCTCGATAAAGGACCTCATCGACCTGACCGCGGCCGACATGGGGCGCGTCAACAAATTGATCCTGTCGAAGGCCGGCTCCGATGTCGAGATGATTCCGGAGATAGCCAACCATCTGATCTCGTCGGGCGGCAAACGGCTGCGGCCGATGCTGACGCTCGCCGCCGCCCAGATGTTCGGCTATTCCGGCGACGGCCATGTCAAGCTCGCCACATCGGTCGAATTCATGCATACCGCGACACTTCTCCACGACGACGTCGTCGACGAAAGCGGCATGCGGCGCGGCAAGAAGACGGCGCGTATGATCTGGGGCAACCAGGCCAGTGTTCTGGTCGGTGATTTCCTGCTCGGCCAAGCCTTCCGCATGATGGTCGATGTCGGCTCGCTTGAAGCGCTCGATATCCTGTCGAGCGCCGCTTCGGTCATCGCCGAAGGCGAGGTGATGCAGCTTGCCGCCGCCAAGAACCTCGAGACCACCGAGGATGAGCATTTCGCGGTGATCAAGGCCAAGACCGCGGCGCTGTTCTCCGCTGCCGCCGAGGTCGGCCCGGTCATCGCTCAGGCGACGCGCAATGATCGCGCAGCACTCCGCTCCTACGGCATGAATCTCGGCCTTGCCTTCCAGCTGATCGATGACGCGCTGGATTACGGCGGCACCAGCAAGGACCTCGGCAAGAATGTCGGCGACGATTTCCGCGAGGGCAAGGTCACGCTGCCGGTGATCCTCGCCTATCGGCGCGGCACCAAGGCCGAGCGCAGCTTCTGGAAACGCGCCATCGAGGACAATGCCGCCGACGATGCCGGGCTGGAAAAGGCAATCGGCCTGATGCTCCGCCACGGCGCAATTGCCGACACCATCGGGCGCGCCCGCCATTTCGGCGAAATCGCCCGCGACGCGCTGGCGCCGCTCGAGGCGACGCCGCAGAAATCGGCGCTGATCGACGTCATCGATTTCTGCATCAGCCGGGTGAATTGACAGGCGTCGCGGCGCGAGGCCGGGACGCCGCTTGTTCTCATCGAGCCTTTGCCGGAAGAACCATTGCTGCCAGCAGGCTAGCGACGATGCCCGCCGCCGCGAGCCGGAAGGCGACCTGGATGCCGTCGGCGACGGCAATTTTCAACGCATTGCCGGACAATTCGCCGATTTGGCTGTTCGCAATCGCAATCAGCACGGCCATGCCGATGGCGTTGCCGACATTGAGCGTCGTCGAAGCCATCCCCGAGGCGACGCCTTGCTGGTCATGGGCAACGCCGGAAGCGGCGGCAATCCACATTGCGGTCCAGACGATGCCGTGTCCGACGCCGGAGACGATCAGGCCGGGTACGAGGGACAGATAGCTGCTGTCGGCAGTCGCGCCTGATACCATCAATGCTGTGCCGACCCCGCCGACGATCATGCCGCCGACCAGGGTGCTGCGCGTCGAAAAGCGCGTTGCCAGACGCTCGCCGAGTTGCGTACCGGTGGCGATGGCGACCGACGGCACGAGAAAGGCGAGGCCCGTCTGCAAGGCAGTGAAGCCGTGCACGTTCTGCAGCAGCACGGTGAGGAAGTAAGGCAGCGCGCCGAAAGTGGCCATGTAGAGAAAGGTTATCGTCATGCCGGCGACAAGGCTGCGGTTGTGGAACAGGCGCAGCGGCATCAGCGGGTCGGCGCTGTTGGCCTCGATCACGGTGAAGGCAATCAGAAACAATGCCGCCAGCAGCGCGCTGGCGATGATTGCGCCAGAGCCCCAGCCATATTCAGACCCCTGAACCAGGGTGAAGACAAGCAGCGTCGCGCCGGCGGTGACGGTCAGCGCGCCAGGCAGATCGAAGCTGCGCTGCTCGTGCCGCGTGCTGTCACGTGGAATGATGGCGAAAGCCGAGATGATGGCGATCCCGGCCAACAGCACGTTGACGTAGAAGACCGACGGCCAGCCGAAGGCGCTGGTCAGAAACCCGCCGGCAAGCGAACCGAGCGTCAGGCCGCTGGCGCCCGCGCCGCCCCAGACGGCGAGCGCCCGGTTGCGTTCCGGTCCCTCGGCGAACAGGCGGTTGATCAGCGACAGCGTTGCAGGAAACAGGAACGCGGCGCCGATGCCTTGTACGGCGCGGGCCGCGATGATGATTTCCGGCGACCAGGCGAGGCCGCCGACCAGAGATGAGAGCGCGTAGAGCCAGAGCGCGAAGATGAAGACGCGGCGCTGGCCGATCAGGTCGGCGGCCCGGCCGCCGAACAGCAGGAAGCCGCCGGTGAACACGGCGTAGGCGCTGACCACCCACTGCAGTGTCTGGCCTGAAAATCCGAGGCCGGCGCCGATCTTCGGCAACGCCACGAAGACGATGTTGAGGTCGAGCGAGATGATGAGCTGCGCGAAGGCGAGCAGCGCCAGCGTTGCGCCATGTTTCGCCCTGCTTGCTCCCTGCGTTATCGCCCCGAGCGGCGCGCCTTGACCCAGTGAACTCATGCCGGACTCCGTGTCGACAATTATTTAATGATCGACAAAGAATTGAGATTTGCAATCCGAAGTCAAGCGGATTATTTGTTGATCGACAAAAATTGGAGACCGCCATGGCAGGCAGGCCAAGGGAATTCGACCGCGACCAGGCGCTGGAGAAAGCCCGCGACGCTTTCTGGAGGCGCGGCTACGAGGGCACCTCGATGGCCGATCTCGTATCGGCGCTTGGCCTCGCATCGGCGCGCATCTATGCCGCCTTCGGCTCGAAGGAGGATCTGTTTCGCGAAGCGGTGGCGCTTTACGAGGCCAATGAGGGCGGCTTTGCCACGCGCGCGCTAGAGCAAGAACCAAATGTCCGGCGCGTCATCGAGCGCATGCTTCGCGACGCCGTAGAAATTTATACGAGGCGGGGGCGGCCGCAGGGCTGCATGGTGGTGACGGCTGCGACCAATTGCGCCGTCGAAAATGACGCCGTGCTGCAATGGCTGGCGGAGCATCGGCTGGCGCGTACCGCGTCGATCGTCGAGCGATTGAAAAAGGCCGTGCGCGATGGCGAATTGAAGCCGGATACCGATGCCGAGACGCTGGGTGACTATTACGCCACGCTGATGCACGGCCTTTCGGTGCAGGCACGCGACGGCGTGCCGAAAAAGCGGCTGCACGATCTTGTCACCGTCGCCATGCAGGCGCTGGACGCAAGCCTTTCGCAAGCGTCCTGAGTTTCTTCAGGGCCGTGACGCCGGTTTCCCATTGCCGGATTGCCGCAATGCGGTCGTGCGACCTCTTTCGGCATGGTTTATTAATTGCTTGACCCGATTGTGAATTCGGGCCGGGTTGAAGCACGACCCCAAAAAGGCCATGCTTTACCTGTAAAGATCGAGTCTACGGCGATCCCGCTGACGCGGAGATGGCGTTTGGCTGAAAGGGATATGATGCGGCAAGGATATGCGCGCTGGCTGACGGGGCTGGCAATCGCGACGGGCATGGCGATCTCGGCTTTGCCGGCGCATGCCAAACAGACCGCCGAGCCGGTCAGGATCACATCCTTCTCGGGGGCCTATCTCGCCGCCAGGATTGCCGACGGCGACAACGACCTCGACAGCGCCATTTCCTATTACAAGCAGGCGCTTGCGTTCGATCCGAACGATACGGGACTGCAGCAGAGCCTGATGCTGTCGCTGATCGCGCAGGGGCGCTTCGATGAATCCCTGGTCTATGCCGACAAGCTCAAGGCGGTTCCCGATGTCGAGCGCTTCTCGCGCCTGGCGCTGGCCATCGATTCCTTCCACAAGAAAGATTTCCCCAAGGCCGAATACTGGCTCAAGCTGTCGCTCGAATCCGATCTCGACCGCCTGATCTCCGGCGTCATAACCGGCTGGGCCAAGCAGGGTGCGGGTGACGCCGGCGAGGCCATGGCTTCCATCGACAAGCTGCAGGGCCCCGACTGGTTCAGCCTGTTCAAGTCCTTCCACCGTGCCTTGATTGCCGACGCCTCCGGCCTGCCCGACAGGGCGGATGCGCTCTACACCGCCACCGTGCAGGACACGGCGGCAGGCGGTGCGGCCCCCGAAACATGGATGCGCAACGCGCAGGCCTACGCCTCTTTCCTCGCCCGCAAAGGCGACAAGGCCAAGGCGCTGTCGGTGCTCGACAAGGCCGAGGCGTTCGCCCCCGGCAAGGTCGAGATTGCGGCCCTTCGCGACAAGATCAACAAGGGCGAAAAGATCGAGCCCTTCGTTGCCGGTCCGTCGGACGGCGCCTCGGAAATCCTGCTCGATCTCGCCACCGCGCTCAACCGCGGCGGCGGCGAGCCGTTCGTGCGGCTTTATCTGCAATATGCCCTGGCGTTGCGGCCCGACAACGACGCGGCGCTCGTTCAGCTTGCCGCCGTTGCCGAGCAGTTGAAAGATGGCGAGGGCGCCATCGCGCTCTATCGCCGCATTCCCGCTGGCTCGCCGCTGAAGGAGCTTTCGGACCTGCAGCTTGGCCTCAACCTTGCCGATCTCGACCGCAACGACGAGGCGATCGCTCACCTCAAGGCCATCGTCGATGCGCATCCAGACGACATGCGCGCCTATCTGGCGCTCGGCGGCGTCTATTCCTCGAAGGAGGATTTCCGCTCCGCCGCCAATCTCTACGACAAGGCAGTCGAGGTGCTGAAGACGCCGACCGCCGCCAACTGGAACATTTTCTACCAGCGCGGCATCGCCTATGAGCGACTGAAGGAATGGCCGAAGGCCGAGCCGAATTTCCGCAAGGCGCTGGAGCTCTACCCCGACCAGCCGCAGGTTCTGAACTATCTCGGCTATTCCTGGGTCGACAAGAACATGAACCTCAAGGAAGGCCTCGCGATGATCCAGAAGGCCGTCGACCTGAGGCCGAGCGACGGCTACATCGTCGATTCGCTGGGCTGGGCCTATTACCGCCTTGGCCAGTTCGACGATGCGGTGCGCGAAATGGAACGCGCCGTTTCGTTGAAGCCCGAGGATCCGGTGCTCAACGATCACCTCGGCGACGTCTACTGGCGCGTCGGCCGCAAGCTGGAAGCCACCTTCCAGTGGAACCAGGCCCGCGACCTGAAGCCGGACCCGGACGTGCTTGCCGCCTTGCAGCAAAAGCTGATGAAGGGCCTGCCGCCGATCGAATCCAACACGGCGCAGGAAACCCCGAACGTAAAGCCCGTGCCGGCGCCCGCGCCCAAGGGGTGACCCTTCTTTCCTTCTCCCCTTGTGGGAGAAGGTGGATCGGCGCGCAGCGCCGAGACGGTTGAGGGGTGTCGGACGGATTGCCGTCGGTGCCAAGCTGGAACACCCCTCATCCGACCGAGCTTCGCTCGGCCACCTTCTCCCACAAGGAGGGCTTTGCACGGGGAAGCGAAATCCTGGTTGGTGAGTTAATGGGGCTTTTTTGATGGCCGGGAAA